>NZ_NCTE01000420.1 GCF_002114215.1 Streptomyces sp. 13-12-16 | reverse complement strand
ATCCCCAGGAGTCGCCGCCTTGCGACCGCACCGCCCGGAGGAGGAGCCCGCCGGCTCCGACGACCTCCCACGCCGCGTACGACAGGCCAGCCTCGCCCCCCAACTGCGCGACGGCCGCCGGGAAACGCCCGCGCCCGCGCGGCACGACGGCCGGGACGACCGCACCCCCGAACTCGTACGGGACCGCATGGTGGCCTACCGCGACGGCTGGGCGCGCGGCGGCGGCAGGCCCTCCGGCCGCGGCGCCGGTCCTGGTACCGGTCCTGGTCCCGGCCCCGTGAAGCACAGCACCGAAGGAGACCCCGCATGATCCAGGAACCGAGCACGAGGACCGGCCGGCGATCCGGCGAACTCGACTGGCTGCTCGACGACATGGTGCTCCGCGTCGGCGACGTCCGGCACGCCGTGGTGCTCTCCGACGACGGACTCGCCGTCGGCGCCTCCGGAGGCCTCGGCCGCGAGGACGCCGAGCACCTCGCGGCGGTCGCCTCCGGTTTCCACAGCCTGGCCAAGGGCGCGGGCCGGCACTTCGGGGCCGGCGGAGTGCGCCAGACGATGGTCGAGATGGACGACGGCTTCCTGTTCGTCGCCGCCGCCGGAGACGGCACCTGCCTCGCCCTCCTGACGGCCGTGACCGCCGACATCGGCCTGGTGGCCTACGAGATGGCACGGCTGGTCAAGCGCGTCGGCGAGCACCTCCACACCCCGCCGCGGGCCGGCGCGCGGCCACCGGCCGCCGGATGAGACGAGGAAGCGGTCCGGGAGATGACCGAGGACACGACAGGCGTTCCGCGCGCGGCGGACAGCCAGTGGTACGACCACGAGGCCGGGCCCCTGGTCCGGCCGTACGCCATGACCGGCGGACGCACCGGGCCCGGCCCCGGCGGGGTGCGGTTCGACCTGATCGCCCTCGTCACCCTGGACCCGGCCGCCCCCGGTGCCGACGACCCGGCGCTCGGCCCCGAGCACCGTGCCCTGATCGACCTGTGCCGCCCGGAGACACCGTCGGTCGCCGAACTCGCCGCGGGCGCGGACCTGCCCGTCGGCGTGGTCCGGGTGCTCCTCGGCGACCTGCTGGAGCGCGGCCACGTCACCGTCAGCCGCCCCGTACCGCCCGCCCACCTGCCCGACGAGCGCGTTCTCCGCGAGGTGATCGAGGGGCTGAGGGCCCTGTAGGCGACACCGCGCCCCCGGCCGGGACGCCTCCCGGGCCACGGCACACCCGTATCCCCGCCGACCGCGGCCGGCACTCCAGAGAGAAGTGATCGATGGTCCCTGAACACTCCGACACCCCCGGCGACGAGACGGCCGCGCTGGCGCTGAAGGTACTGGTCGCCGGCGGATTCGGCGTGGGCAAGACCACCCTGGTGGGCGCGGTCAGCGAGATCCGGCCGCTGCGCACCGAGGAACTGCTCAGCGAAGCCGGTCGGTCGGTGGACGACACCGACGGCGTGGACCAGAAGGTCACCACGACCGTCGCCATGGACTTCGGGCGCATCACCATCCGCTCGGGACTCTCCCTGTACCTCTTCGGCACCCCGGGACAGGACCGCTTCTGGTTCCTGTGGGACGAACTGGCGCAAGGCGCCCTGGGCGCGGTGGTCCTCGCGGACACCCGGCGCCTGGAGGACTGCTTCCCCGCGGTGGACTACTTCGAGCACCGGCGGATCCCGTTCGTCGTCGCCGTCAACTGCTTCACGGGCGCCCGGCGCCACGACACGGGGGACGTCTGCCGCGCGCTCGACCTGGACGCCGGAACGCCCGTCGTGCTGTGCGACGCACGCGAGCGCGACTCGGGCAAGGAGGTGCTGATCCGGCTCGTCGAGTACGCCGGGCGCGTGCACACCGCCCGGCTGCTCGACTCGGTGGGGTGACCGCGGGATCCGGGCTCGCGCCACTGTTCCTCGGTCATCTTCCGCCCCTTGGCTCCCGTCCTCCTTGCCCGGCGCCCGGTCGTGGGGAAGGCTGGCGCGAGGGCCCTCCCGCCAGGGGGGAACGGCACACGGGGCAGACCACGGGGAAGAACCAGGGGGAGACACACGACATGGCGCAGAACCAGGGACTCGACTGGCTGCTGGACGACCTGACCCAACGCGTCGAACACGTACGGCACGCACTGGTCCTGTCCAACGACGGGCTGGTGACGGGCGCGAGCACGGGACTGCGGCGCGAGGACGCGGAACACCTCGCCGCCGTCTCGTCCGGACTGCACAGCCTCGCCAAGGGTTCGGGACGGCACTTCGGCGCGGGCGGGGTACGCCAGACGATGATCGAGTTCGACGACGCGGTGCTCTTCGTCACCGCGGCGGGCACCGGCAGCTGTCTGTGCGTACTCAGCGGGGCGGAGGCCGACATCGGCCAGATCGGGTACGAGATGACCCTGCTGGTCAACCGGGTCGGTGAGCATCTGGACGTGGACGCCCGCCGACAGAAACCCGACGCAGAGCTCTGACCTGCTAATCCGTCCTCCGCTGCGGAGTTATCCACAGGCTCGCCACGGAGAGTGACAGAGCGGCTACGGTTTTTCCGGCGGCGCACCCGGCGCCGGCCGCCCACACTCCACGGGGGAGGACGAACATGCCCGGACAGCACACCATCGCGCACGACACCACCGTCACCGCCACCGCCGATCGGCCCGCGGCGGCACGGGAGGCCCTGGTCGGCCCGGGCCGTGCGGCCCGCGAACTCGGTCTCAAGAGCACCGAGTTCGACCTCGCCGTGCAGCTCGGGCGGATCCGTACGACCCCCGACGACGGTGGAGGGGGCCGGCGGGTCGACCGGGCCGAGATCGAGCGGCTCCGCGCCGGGCCGCGGTTTCCGGAGGCCCTGCGCCGGAGCGTGCAAGCCGTGGGCACCACGGAGGGCGCCGCCCTCATCGGCGTGACGAAGACCCGGTTCACCCGCCTCGCGAGGCTGGGACTGCTGGTGCCCGTGAGGTTCTACCTGAACCGCTACCGTGCCGTGGTCTGGCTCTACCTGGCCGAGGAGCTACGGCTGTTCGCGGCCGACGACAGGAACATGCCCCTGCTGACGGGGCGCACGCCCGAGAGTCTCAGGAGCCAGCTCGACGCCGGCACCGACCTGCGCCCGCGCAACTGGCGCGCCCGGCAGCTGGGCTTCATGCTCCGCCGGGCCGACGACCCCTGGGCACGCGCCGGGGCCGTGGCGTCGCTGCTCGGCCCGCCGCACGTGTCAAAGGCCGTCCCGGACCCCTACGACCGCTCCCACCTCAACGGGTTCCGCCGGCCGCCGCCGTCCCACGGCGCGCCCGGCTCACCGGCCGCGGACCTGGCGGAAGAGCTCATGACCGCTCAGGACCCGGACGAGATCGCCTGGCTGCAGGCCGATCTGGTCCGGCTGACGGAGGAGGCGCGGGCACACCGGCCGGCCCCCCGCCCCGCTCCCCACCGGCCGGAACCGGTCCAGCGCGCGCCGGAGGCCGTCGAGCCGGTACGCGGGACGTCCCGCGGCCTGCTGGGCCGGTGGTGGCGCGGAAACCGGTGACCTACAGGGCCCGGAACAACCCCTCCTGGACGACGGACACCAGCATCCGCCCCTCCAGGTCGTAGATCCGTCCGCGGGCCAGACCCCGCCCACCCGTGGCGATCGGCGACTCCTGGTCGTACAGGAACCACTCGTCGGCGCGGAACGGACGGTGGAACCACATCGCGTGGTCCAGCGACGCCATGTCGAAGCCGCGCGGCCCCCACAGCGGCTCCACCGGGATCCGCACGGCGTCCAGGAGGGTCATGTCGCTGGCGTACGTCAGGGCGCAGGTGTGAACCAGCGGATCGTCGCCGAGCGGGCCGACCGCGCGCATCCACACCGCGCTGCGCGGCTCGGCGCCCTTGACGTCGTCGGCATCCCAGCGCAGCCGGTCCACATAACGGATGTCGAAGGGCTGGCGGCGCGCCATCCGCTCCAACTGCTCCGGCAGCGCGCCCAGATGCTCACGGATCTCGTCCGACACCGTCGGCAGCGACTCGGGGTCCGGGACCTCGCGGGCCGGCGGCAGCTGGTGCTCGAAACTCCCCTGTTCAGGCTTGTGGAAGGAGGCGGTCAGATTGAAGATCGTGCGGCCCTGCTGCACCGCGGTGACCCGGCGGGTCGTGAACGACCGGCCGTCCCGCACCCGTTCGACCTGGTACACGATCGGCACCCCGGGTCTGCCCGGACGCAGGAAGTACGCGTGCAGGGAGTGCACGGGACGGTCGCCCTCCGTGGTGCGGCCGGCGGCGACCAGGGCCTGGCCGGCCACCTGGCCGCCGAAGACCCGCTGGAGGGACTCCTGCGGGCTGCGGCCACGGAATATGTTGACCTCGATCTGCTCCAGGTCGAGCAGGGCGACGAGGCTCTCGGCCGGATTCGTCATGGGTGGGGTTCTCCTGTGCTCACAGCTGGCCGACATCGGTGACCCGGACGACCGCGCGGCCCTCCGCGTCGGAGGCGGTGAGGTCGACCTCGGCACTGATGCCCCAGTCGTGGTCACCGCTGGGGTCGTCGAAGATCTGCCGGACCCGCCACAGCCCGTTCTCCGGCTGCTCCTCGATCAGCAGCAGCTTCGGCCCGCGGGCGTCGGGACCGGTGCCGAGCTCCTCGTACTCGTCCCAGTACTTGTCCATCGCCTCGCCCCAGGCATCCGCGTCCCAGCCGCCCTCGGCGTCCAGCTCGCCCAGTTCGTCCACCTGATCGAGGGCGGCGAGCTCGACCCGGCGGAACATGGCGTTGCGGACCAGGACGCGGAAGGCACGCGCGTTGGCGGTGACCGGCTTGACCTGGTCGGCCCTCTCCTGCGCCTCCTCGGCGGTCATCTCCTCCGGATTGGCCAGCTGCTCCCACTCGTCCAGCAGGCTGGAGTCGACCTGGCGCACCGTCTCGCCCAGCCAGGCGATCAGATCCTCCAGGTCCTCCGACTTCAGGTCGTCCGGGACGGTGTGCTCCAGCGCCTTGTAGGCGCTCGCGAGGTAGCGCAGCACGATGCCCTCGGTGCGGGCCAGCTCGTAGTGGGACACCAACTCGGTGAACGACAGCGCCCGCTCGTACATGTCCCGGATCACGGACTTCGGCGACAGCGGATGGTCACCGACCCAGGGGTGGCTCTTGCGGTAGGTGTTGTACGCGTGGAAGAGCAGCTCCTCCAGCGGCTTCGGGTAGGTGACGTCCTGGAGCCGTTCCATGCGCTCCTCGTACTCCACCCCGTCGGCCTTCATCGCGGCGACCGCCTCGCCGCGCGCCTTGTTCTGCTGGGCGGCGAGGATCTGGCGCGGATCGTCCAGCGTGGACTCCACGACGGACACCATGTCCAGCGCGTACGACGGCGACTCGGGGTCCAGCAGTTCGAACGCGGCCAGCGCGAACGTGGACAGCGGCTGGTTCAGCGCGAAGTCCTGCTGCAGGTCCACGGTGAGGCGGACGATCCGGCCCTCGGCGTCCGGCCGGTCGAGCTTCTCGACGATGCCGCCGTCCAGCAGCGAGCGGTAGATGGCGATCGCCCGCCGGATGTGCCGCAGCTGCTGCTTGCGCGGCTCGTGGTTGTCCTCCAGCAGCCGTCGCATCGCCTCGAAGGCGTTGCCGGGCCGGGCGATCACCGACAGCAGCATGGTGTGCGTGACCCGGAAGCGGGAGGTCAGCGGCTCCGGCTCGGAGCCGATCAGCTTCTCGAAGGTCTGCTCGCTCCAGGCGACGAAGCCCTCGGGCGCCTTCTTGCGCACGACCTTGCGGCGCTTCTTCGGGTCGTCGCCCGCCTTCGCCAGCGCCTTCTCGTTCTCCACGACGTGCTCGGGGGCCTGGGCCACCACGAAGCCCTCGGTGTCGAAGCCGGCCCGTCCGGCGCGGCCCGCGATCTGGTGGAACTCACGGGCCCGCAGCGTGCGCACACGGTTGCCGTCGTACTTGGTCAGGGCCGTGAACAGCACCGTGCGGATGGGGACGTTGACGCCCACCCCGAGCGTGTCGGTGCCGCAGATGACCTTCAGCAGACCCGCCTGCGCGAGCTTCTCCACCAGCCGCCGGTACTTGGGCAGCATGCCGGCGTGATGCACGCCGATGCCGTGCCGGACGTAGCGGGACAGATTGCGGCCGAACTTGGTGGTGAAGCGGAAGTTGCCGATCAGCTCGGCGATCTTGTCCTTCTCCTCGCGCGTGCACATGTTGATGCTCATCAGCGCCTGCGCCCGCTCCACCGCCTGCGCCTGTGTGAAGTGCACGATGTAGACCGGCGCCTGCCGGGCC
Source organism: Streptomyces sp. 13-12-16 (assembly GCF_002114215.1). Classification (GTDB taxonomy): domain Bacteria; phylum Actinomycetota; class Actinomycetes; order Streptomycetales; family Streptomycetaceae; genus Streptomyces. The sequence goes on along the minus strand of NZ_NCTE01000420.1, from coordinate 2,534 downwards.
TCGAGCAGATCGGTGAGCGTCTCGGTGAGCGGCGTGTACCGGTACTCGTAGGACAGCGGCACGGGACGCGTCGCCGAGCGGACCACGGCGGTGGGGCGGCCGGTGCGGCGGGTGAGGTCCTTCTCGAAGAAGGAGACGTCGCCGAGCGTCGCCGACATCAGCACGAACTGTGCCTGCGGCAGCTCGAGGAGCGGGATCTGCCAGGCCCAGCCGCGGTCCCCTTCCGCGTAGAAGTGGAACTCGTCCATCACGACCTGGCCCACGTCGGCGTCCTTGCCGTCACGCAGCGCGATCGACGCCAGCACCTCGGCGGTGCAGCAGATGACCGGGGCGTCGGCGTTGACGGACGCGTCACCGGTGAGCATGCCGACGTTCTCGGTGCCGAAGATCTTGCACAGCTCGAAGAACTTCTCCGACACCAGCGCCTTGATGGGCGCCGTGTAGAAGGTGACCTCGTCGCGCGCCAGGGCGGCGAAGTGGGCGGCCGCGGCGATCATGCTCTTGCCGGAGCCCGTGGGCGTCGACACGATCACGTTCGCCCCGGAGACCACCTCGATCAGCGCCTCCTCCTGGTGCGGGTAGAGCGTGAGACCGCGCTCCCGGGCCCACGACTCGAAGGCTTCGTAGAGGGCGTCGGGGTCGGCGGTCGGCGGCAGCTGATCGATGAGGGTCACGCCCCCATCTTGCCTGCCCGCCCGGCCGATGGGGGAATCGGCTGCGGGCGCGAAGATCGCGAACGCTACGCTGTGTGGCCGGCGGGGCGTCAACGCACCGGGTCAACCGGCCGGCGGCGAACGAGGAATGGGGCGGGCAACGGCGATGATGGGACCAGCACACTCACTGTCGGGCGCCGCGGCCTGGCTCGGGGTCGGCGCGGCGACGGCCGCGGCCGGACACCCCATGCCCTGGCCGGTGCTCCTGGCCGGCGCCCTGATCTGCGCCGGCGCCGCGCTCGCCCCCGACCTGGACCACAAGGCGGCCACCATCTCGAGGGCCTTCGGCCCCCTGTCCCGCTGGCTGTGCGAGATCGTCGACAAGCTGTCCTACGCCGTCTACAAGGCCACCAAGAAGCAGGGCGACCCGCGCCGCTCCGGCGGGCACCGCACGCTCACGCACACCTGGCTGTGGGCGGTGCTGATCGGCGCCGGCACCGCGGTCCTGGCGATCACGGGCGGCCGCTGGGCGGTGCTGGCCATTCTCTTCGTGCACATGGTGCTGGCCATCGAGGGCCTGCTGTGGCGGGCGACGCGCGGCTCCAGCAGCGATGTCCTGGTGTGGCTGCTGGCCGCGACCAGCGCCTGGATCCTCGCGGGCATCCTGGACGAGCCGGGCAACGGCGCGAACTGGCTGTTCACCGAGCCGGGCCAGGAGTACCTGTGGCTGGGGCTGCCGGTCGTCCTGGGCGCGCTGGTGCACGACATCGGGGACGCGCTGACCGTCTCCGGTTGCCCGATCCTGTGGCCGATACCTGTGGGCCGCAAGCGCTGGTACCCGATCGGCCCGCCGAAGGCGATGCGGTTCCGGGCGGGCAGCTGGGTGGAGCTGAAGGTGCTGATGCCCGTGTTCATGCTGCTGGGCGGAGTGGGCTGCGCGGCGGCGCTCAACGTGATCTGAGGACCGCGCCCGTCCGGGACTCAGCCGGAACCCTCACCGCCGTACCGGCGCTCGAAGCGGGCGACGCGGCCCTCCGTGTCCACGGTCCGGGCCTTGCCCGTGTAGAACGGGTGGCTCTCCGAGGAGATCTCCACCTCCACCACCGGGTAGGTCTCGCCGTCGTCCCACTCGATGGTCCGGTCGCTGGTCGCGGTGGACCGGGTGAGGAAGGCGTATCCGGCGGCACGGTCCCGGAAGACGACCGGGTGGTAGTCGGGGTGCTTGTCCTGCTGCATGGATGCTCCTCGGGGTCAGCCCGGCAGGTCGTCCTCGTCGACGACATGGATCGCGGCCTCTTCGGCGGAGGCGGCCGCGCCGTCGATGCCGACGTCCATGGCGACCAGGGCCTCCTCCTCGTCCTCGTGTGCCCCTTCGTCGGGGGCCACGAGCCGGCCGGAGCGTGCGGCTCCGACCTCGTTGTCCAGGAGTTCCCCGTCGGTGTCCTGCGAATCACCCAGGCCGTCGCCGTCGGGTGCGAGGGAGTCGGGCTGCTCCTCGGCGAGCCGCTGCTCCAGGGTCTCGCCCCGGTGGCGTTCCCCAGCCGTCACACCGGTGTGCTCCACCGCCCAGGGGCGTTCCGGCGGGGACCAGCCCCGGTCGAGGGGATCGTCGACCCCGTCGTACTCAAGGGTGTCCTCCGCGTCGAGCAGCCCGGTGTCCTCCCTCTGCTCGGAACCGTCGGGCTGGTAGACGTCATCTCCCCATCCGTCGGCGCTGTTCACAGGTACCTCCAGGGGGTGGGGACGGGCCCCTTCTCACCGTGGACCGCGGCGGGCCGCCGCTGCACGGGGCACTGGCGCCGTCCGCGCCCGGTCCGCCGGGCCCCGGGCGTCCCCGAGCCGGTGCCTGACTCCAGCCTTCCACCGGAGTTCCCCACCGCG
>NZ_NCTE01000419.1 GCF_002114215.1 Streptomyces sp. 13-12-16 | reverse complement strand
CCGCGCGCCGCCCGGCGCACGATCTGCCGGACCGGTCCGGGCTCCCGGTCGGCGGCGGGCGCGCCGGGCAGCGGGGTGCCGTCCGGGCCGAGGTGGTGGCGGGCGAGGATGCCGGGCAGGTAGCCGGGCGCGGTGACGGGCGTGTAGTACGGGGTGAGGGGCGGCGGTCCGCCGGGCCGGCCGAGCAGCCCGGCGATGCGTTCGCGGGCCGTGTCGAAGGCCGTCTCGTACGAGCCGTCCACCGCGACCCCCTGCCGGGCCACCCACTCCGCGTCGGGCTCCGGGCGGTGTCCCGCGTCGAGCTGGTCCCAGGAGGCGAGGCAGCCGGAGCCGACGAAGTGGTGGTTGCCGAGGGCTTCCCGGATGCCGAGGTCGGTGAGGACCACGGTGGGGACGCGGCGGTGCAGCGACTCCAGGGCGGCCGTGGAGCTGACCGTGACGAGGAGGTCGGTCCGGTCGAGGACCTCGCCCATGTGCCCGTAGACCAGGCGGAAGTTGGACGGCAGGTCCTGCCGCTGGGCGAGCTTCTGGTAGGGCAGTTCCTCGAGGTGCGTGGTGTGTTCGCCGGGCTTGGAGCGCAGCTTCAGCAGCACCTCGCGCTCGGGGTGCCGGCGGGCGTGCCGCACCAGCCGCTCCAGCAGGTACGTACGGTCCCTGCGGCTGTCCGGGACGGAGGGCTGGGCGGCGAAGACGACCGTGTAGGGCCTGCGCCCTTGCTTCGCAGAGGGGTCGTGTTCGCCCTCGTACGCGGCCCCGCCGAGGAAAGGCAGCGCGACCTCGGTCACCGAGGAGGCGTCGGCTCCCACTCCCTCGTACACGGCGCGGAAACGGTCGGCGTCCTGGCGGGAGTTGGCGAGCACCAGGTCGGCGCCGTGGCGCAGCAGCAGGCCGTCGGCGAGCTTCTCGTAGACGACACCGACGTATCCGGTGACGACGACGGGCCGCCGCGGCCGGTCCTCCCAGGCCCGCTTGAGTCCGTGCAGCATCGCCTGCACACCGCCGCCGACCAGGGCGAGCACGAGGAGGTCGTACGACTCCTCGCGCATCGCGCGCAGGAACTCGACGGCGGTGACCTCGCGGAGCGAGTCCGCGGTGACACCGACCTCGCCGAGCTGGCGGGCGGTGGGGGTGGCGCGGCCCCGCAGCAGGAATCCGTCGAGGCGGACGTCCCGCGGCGCGACGCGGTTCGCGGTGAGCGCGCCCCATTTCCACCGGGTGTCGGAATCCGCGAGGACCGCGACCCTGAGAGGCTTCGTTGCACTTGCTGGCACGTCGAAGACGCTAGGAATCGATTCCTAGGAACCGCCCAACCCGAACACAACAAACGGTTAACAGCACACCGCCGAATGACGATTCGAGCCCGTGTCGTGCCGACGGGAATCGCGGTTCACGGATTCGCCACACGTAGTTCATCCGGTATCCAGTGGACGGTCGAACCGAATGCCGGGCCGCCGCCTAACGTCGCCCGCGTGCTGAAGCTCTCCGTCATCGTGCCGTTCTACAACGTGCAGCAATACGCCCCGGACACCCTGAGGAGTCTGCGTGCGAACGCGCGTGACGACTTCGAGTTCATCCTCGTGGACGACTGTTCGCGGGACGGGACCCCGGAGATCCTCGCGCGCGCGGCGCGTGAGCTGCCGGGCGCGGTGTACGTCAGGCACGAGCACAACGGCGGGCTGGCCACCGCGCGCAACACCGGGATCGACCGGGCGCGCGGCCGGTTCCTGACGTTCCTCGACGGCGACGACTGGCTCGCGCCCGGCTACTACCCGCAGCTCGTCGCCGCGGCCGAACGGCTGGACTGCGACTTCCTGCGGACCGACCACGTCCAGTGCACGGGGCGGGCCCGCAGCATCCACCGCGTCCCGCACGGCCGCCGGGGGGTGCCGATGGCCCCGCGGGGGGCGATCCTGCCCGCCGACCGGACGACCTGCGTCGACTACCCCTACGCGTGGGCCGGTGTCTACCACCGGCGGCTGGTGGACCGGGGGCTGTTGCACTTCACGGACGGGCTGCGCACCGCGGAGGACCGGCCGTGGATCTGGAAGCTGCACCGGGAGGCGGAGTCCTTCGCCGTCGTCGGGCTGCTGGGCGTCCACTACCGCCGGGGGGTCGCCTCGTCGCTCACCCAGGTCGGGGACGTGCGGCAACTGGACTTCCTGCGGGCGTTCGACCAGGTGATCGCCGAGACGGCCGCGGACCCGGACGCCGGCACCCTGCTGCCGAAGGCCGTGCGCACGTACTGCGCCGTCATGGCCCATCACCTCGGATCGATCGAGAGGTTCGAACCCGCCGTGGCGAGGAAGCTGCGTTCCCTGACGTCCGCCGCCCTCGGACGCCTGCCGCGGACCGTCCTCACGGAGGTCCTGGACTCCATGAACGCCGAGCGGGCGGCCCCGCTGAGGCGGCTGCGCCGGCGTCCCGCGTCCGGCGGGGCGGTGGCCGCCTGATGCCCCGCACCACGCAGATCTTCTGCGCGTCGACCCTGTACGGAGCCGCCACGCTGGCGGCCGCCCTGGACGCCGGGCTCTTCGAGCCCGCCGACCGGCGCCTGCTGCTGGTCGGCAACGACGCGGCCGTCCCCGAGACCGCCCCCGCCCTCGACGCCATGCCGGGCTTCGCCCGGATCCGGGAGCGTTTCGACGGGGTGCTGTCCTGGAACGAGACCGTCGCTCCCTTCCACCCCTGCGGCTGGAGCCCCCGCGCCGACGACATCCCGATGTGGGAGCGGTACCTGCGGCTGCTGTGGGGACTCGGCGACGACGGGGTCCGGCTGGTGGTGGAGTCCGTCCACGCGGACCCGGCGCTCGCCGTGTGCCGGCTGTTCACGGACGCCCCCGTCGACGTCTACGCGGACGGCCTCATGGGCTACGGCCCCACCCCCGGCAGGCTCGACCCGCTGGTGGGCACCCGCGTCGACCGGCTGCTGCACCCCGGTCTCGTTCCGGAGCTCGCTCCGCTGCTGCTCACCGAGTTCGGCGTGCCGTCCGAGGAGGTCCCGGCCGAGGCGCTGGTGAAGGTCCTGGGCGAGCTCGCCCAGGACGGGGGTGACCTCGGCGGTGTGGCGGACGGGGCCGAGCGGCCGGCGGTGCTGCTGGGCCAGTGTCTGTCCGCGCCCGGCCTCCTCACCGGCCGCGAGGAGGAGGAGCTGTACCTGCGCATGGTGCGCGGCGCGGTGGCGCTGGGCCACCGGCGGCTGCTCCTCGTACCGCATCCGGCGTCGTCCGCGCGCCGGCCGGGCCGGCTGGTGGAGGAGGCCGGGCGGCTCGGCGCCCGGCTGACCGTGCCGGAGCGTCCCGTCCTGGCCGAGGCGGTGTTCCAGCGGGTGCGCCCCGCCCTCGTCGTCGGCTGTTTCCCGACCGCGCTGTTCACCGCGGACCGTCTGTACGGCCTTCCGGTCGCACGGGTGGGCACCGACACGCTGCTGGCCCGGCTCGCGCCCTACCAGCACGGCGACCGGGTACCGCTGACCATCGCGGACGCCCTGTTGCCCGACCTGGAGGACGCGGCGGCGGTGACCGGCCGGCGGATGCCCGCACCGGAGCGGCCGGCGGACCTGGCCGCCCTGCTCAGGGCCGTGAGCTACGTGATGCAGCCCAGGGTCCGTCCGGAGCTGCGGGCGGATGCCGAGCGCCATCTCTCCCTGCACCTCGACACCCGTACGTGGCGCTACTTCAAGCGCCGCCGCCTGACCTCGCTCGCGCTGCCGGGCGGGATCCCGGCCCGGTTGTCCTTCCTCCCGCGCAACGCGACCGTCCGACGACTCGCCCGGCGCGCCCGTGCGCTGGCCGGGCACTGACCGTCAGCCTGCCCGGACATCCGCCGAGCGGCCCGGGCACCCG
>NZ_NCTE01000418.1:14940-21995 GCF_002114215.1 Streptomyces sp. 13-12-16 | reverse complement strand
TGGCCGTGTACAGCATGGCGGCGTGCTTGCCGGAGCAGTTCTGGGCGAGCCGGGACGGCGGGCGGCCCTCGCGCACCCAGGTGTCCCGGACGACCGGGTCGAACGGCAGGTCGGGGACGTTGCGGAGGTCGTCCTCCGTCAGCCCGGCGAGTTCGAGGATGCGCCGGGCGCCGGCGAGGTGGCGTTCCTCGCCGGAGTGGCTGGCCGCGGCGAGCGACAGCAGTTCACCGTCGAGCGGGAGCCCCGCGCGGACCATCGCCACCGCCTGGACGGGCTTGAGCGCGGAGCGCGGGTAGCAGGCGGCCTCGATGTCGCCGAGCCGGAAGTCGACCTCGCCGTCGGGGCCGAGGACGACGACGGAGCCGTAGTGGACGCCTTCGACGACCCCGCCGCGTATCAGGTGGGCGACGGGGGCGTGGAGGGGCTCGCGGATCAGGGGTACGTCCGCGGGGACGGTGCTGTGCATCACACTGCCTGGTGGGAGTCGTGGGTCGGCGTGCGCGCGGAGCGCACGATGTCGGTGAGGGTCGTCTCGACGCGGTCGAGGTGGTGGGTCATGGCCTCGACGGCGTCGTGCGCGGAGCCGTCGGCCAGTGCCTCGACGATCGCCCGGTGCTCGCGGTTGGACTGCTCGCGGCGTCCGCCGAGTTCGTTGAGGAAGGCGGACTGGCGGGCCAGCGCGTCCCGGATCTCCTCGATGACCCGGCGGAAGACCGGGTTCTGGGCGGCCTCGGCCACGGCGAGGTGGAAGAGGGTGTCCATCGCGACCCATGCCAGGGTGTCGGTCTCGCGCTCCATCCGGTCCAGCAGACGGGTCAGCCGGTCCAGGTTCTCCGGGGTGCGGCGCTCGGCGGCGTACCCGGCGACCGGGATCTCGATGTGCCGGCGCACCTCGAGCAGGTCGCTGGCCGCGTAGTCGCCGAAGGTGGGGTCCTCGACGGCGTCGGCGACGACGAAGGTGCCCTTGCCGGTCCTGGACACGGTCAGGCCCATGGTCTGCAGGGCCCGCAGCGCCTCGCGCAGCACGGGCCGGGAGACCTCGAGGGTGCGGCACAGCTCCGCCTCGGAGGGCAGCTTGTCGCCGATCGCGTACTCGCCGCGCTCGATGGCGTCGCGGAGGTGGGAGAGGACCGCTTCCATCGCGCTGACGCGCCGCGGACCCGCACCACCTGTCCGGCTGTCTGACAGGTTCACGGAGCGATGGTGCGGGGGCGGCGCGGGCACTGTCAAGCGGAGGGCCCGTTCCGGGAGGGTGGGGCCAGCCACACCCCCCGTCAGGGGGTCCCCGTCACCCCCTCCGGGGGGCCAACGCCATTCCGCTCCGCGGAGATCATTCACATACTCAAGCACATGGCCGATCCAACGGTACTCACCGCCGTCCCGCCCACACCCGCACGCGAAAAGGGGAGCGACTTTTCCGAATTGTCACGGCGCATAGCCGAAGCGGGTCTGCTGCGACGCCGCCCCCTCTATTACACGGTGCGTTTCGGGGCCGTGGGAGCGGCTCTCGCCGGCGGTGTCGCCGCCTTCCTCGTCCTGGGTGACAGCTGGAGTCAGCTGGTCGTCGCCGCCGCTCTGGCCCTGGTGTTCGGGCAGCTCGGACTGGCCGCGCACGATCTGGCCCACCGCCAGGTGTTCTCCCGCCGGCGCCCCAGTGAGGCCGGCGGGCTGCTGGTGGCCAATGTGCTGCTGGGCATGAGCTACGGCTGGTGGATGAACAAGCACACGCGCCACCACGCGAACCCCAATCACGAGAAGAAGGATCCGGATGTCGCTCCCGACATCATCGTGTGGTCACGGCGTCAGGCGAAACAGGCGAAAGGGCCGGCGCGATTCATCGGAAAGCACCAGGCGGCCCTTTTCTTTCCGCTGCTGACCTTGGAGGGCCTCAATCTGAGTTTCAGCAGTTTCAAGGCCCTGCGCAGCCCGTCGGTGAAACGGCCGGTGCTGGAGGGAACGCTGCTCGTCGCCCATTTCGCCGTGTACTTCGGCGGCCTGTTCCTGGTCCTCTCCCCCGCCAGGGCGCTCGCGTTCATCGCCGTTCACCAGGGTCTGTTCGGCATCTACCTCGGCTCCGTGTTCGCCCCCAACCACAAGGGCATGCCGATGATCGAGGAGGGCACCGAGCCGGACTTCCTGCGCCGCCAGGTCCTCACCTCCCGCAACGTCGACGGCGGGGTGTTCGTCGACGTGTTCATGGGCGGGCTGAACTACCAGATCGAGCACCACCTGTTCCCCAGCATGCCGACGCCGGCCCTCGGCCGCGCCCAGGTCATCACCGAGCGGTACTGCGCCGAGCTGGGCGTCCCGTACTGCCGGACGGGTCTGCTCGCCTCGTACCGCCAGGCCCTGCGCCACCTCAGGCAGGTCGGGGAGCCGCTGCGCGACAAGGTCTAACCCCACACCGCTCCGGCCAGGGCCGCGCCCGCGAAGGCCGCGCCCAGGCCGGCCGTCACGCTCGCCGCCACGTTCACGGCGGCGTAGCCGCGTGCGCCGGTCTCGGCCAGACGGAGGGTCTCGTAGGAGAAGGTGGAGTAGGTGGTCAGGGCGCCGCACAGGCCCGTGCCGAGGAGCAGCTGGAGGCGGGAGTCGGCCGCGCCCGCCGCCACCGCGCCCGTGAGCAGGCCCAGGACCAGGCTGCCGGTGACGTTGACCGTGAAGGTCCCCCAGGGGAACACCGAGTCGTGCCGGGACTGCACCGCGCGGTCGGTGAGATAGCGCAGCGGGGCGCCGGCCATGGCGCCCAGCACCACGTACAGCCAGTTCACCGCGGCGCCCCGCCCGTCCGGTCCGTGGCGCCGGTGCCGTCGTCGCGGCGCACGTGCCGGACGGCCTCGCAGCGGTCGAGGAGGACCAGGCCCTCGCCGACCAGCCCGTCGAGTTCCGGCAGGAAGGCCCGTACGCGCTCCTCGGTGTCGACCACGACGACCGCCACCGGCAGGTCCTCGCCGAGGGACAGCAGCCGGGAGGTGTGGACGACGGAGGAGGTGCCGAAGCCCTCGATGCCGCGGAAGACACTGGCCCCCGCGAGTCCGGCCGCGTGGGCCCGGTGGACGATCTCCGAGTAGAGGGGCCGGTGCCGCCACGTGTCGTTCTCGCCGACGTACACGGTCAGGCGGAGGACGGTTCCGGTCAGCCGGGTCATGGCCGCCTCCCGATCAGAACGCGGCGGGTCGCCGCGGCGGCCGTCCACACGGCGGCGAGCGCCGCGAGCGGGGTCACCGCGAGGTACACGAGTCCGGCGCCAGTCCCGCCGCCGTCGAGCAGGTTCCGGACGTCGACGGCGTACGTGGAGAAGGTGGTGAAGCCGCCGAGGACACCGGTGCCGAAGAACGGGCGGAGCAGGGGGTGGGCGGCGCGGACCTCGGTGACGGTCACCATGAACACGCCGATGACGGCGCAGCCGGCGACATTGACCCAGAGGATCGTCCAGGGGAATCCGTGCGCCGGGGTCGGCCACCACAGGGAGGCCGCGTACCTGGCCGTCGCCCCCGCTCCCCCACCGAGCGCGACGGCGGCGACGACGGGGGCCTGGGCGCGGAAGGCGGGGCGGGCCCGAGGGCTCTCGGTTTCCGGGGCTGTCACCGTCGTACGTCTCCCACTCGCTCGGGATCAGCGTAACGTCCCGGAACGCGGCGGGTCATGTCGCGGCCCCGCGCGCTACCAGCCCTTCTCGAACAGCCGCGCCACCTCGGCGATCCGTGCCTCGTCGCGCCGGTAGCGCACACGGGCGCCGGGGCCGTCGGTGCGCAGCAGGCCGAGGGCCGTGAGCAGCCGCAGGTGGGTGAGGGCGACCGGGTGGGGCAGACCGAGCCGTGCGGCGACGGCCTCCGCTGTCAGGCCGCCGGCCGCCGCGTCCCGTTCCCTCAGCAGGGTCAGGATGCGCAGTCGTGTCCCGTAGACGGGGGTCCTCAGCATCTCGTCCACCTCCGCGCCGGGCCTCGCGCTCCGGAGCCCTTCCACTCTGCCGTGGGCGGGGGCCCCGTGTCCCGGTCCGACGGCACCTTGTCCGGGACCCAACGCACCTGCGGGAAAAGGCCGTTCGGCCCCGCCACGGTCCGCGGGCGGGGCCGGCGGGCTCACCGGTGGCGGAACCAGGCCGTCGCGGGCAGCGCGCGGTCGTCGTAGCCGAACAGCGCCTGGTTCTCCCAGCCGTTGCCGGAGGACGGGTCGGCGGGGTCCCAGCCGTTGCCGGCGCGGGCGGTCCAGGTGGCCTCCCAGTAGAAGACGCCGAGGCCACGGCCGTTCGGGACGGCCTCCACGATGCTCGCCACGTCGTTCATCCAGCGGGTCTGCCCGGTGGTGGACGCCGGGTAGCCGGGGACGAGTTCACCGTCGAGGTCGATGATGTTCTCGAGGCCGTCCTCGCTGTCGAGACGGAAGGGGTAGGCCGTCTCGGCGACGAAGACGGGCTTGCCGTAGCGGCCGGCCGCGTCGTCCAGGGTCGTCTGGAAGTCGTGCAGCGTGCCGTGCCAGTAGCCGTAGTACGACAGGCCGATGGCGTCGAACCTCACGCCGTGGGAGACCGCGTTGTCGAACCACCAGCGGGTGCCGTCGAGGTCACCGCCCTCGGCGAGGTGCAGCGCGGCGACCGTGGACGGGCTGACCGCCTTGACGGCGTCGTAGCCGGAGTTGAGCAGGCCGGCGAGCCGGCTCCAGTCGTCGGTGGAGCCCTCGTTCCACAGCATGCCGCCGTTGATCTCGTTGCCGACCTGGACCATGTCGGCGGTGGTGCCCTGCCTCTTGAGGGCGTCGAGGACGTCGTACGTGTGGTCGTAGACGTCCTTCTTCAGCTGCCCGTAGCCGTGTCCGGCCCAGGCGGCGGGCTTGTTCTGCTTGCCCGGGTCGGCCCAGGCGTCCGAGTAGTGGAAGTCGACGAGCAGTTTCATGCCCTGCGCCTTGATCCGCTCGGCCATGGCGAGGACGTGCGCCTTGTCGTTGTAGCCGTCGGCCGGGTTCACCCAGACCTTCAGACGGGCGTAGTTCATGCCGGCGGACCTCAAGATCGCGACCGGGTCGCCGGTGGAGCCGGACGCGGTCCGGTAGACCCCGCCCCTGGCCTCGCTCTTGGGCAGGGAGGAGATGTCGGCGCCCTTGACCGGCAGGCCCGAGGTGCCCCGGGTGAGGGTCAGGTCGTCGACGTTGATCCAGTTGCCGGCGTTCGCGTCGCTGGTGACGCTGATCGTGCACTGGCCGGCGGTCACGCGGACCGGCACGACGATCCGTATCCATCCGGAGTCGGAGACCGGCAGGCCGGTGCGCTGCTCGGCGCCGCCGCAGTTCTTCAGGGCGAGGTACGCGGCGTTCTGGCCACCGCCGGAGCGGACCCAGGCGGTGAGCCGGTAGTCGCCGCCCGCCAGACCGGACAGGTACTGGTAGGTCTCCACCTTGTAGGCGGAGGACGACCAGTGGGACAGGCGGTGACCGCCGCCGCGGCCGCCGGGCTCCGTGTACGAGGCGGCCGTGTCGCCGTACTCGGACCAGCCGGCCGGGGTGGCGGTGCCGGAACCGTCGGTCTCGAAGCCGCCGTTGGTGAGCGTGCTCGCGGCCGTCGCGGTCTGGGCGGGCAGGGCGGTGAGGGCGAGTCCGGCCACGAGCGGTGGCAGCAGGGCCCGCAGTGTGCGTCTGGGATGGAACATGGGCGTTCGTCGTCCCTTCGACGTGGGGAGGGGGTGCCCTGCGCCCGGAGGGCGCGGGCGGGGCCCCTCCGCCCGCGGCTGTGTGCTCACGCGGGCGGAGGGGAGTCGCGGCTCAGCCGTCGAGTCGTACGACCCGGACGGCTCCCGCCGGGACCGCGAGGCGGCCCGCGGCGCGTTCACCGGTCAGCAGCTCGGTGCCGGGGGTGTCCAGCGGCACCTTGGCGTCGGTGGCGGTGTGGTTGATCGCGAACAGGAAGGTGCCCGACTCGCCCGCGCGGCGCACCACTTCGAGGTCGCGGGGCAGGTCGGTGCGCGGGGCGATCCGGGCGTCCTCGGCGGCCCGGCCGAGCAGGGTGGCGAGGCCCTCGGCGCCGAGCCGGGTGGAGACGTACCAGGCGGTGCCCTCGCCGAGGCGGTGCCGGGTGACGGCCGGGTGTCCCCCGGTCAGGCCGTCGGCGTACGTCCACACCGTCTCGGCGCCCCGCGGCACCACGAACTCCGTCCACACGTCGGCGTCGAGTTCCGCGCCGTCGGGGCCGGTCAGGCGGACCCGTTCGCCCTGGAGCAGGGGGGAGAACTCCTCGACGGTCAGGCCGAGGACGTCGCGCAGGGCGCCCGGGTAGGGGCCCTCGTGCACGGCGTCGTGCTCGTCGACGATGCCGGAGAAGTACGACACCACCAGGGTGCCGCCGTTCTCGACGTACTCCCTGAGGTTGTTCCCGGCCGCCTCCGTCATCAGGTACAGGGCCGGTACGACGACAAGGGGATACCTCGACAAGTCGGCTTCGGGGTGGGCGAAGTCGACGGTGAGGTGGTGGTCGTAGAGGGCCTCGTACCAGGCGTCGGCGCGTTCGCGGGCGTCGTGGTCCTCGCTGGGGCGCCAGTCGAGGTTCTGCGCCCACCAGGAGTGCCAGTCCCACAGCACGGCGACGTCGGCCTCGGTGCGGGTGCCCCGGATCGGCGCCAACGACCGGACGGACGCGCCGAGTTCGGTCACCTCGCGGAAGACGCGGGTCCCGGTGCCGCCGTGCGGCAGCATCGCGGAGTGGAACTTCTCGGCGCCGCGCCGGGACTGGCGCCACTGGAAGAACATCGCGCCCTCGGAGCCGCGGGCCACGTGGGCGAGGGAGTTGCGGGCCATCTGGCCGGGGGCCTTGGCGGGGTTGCGGGGCTGCCAGTTGACGCCCGAGGTGGAGTGTTCGAGCAGCAGCCAGGGGGCACCGCCGGCGACGGAGCGGGTGAGGTCGGCGGCCATGGCGAGGTTGACGTGGGTGCGGCGGCCGTCGGTGATCAGGTAGTGGTCGTTGGTGACGAGGTCCACCTCGCGGCCCCAGGCCCAGTAGTCGACGGAGTCGCACTGGCTGAGGGCGGTCATGAAGTTGGTGGTGACCGGGACGCCGGGTGAGAGGCGGTGCA
>NZ_NCTE01000418.1:0-14840 GCF_002114215.1 Streptomyces sp. 13-12-16 | reverse complement strand
TGCAGGATGTCCCGCTCGGCCGTGAAGTTCTCGCGCATGGTGGCGTCGGCGAACCGCCGGTAGTCCAGCGCCTGGGCCGGGTTGCCGACCGTCGGGGTCCGGCGCGGCGGGTTGATCTCGTCGAAGCCGGCGTAGCGCTGGCCCCAGAAGGCGGTCCCCCAGGCCTCGTTGACGGCGCCGACCGTGCCGTACTCCCGCTCCAGCCAGCGGCGGAAGTGGGCGGCGCAGGAGTCGCAGTAGCAGGCGGAGACGGGAACGCCGTACTCGTTGTGGACGTGCCACATGGCGAGCGCGGGGTGGTCGCCGTAGCGCTCGGCGAGCTTCGTGGTGATGTTCGCGGCGGCGGCCCGGTAGTCGGCGTTGCTGTGGCAGATGGCGCCGCGGGAGCCGAACTCCAGGCGCGCGCCGTCCTCGGTGACGGGCAGCGCGTCGGGGTGGGCGCGGTAGAACCAGGCGGGCGGCGCCACGGTGGGCGTGCCGAGGTCGACGCGGACGCCGGCTCCGTGGAGCAGGTCGAGGTTCCGGTCGAGCCAGCCGAAGTCGTACTCGCCGGGCGCGGGCTCCAGCAGGGCCCAGGAGAAGATCCCGGCGCTCACCATGGTGACGCCGGCCTCCCGCATCAGCCGTACGTCCTCGTCCCAGACGTCTTCCGGCCACTGCTCGGGGTTGTAGTCCCCACCGAAGGCGAGCCCGGTGAGGCCCCTGGGGGTGGTCTCCGGCATGGATTCTCTCCCGATGTGTCGATCTTTTGGGAACGTGCACACACATTTTTGGTGGCGCGGGGCCAACATAACCGCACAGCAACAACCATTGACAAGTGTCCGGGATGTTTCTCTACTGTGAACGCTCACAGAAGCAGCGCGAGCGCCCCGGGGCGAGCCGCGCAGGGAGTGCAGCAGGCCTTCGCACGAGGCGAGGGCCCAGGTCAGGGGAGAGTTCCATGCCGTACACGAAGCGCCGTCGCCTCGTGAGTTCCGCCGTCGCCGTCACGCTCGGCGCCACCGCACTCGCCGCCTGCGGCTCCTCGTCCGACGACGGCGAGGCCGGGTCGGGCCCGGTCTCACTGACGTACTGGACCTGGACCCCCGGCATGGACAAGGTCGTCGACCTGTGGAACAAGGGGCCGGGCAAGAAGGAGCAGATCACCGTCACGGTGAAGAAGCAGGCGTCCGGCGACACGCTGGTCACCAAGATCCTCACCGCGCACAAGGCCGGCAAGGCGCCCGACCTGGTGCAGGCGGAGTACCAGGCGCTGCCCACACTGGTCAGCAATGACGCGCTCGCCGACATAGGCGACACCGTGGGGGACGCGAAGAGCAAGTTCGCCGAGGGCGTCTGGCAGCAGACCACGCTCGGCACGGACGCCGTCTACGCGGTCCCGCAGGACATCGGGCCGATGATGTTCTACTACCGCGAGGACCTGTTCAAGCAGTACGGGCTCTCCGTCCCGGCCACCTGGGAGGAGTTCGCCGAGACGGCCCGCGAGCTGAAGAAGAAGGCCCCCGACAAGGACCTGACCACCTTCTCCGCCAACGACTCCGGCCTGTTCGCGGGCCTCGCCCAGCAGGCCGGCGCCCAGTGGTGGACCACCTCCGGCGACAAGTGGAAGGTCGGCATCGACGACGACGCCACCAGGAAGGTCGCCGAGTTCTGGGGCGGCCTGGTCGCGGAGGGCGCCATCGACAACCAGCCGATGTACACCCCGGCCTGGAACAAGGCGCTCAACACCGGCAAGCAGATCGCGTGGGTGAGCGCGGTGTGGGCGCCGGGCACGCTGACCACGGCCGCGCCCGACACCAAGGGCAAGTGGGCCATGGCCCCGCTCCCCCAGTGGAGCGACGACGAGAGCCGCACCGGCAGCTGGGGCGGTTCCTCCACCGGTGTGACCACCGACTCGAAGAACAAGGAGGCCGCCGCGGAGTTCGCCGCCTGGCTGAACACCGACGGCGACGCGCTCAACGCACTGGCGAAGGAGGGCGGCATCTACCCGGCCTCCACCTCGGCCCAGCTCAGCGGCGCCTTCATGAGCCCGCCCGAGTACTTCGCCAACCAGCCCGACTTCTACAAGAAGGCCGCCGCGATCGCGGAGACCACCGCGCCGTCCGCCTGGGGACCGAACGTCAACGTCGCCTACACGACGTTCAAGGACGCCTTCGGAGCCGCCGCGAAGAACAAGTCGGACTTCACCGCCGCCCTGGACACCATGCAGCAGGACACGGTCGCCGACCTGAAGAAGCAGGGCTTCGGAGTCGCGGAGTGAAGTCCCCGGCCCGCCGGACGTCGTACGGGGCCAAGGGGGCCCCGTACGCCCACCCGTCTCCCACCGCCCTCGAACGAGCGCGAAGCGCCCCCTACTTCTTCCTCGTCCCCGCGATCCTCCTGTTCCTCCTGTTCTTCGCGCTGCCCATCGGATACGCCGTCTGGCTCAGCTTCCGCAAGGTGCGGGTCTCCGGGCTCGGCCTCGGGGCCGGTGCCCGCGAGGAGGTCTGGGCCGGTCTGGAGAACTACACCGGCGCCCTGTCCGACAGCGAGCTGCTGAACGGCGCGCTGCGCGTGCTCGGTTACGGCTGCATCGTGGTGCCGGTCATGCTGGGCCTGGCGCTGCTGTTCGCGCTGATGCTCGACTCCGAGAAGGTGCGGCTCGCCCCCTTCACCCGGCTCGCGATCTTCCTGCCGTACGCGATCCCCGGTGTGGTGGCGGCCCTGCTGTGGGGCTTCCTGTACCTGCCGGACGTGAGCCCGTTCTACTTCGTGCTCGACAGGTTCGGTCTGCCGCAGCCGGACCTGCTGGACGGCGGGCCGCTGTACCTGGCGCTGTCGAACATCGCGGTCTGGGGCGGCACCGGCTTCAACATGATCGTCATCTACACCGCGCTGCGGGCCATCCCGGCCGAGGTGTACGAGGCGGCCAAGCTGGACGGCGCCACCCCGCTGCAGATCGCGCTGCGGATCAAGATCCCGATGGTGGCGCCCTCGCTGGTGCTGACCTTCTTCTTCTCGATCATCGCGACGCTCCAGGTGTTCAGCGAACCGACCGTCCTCAAGCCGCTCACCAACTCCGTGTCCACCACCTGGAGTCCGCTGATGAAGGTGTACCAGGACGCCTTCGGCAACGGCGACATCCACGCGGCCGCCGCCCAGGCGACCCTCATCGCGCTCGCCACCCTGGTGCTGTCCTTCGGGTTCCTGCGGGCGACGAACCGACGCAACAAGCAGGAGGCGGCCCGATGAGCTCTCTGGCCCTGCCCAAGGCCGAGCCCACGGCCGGCACCGCCCGCGGCCCGGCGCGCCCCCGCAGGACCGCGCTGGTCCCGACCGTGACGCTGCTGCTCGGCGCGCTGTACTGCCTGCTGCCGGTCGCCTGGGTGGTCATCGCGTCCACCAAGTCCGGCTCGGAGCTGTTCTCCACCTTCACGTTCTGGCCGGGCACCGGCTTCGCCGACAACCTCTCCGACCTGAACGCCTACCGCGACGGCGTCTACTGGCAGTGGATGGGCAACTCCGCCCTGTACGCCGTGGCGGGCGCGCTGCTGTCGACGTGCGTGTCGGCGTTCAGCGGCTACGCGCTGGCGGTCTACCGCTTCCGGGGCCGCGAGACGCTGTTCAACGTGCTGCTCGCGGGTGTGCTGATGCCGCCGGTGATCCTCGCCGTCCCGCAGTACCTGCTGCTGGCGAAGGCGGACCTCACGGACTCCTACCTGGCCGTGCTGCTGCCGCAGATCCTCTCCCCGTACGGCGTCTACCTCGCGCGGATCTACGCCGCGGCCGCGGTGCCGGCGGACGTGGTGGAGGCGGGGCGGATGGACGGCGCGGGCGAGTGGCGGATCTTCTCCCGGGTCGCGCTGCCGATGATGGCGCCCGGACTGGTCACGGTCTTCCTGTTCCAGTTCGTGGCGATCTGGAACAACTTCCTGCTGCCGTACATCATGCTCAGCGACGACGAGAAGTTCCCGATCACCCTCGGTCTGCACACCCTGCTCGAACAGGGCGCCAACACCCCCGCGCTGTACACCCTGGTGATCACGGGCGCCTTCCTCGCCGTGTTCCCGCTGGTCGCGCTGTTCCTGGTCGTCCAGCGGTTCTGGAGTCTGGATCTGCTCTCCGGGGCCGTAAAGTCATGACCATGGGCAACACGGGGGGCAGGCGCAAGCCGCCGACGATCCACGACGTGGCGCGCGAGGCCGGGGTCTCGCGCGGCACCGTCTCACGGGTGCTCAACGGCGGCCACTACGTCAGCCCCGCCGCCGCGGACGCGGTCAACGCCGCGATCCGCAGGACGGGTTACGTCGTCAACCGGCACGCCCGCTCGCTGATCACCGGCCGCTCCGACTCGGTGGGCTTCCTGCTCACGGAGCCCCAGGAGCGGTTCTTCGAGGACCCCAACTTCAACGTCCTGCTGCGGGGTTGCACGCAGGCGCTGGCCGCGCACGACGTGCCGCTGCTGCTGATGCTGGCCGGTACGGACGACGAGCGGCGGCGCATCACGCGGTACATCACCGCCGGGCACGTCGACGGGGTGCTGCTGGTGTCCAGCCACTCCGGTGACCCGGTGGCGGAGGAGCTGCGGGCGGCGGGGGTGCCGCTGGTCGCGTGCGGCAAGCCGATCGGGATGGGCTCGAAGGTCAGTTACGTGGCCGCCGACGACCGGGACGGCGCGCGGGACATGGTGCGGCACCTGCTGGCGCTCGGCCGGCGCCGGATCGGCGTGGTGACCGGTCCGCTCGACACCCCCGGTGGTGTGGAGCGTCTGGCCGGTTACCGGGAGGTGCTCGCCGAGGCGGGCGTCGAGGCCGACGAGCGGCTGGTCGTCTCCGGCGACTACAGCCGGGCCAGCGGCGAGGCCGGTGCCGAGCGGCTGCTGGCGCGGGCCCCGGACGTGGACGCGGTGTTCGTCGCCTCCGACCTGATGGCCCAGGGGGTGCTCGCCGCGCTGCACCGGGCGGGGCGCCGGGTGCCGGAGGACGTCGCGGTCGGCGGTTTCGACGACTCCCCCGCGGCCGTCGCCGCGAGTCCCGAGCTCACCACGATCCGCCAGCCCTGGGACCGCATCAGCACGGAGATGGTGCGGGTGCTGCTGGCGCAGATCGGCGGCGAGGACCCGGCGGCGGTGATCCTGCCGACGGAGCTGGTGAAGCGGGACTCGACGTAGGCCCCGTGCGGGGTCCCCGCCCCCGGCGAGGTCGCCGGTCCGTTCCCGGACGCGCCCGCCCGGCCTGCCGTGCAGGACCGTCGTCGCACGTTTGTTGCGCATTCATTGAATGTCGGACAAGTGTTACCGTTCGGGTATGGCAGCGGAGACGGCCGGGGCGCGGCTCGAGGAACGGTGGCGTGACATCCTCGCGGTGCACGCGCGCACCCTGGGCGAGATCGACCGCGCGCTGCATCCGTACGGTCTGGGCGCCTCCGACTTCGAGGTGCTCGATCTGCTCACGACCGCGACACCCCCGGACGGCGAGCAGTGCCGGGTGCAGAACCTGGTGGGCCGGGTCCACCTCAGCCAGAGCGCGCTGTCCCGTCTCATCGCCCGCCTGGAGAAGGACGGCCTGGTGGAGCGCAGCATGTGCCTGGAGGACCGGCGCGGGGTGTATGTGCAGCTCACACCGAAGGGGCGTGAGCTGCACGCCGAGACGCTGCCGGTCCAGCGCGCCGCACTCGCCCGCGCCCTGGACGCATAGGGCCCGGGCCGGACCTACGGGCGGGCCAGCAGCGTGCGCACCCCCTCCGAGGTGAGTGTCAGACGGTGCTCGGAGCTGCCGTCGATGGTGAGTGACAGCTCCTCGGCCGGCCACTGGGCGGCGAGCGCGCCGAGCGGGACGAGCCGGTAACGGGAGACGAACGGCAGCAGTCCGGCCATCTCCAGTTCGGACGTGAACACGGGCACCACCTGGGTGCCGCCCGGCTGCTCCAGCACCGGAAGGGCGACCGCGCCGGGGTCGGCGGCCTCCTCGTCGCCCGCGTCGTCCGGGACCGGGATCAGCACGTCACTGTTGGCGAGGGCGTCCAGCGCCATCGTGTCCTCGGTGTTCTCCGACAGGGCGTCCAGGGCCCGCTGCGCGGGCGTGGGGGCGTTGTTCTCGTGCGCGGGTGTCTCCATGGCAGATTCCCTGGTAGCGGCGGTCGTACGGCCTTCCCGGGACAAGGTCCGGCCCGGGCACGGTGCTGCACGCGTACCCGTTCGCATGTCACGCAACCCTGCGAGTTCCGGCCCGCTCACCGGCCTTCCGGCACCCCCTCCGGACCCGACGATCCACATGGCTATCATATGAGCACCCTCTAGCTCGAAAGATGATCCTGTGACTGTCAACGAAGACTCGTTCACCAGCTGGAAGCACCGCGAGGAGATCGCGGAGTCGATGATCCCGATCATCGGGAAGCTGCACCGCGAGCGGGACGTCACCGTCCTGCTGCACAGCCGCTCCTTGGTGAACAAGTCGGTGGTCAGCATCCTCAAGACCCACCGCTTCGCCCGGCAGATCGCCGGCGAGGAGCTCTCGGTCACCGAGACGCTGCCCTTCCTCCAGGCGCTCACCACGCTCGACCTCGGCCCCTCCCAGATCGACATCGGCCTGCTCGCCGAGGCCTACCGCGCCGACGACCGGGGCCAGTCGGTGGCCGAGTTCACCGCGGAGGCCGTCGCCGGCGCGACCGGCGCCGACAAGATCGACCGCCGCGAGCCGCGCGACGTCGTCCTCTACGGCTTCGGCCGCATCGGCCGCCTCCTGGCCCGGCTGCTCATCGAGAAGTCGGGGTCCGGCAACGGCCTTCGCCTGCGCGCGATCGTGGTCCGCCGGGGCGGTGAGCAGGACATCGTCAAGCGGGCCTCGCTGCTGCGCCGCGACTCCGTGCACGGCCAGTTCCAGGGCACCATCACCGTCGACGAGGCGAACAGCACGATCACCGCCAACGGCAACACCGTCAAGGTGATCTACGCGGGCGACCCGACGGAGATCGACTACACGGCGTACGGCATCAAGAACGCCATCCTCATCGACAACACCGGCAAGTGGCGCGACCGCGAGGGGCTTTCGCTGCACCTGCGTCCCGGCATCGACAAGGTGGTGCTCACCGCGCCCGGCAAGGGCGACGTGCCCAACATCGTGCACGGCGTCAACCACGACACCCTCAAGCCGGACGAGCGGATCCTGTCCTGCGCGTCCTGCACCACCAACGCGATCGTGCCGCCGCTGAAGGCGATGGCGGACGAGTACGGGGTGCTGCGCGGGCACGTGGAGACGGTGCACTCGTTCACCAACGACCAGAACCTGCTGGACAATTACCACAAGTCGGAGCGCCGCGGCCGTTCGGCGCCGCTGAACATGGTGATCACCGAGACGGGTGCCGCCTCGGCCGTCGCCAAGGCACTGCCCGACCTCGACGCGACCATCACCGGCAGCTCGATCCGGGTGCCCGTGCCGGACGTCTCGATCGCGATCCTCAACCTCCAGCTCGGCCGCGCCACCGACCGTCAGGAGGTCCTCGACCACCTGCGCAACGTGTCACTGACCTCGCCGCTCAAGCGCCAGATCGACTTCATCAGCGCGCCCGACGCGGTCTCCAGCGACTTCATCGGCTCGCGCCACGCCTCGATCGTCGACGCCGGCGCGCTGAAGGTCGAGGGCGACAACGCGATCCTCTACCTCTGGTACGACAACGAGTTCGGCTACTCCTGCCAGGTCATCCGGGTCGTGCAGTACGTTTCCGGTGTGGAGTACCCGACCTACCCGGCACCGGCGGTCTGACCCGGAAAGCCGGCAAGCGGAACGGACGCGACGAAGGGGCGGGGCGGGCGGGATGCCCGTCCCCGCCCCGGTCTGCCCGCTGTACCGGTGGTAAGGGGCAGATCGGTAACGATCACCCCGTTCGGGTTGCCGGGGCGCGTGGAGTTCCTAGTCTTCCGGCATGGCCCTCTTCAGCAGTCGCACCGGTAAACGCCCCCGTATCGTGCCCGCCCTCGACGACGCCGAGCTGGCGCGCGTGCTGGGGCGGTTGAGCAAGCGGAACGGGGGCGGCAGGGCCGCGGACATGGCCCTCGTCTCCTCCTTGCTGGAGGAGACGGGGGACGACTGGGACCGTCGCGGCCACCGGGTGTCCGTACTGGCCGAGGCGACGGCCGACACGGGGATCGCGGCGGCGTGGCTGGACCGGGAGCCGCAGAGCGCGGACGCCCTGGTGTTCCACTCCTGGACCGGGCTGGTGCGCGGTCTGCGGGACGGACACCTGGAGGACGCCGGGCAGTTGGTCTCCCGGTGCCACCAGGCCGCCGAGCGAAGACCGGAGGATCCGCTGCCGTGGGTGGTCCTGCTCGGTGTGTCCCGGATCGAGCGCTACGGCCAGAACGACGTCAACGCCGTCTGGCGGGAGGCCACCGGGCGCGACCGCTGGCACCGTGAGGCGTATCTGCAGATGCTCGCGTACCTGTCGCCGGAGGAAGGCGGGTCCAGCGCGGCCGTCCTCGACTTCGTCGACGTGGTACGCACCCGTATCCCGGCCAACGCGGCGTGTGCGGCGGTCGAGCTGACCGCGGCCGTGCGGCAGTACCAGGGGCTGCTGGCGCAGGGCGGGGTGCGCGCCATGACGGCCGGTCAGCTGTGGGAGGGCGGACAGATCGCGGCCGCGCTGGACCAGGCGGCCGCGCTGTGGGCGAAGCCGGGTTTCTTCCAGCACGCGGCGGCGCAGGCCGATCTGAACGTGCTGGCGTACGCGCTGTGCGCGGCCGGCCGGGCCGTCGACGCGCACCACGTGTTCCAGACGCTGCAGGGCACGGTCACGCCCTGGCCGTGGAACACCGACGGACCCGCACTCCAGCGGTTCGAGCAGCACCAGGCCAAGGCGGAACGGGGACGGCAGGGCGGCGTCGGCGGAGGGTGACGTCCACCGGCCGCCGCTCCCCCGTCAGTTCCGTGCCAGGACGGTGGTGACTGCCTCCCGCAGCACCGCCGCCGGGTCCTGTACGGGTCCTTCGGAGCGCCAGGCGACGAAGCCGTCGGGGCGGACCAGTACCGCGCCGTCCTCGGTGATCCCGTGCGCCCGGGCCCAGTCGGCACCGTCCTCGGGGATCAGTTCCGCGCCCCGGCCGTCGCCCACCCGGTACGCGTCGAGCGGTACGGACAGGTCCTTCGCGACCTTCGCCGCCGCGGTGTGCCAGTCACAGGCGCCGTCCGCGGAACTCAGCAGCACGCACGACCGCTCGTACAGGTCGAGCGTGGAGATCCGGGTGCCGGAGCGGTCCAGCCACACGTGCGGGGCGCGGCTGCCGGGCTCTCCGGTCAGCATCACCCCGTCGGGGATGACCGGCGTCGCCGGGTCGGCGCCCAGGACCGCGCCGCGCGGGTAGCGGTAGCAGAGCGCCACGTTGAGGATGCCGCCCGGCTTCATCCCGGGACCGCCGGGGCCACCTGCTCCGGGACCACCGGGGCCGCCGGGACCACCTGCTCCGGGACCGCCGGGGCCACCGGGACCACCTGCTCCGGGACCACCGAGGACGGGGGCGCCGGGACCACCGGGGCCACCAGGACCGCCGGCTCCGGGACCACCGGGTGCGGGGGCGCCGAGGGCGGGGGCGCCGGGGGCGGGGGTGTAGCCGGGGTGGCTGTGCTCGCTCGAACGGGAGGAGGCACGGGCGCTGGTCGCCTCCGCGACGGGCCGGCGTTCGGCGTCGTAGGACTCCAGCAGGCCGGGCGCGGCCCAGCCGCCGAGCACGGCGGCCAGCTTCCAGGCGAGGTTGTGGGCGTCCTGGATACCGGTGTTGGAGCCGAACGCCCCGGTGGGCGACATCTCGTGGGCCGAGTCGCCGGCCAGGAACACCCGGCCGTCGGCGTACCGTTCGGCGACCCGCTCGGCGGCGTGCCAGGCGGCCCGGCCGGTGATCTCCACGTCGAGGTCCGGCACGCCGACGGCCTTGCGGATGTGGGCGACGCACCGCTCGTCGGTGAACTCCTCGAGGGTCTCGCCGTGTTCGGGGTGCCAGGGGGCGTGGAACACCCAGTGCTCCCGGTTGTCGACCGGCAGCAGGGCCCCGTCGGCCTCCGGGTTGGTCAGGTAGCAGACGATGAACCGCCGGTCCCCGACGACGCCGGCGAGGCCACGGGAGGTGAACGTGAGGCTCACGTTGTGGAACAGGTCGCCCGGGCCGTTCTGCCCGATGCCCAGCGCCTCGCGGACGGGGCTGCGCGGGCCGTCGGCGGCGACGAGGTAGTCCGCCCGGATCCTGGTGTGCTCGCCGGTCTCCCGGCTCTTGACCAGCACCGTCACACCCTCGGCGTCCTGGTCGAAGGAGAGCATCTCCGTCCCGAAGCGCAGGTCCCCGCCGAGCTCCCGGGCTCCCTCGAGGAGCACCGGTTCCAGGTCGTTCTGGCTGCACAGGCACCACCCGCTGGGGCTGAAGCGGGCGAGCCCGCCACCGGGGTCGATCTCCTGGAGCAGCCACTCGCCCTCGTCGCCCGCCAGGCTCGGGGTCTGCCAGATGCCGTGGTTCTCCGCCAGGACCGACGCGGCCCGGCCGATGCGCTCCTCGACCCCGGCCGCCCGGAACAGCTCCATGGTGCGCACGTTGTTCCCCCGCCCGCGCGGGTGGATCGACGTGCCCGCGTGGCGTTCGACGAGCGTGTGCGGCACGCCGAGGCGCCCCAGGAACAGGGACATCGACAGGCCCACCAGGGAACCGCCGACGATGAGGACCGGCGTGCGGTGATCCGCCCGGCCGGCCGTATCCGATCGATTCATTGAAACGCCTCCAGCGTCGCCCTCGACGGGCTGTGGAACAGGACGCACCTTTCATGCCCGGTGCGGGACGGTTCGCGTCCCGGCGGCACCCGGATGACACGCGGTTCACCCACCTGCCCCGTGTCGCTCGCGCGCACCGGAAGATCGCGTCAACGATCGACTCATGGCGACCCCGGCCCTCGGACGGGCACGGCGGTCGTTCCCGACCTTCCGACGAAGAGGAGAGGTGCGCCGGATGACCATGTCGGCACGCATATCGCAGTCGGCGTTCGACGGCTCGAGGCTGCGGGTGATCCTGCTGCTCGACCTGTACGAGGGGGCCCAGGAGCAGTTCCTCGACGCGTACGAGCACATGCGCAACAAGGTCGCGTCCGTCCCCGGTCACATCAGTGACCAACTGTGCCAGTCGATCGAGAACCCCTCGCAGTGGCTCATCACCAGCGAATGGGAGAGCGCCCTGCCGTTCCTCGCGTGGGTGAACAGCGAGGAGCACATCCAGATCGTCCGGCCGATGCACAGCTGCGTCCGGGACACCCGGTCGATGCGCTACAGCGTCCTGCGCGAGACCCACCCGGACCAGCCGCTCACCACCGAGGTCGCGCGGGCGAGTCTGCAGAAGGCGGCACGCGTGGGCGCCGGGATCACCCGCCACGCCCTCACCTTCACCGTGAAGCCGGGCTCCGAGTCCAAGGTCGTGGACATCCTGGCCAACTACGACGCGCCCGAGACGCGCATCAACGGCACCACGCGACTGCACCGCACCTCCCTCTTCATGCACGGCAACCGCGTCGTACGGGCCGTGGAGGTCGAGGGCGACCTGCTGGCCACCCTGTGCCACGTGGCCAGCCAGCCCGAGGTCCAGGCGGTGGAGGAGGCCATCAACCCCTATCTGGAGCAGGACCGGGACCTGTCCGACTCCGACTCCGCGCGGGTCTTCTTCACCCGGGCGGCGCTCCCGGCCATGCAGCACGTGGCGGCCGGCCGTCCGGAACCCGCCGATCTGCGGCGGCACATGCTGTACTACCCGGCCATGACGGGCCACGGCCTCGAGCTGGCCCGGTTCCTCGCCCACCAGGACGAGGCCGCGGCGAACGACCCGGACAGCCCGGTGTACGCGAGCACCGTCTTCCAGCGCGACGACATCGTGGTCCGCATGATCGACGTCACCGGCGAACTCGATCTCGACCCCGCCGCAGCGCTCGGCATCAAGGCCCCGGGCAAGGCGGCCGAGCTGGAGCGTCTCCTGGACGGCGCCGCGATCGGCGTCGAGGGCTCCCTGGACTCGGAGCGCACCCTGCACCGGCTCCTGGCGCACGCCGACATGATGCCCGTCACCGACCGCAGCTCCGCGGATTCCTGACGGTCCACAGCGGTGACGTCCTCGGCCGCGGACGCCCGGACGTCACCGGCACACCCGGAGGTAACAACCATGTCCAAGCAGCATCCACGCATCGTGGACCTGAGCGAGACGGAACCCAACCGCCGGCGCGGAGGTGACCTCAGAACCCTGCTCACCCCGGCCACCGTGGGCTCCACCAGCGGCTTCATGGGCCTGGCGATCATCAAGCCCGGCGAGCGCATCGGCGAGCACTACCACCCGTACTCCGAGGAGTTCGTGTACGTGGTCAGCGGCGCGCTCGAAGTGGACCTGGACGGCGAGCCGTTCGCGCTCCGCGCCGAGCAGGGACTGATGATCCCCATCGACATGCGGCACCGCTTCCGCAACGTCGGCGACCGGGAGGCCCGCATGGTGTTCCACCTGGGCCCGCTCGCCCCGCACCCGAGTCTCGGCCACGTCGACACCGAGGAGACCGAAAGCGCCCCCGCCGGGCCGCAGTTGACGGTCGGCGGTCCCGAGGCCGGCCGGCCGGCCGAGCCGAGCGAGGCCATAAAATGACCCGGCGAGTGGCCGTCACCGGTATAGGTGTGGTCGCTCCCGGCGGCATCGGGGCGACGGCGTTCTGGGATCTTCTGGCAGCCGGCCGCACCGCGACCCGCGGCATCTCCCTGTTCGATCCGGCCGGTCTGCGCTCGCGCATAGCCGCCGAGTGCGACTTCGACCCGTTCGAGCACGGCCTGGACGCGGATCTGTGCCAACACGCGGACCGGTACATCCAGTTCGCCGTGGTCGCCGCCGCCGAGGCCGTGCGCGACTCCGGACTCGACACCGGGACCGCGGACCCGTGGCGCACCGCGGTCTCGCTGGGCAGCGCGGTCGGCGGCACCACCCGGCTGGAACACGACTACGTGCTGGTCAGCGAGGGCGGCCGGCGCTGGGACGTGGACCACCGGCAGGCCGGGCCGAAGCTGCACCTGGCGTTCTCGCCGAGCACCCTCGCCTCGACCGTCGCCGAACGGTTCGACGCCCGGGGCCCGGTGCAGACCGTCTCCACCGGCTGCACCTCCGGGCTCGACGCGGTCGGCTACGCCTTCCACACCATCGCCGAGGGCCGGGCCGACGTCTGCATCGCCGGGGCGTCGGACTCGCCGATCTCACCGATCACGATGGCCTGCTTCGACGCCATCAAGGCGACGTCGCCCAACAACGACGACCCCGAGCACGCCTCCCGGCCCTTCGACGCCCACCGCGACGGTTTCGTGATGGGCGAGGGCGCGGCCGTACTCGTCCTGGAGGAGTACGAGCACGCGCGGGCCCGCGGCGCGGAGATCCTCTGCGAGATCAGCGGCTACGCCACCTACGGCAACGCCTACCACATGACCGGTCTGACCAGTGAGGGACTGGAGATGGCCCGGGCGATCGACACCACGCTCGACCAGGCCCGTATCGACCCCACGCTGATCGACTACGTCAACGCGCACGGCTCCGGCACCCGGCAGAACGACCGGCACGAGACGGCCGCCGTGAAGCGGTCCCTGGGCGCGCACGCCCACGAGACGCCCATGAGCTCCATCAAGTCGATGGTGGGGCACTCGCTGGGCGCGATCGGCGCGATCGAGGTGGTCGCCTGCGTCCTCGCGCTGAAGCACCAGGTGGTGCCGCCCACGGCGAACTACGAGACCCCCGACCCCGAGTGCGACCTGGACTACGTGCCGCGCACCGCCCGCCCGCGGAAGCTGAACCATGTGCTCTCCGTCGGCAGCGGATTCGGCGGCTTCCAGTCCGCGGTACTGCTGTCCGGGCCGGGTGGGAGGACACGATGAGCAATCGGCGCCCCGGGCGCGCGGCCGTCACCGGCATCGGTGTGGTCGCGCCCAACGGACTGCGGACCGACGCCTACTGGAAGTCCGTCCGCGAAGGCCTCAGCGTGCTGGATCTGATCAGCCGCGAGGGCTGTGACCATCTGCCGCTGCGGGTGGCGGGTGAGGTCCGGGCCTTCGACCCGGCGGCCCTCATCGAGGACCGGTTCCTGGTGCAGACCGACCGGTTCAGCCACTTCGCGATGGCCGCCGCCGCCCTCGCCCTCGACGACGCCGGACTCGGCGGCGAACCCGCCGATCCGTTCTCGGTCGGCGTGGTCACCGCAGCCGGCTCGGGCGGCGGCGAGTTCGGCCAGCGCGAACTGCAGAAACTCTGGGGAAAGGGCTCCAAGTTCGTCGGCCCCTACCAGTCCATCGCCTGGTTCTACGCCGCGAGCACCGGCCAGATCTCCATCCGCGGCGGCCTCAAGGGACCCTGCGGGGTGGTGGCGAGCGACGAGGCGGGCGGTCTGGACTGCCTCGCGCACGCGAGCCGGGCCGTGGGCCGCGGCACCGACGTCATGGTCGTGGGGGCCACGGAGGCGCCGCTGGCCCCGTACTCGATGGTGTGCCAGCTCGGCTACCCCGAGCTCAGCACCCTCGACGACCCCGACCGCGCCTACCGCCCGTTCACCGAGAAGGCGTGCGGCTTCGTGCCCGCCGAGGGCGGCGCGCTGCTCGTCGTCGAGGACGAGTTCCGTGCCCGTGACCGCGGGGTGCCCGTACGGGCCGTCGTGGCCGGCCACGCCGCCACGTTCACCGGGGCCTCCCGCTGGGCGGAGTCCCGGGAGGGGCTGGCCCGCGCGATCCGCGGCGCCCTCGACGAGGCGGGCTGCGCGCCGGAGGAGATCGACGTCGTGTTCGCCGACGCCATGGGCGTCCCCGCGGCGGACCGCGCCGAGGCGCTGGCGATCGCCGAC
>NZ_NCTE01000417.1 GCF_002114215.1 Streptomyces sp. 13-12-16 | reverse complement strand
CTCGCGGCCGCCGGGGCCAAGGTCAGAGCCGTCGACCGGGACGCGGCGGGCCTGGAGGCGCTCGCCGAGGCGGCCCGGGACGCCGGGGGCGCCGTCGAGCCGCACGTCCTCGACCTCACCGACCTGGACGCCGCCGAGGTCGCCGCAGCCGGCACCGACGTGCTGGTCAACAACGCGGGACTGCAGCTGGTCCGCCCCATCGAGGAGTTCCCGCCCGACGTCTTCCACACGGTGCTCACCGTGATGCTGGAGGCACCCTTCCGGCTCATCCGGGGTGCCCTGCCCCACATGTACGGCCAGGGATGGGGCCGTATCGTCAATGTGTCCTCGGTCCACGGTCTGCGCGCCTCTGCCTATAAGTCCGCCTATGTGGCCGCCAAACACGGCCTGGAGGGACTGTCCAAGACCACCGCCCTCGAAGGCGCGCCCCACGGCGTCACCTCCAACTGTGTGAACCCCGCCTATGTGCGCACCCCCCTGGTCGAGAAGCAGATCGCCGACCAGGCCCGGACCCACGGCATCCCCGAGGACCGTGTCCTGTCCGAGGTGATGCTGCGGGACAGCGCCGTCCGGCGGCTCATCGAACCGGAGGAGGTCGCCGAGGCGGTGGCCTATCTGTGCGGCCCGCAGGCGTCCTTCGTGACCGGCACCTCACTGGTCCTGGACGGCGGCTGGACCGCGCACTGAGACATCGGCCGCCGGCGGCCGGCCGTCGGCCGACAGGGTTTTCCACAGGCCTGACGGGACGGCCGCGGGATGAGGAATCCTGTGAACATGTCCCGCGATCACGTGCAGTCCGCCGAGCGTCCCGCCCCCGCTGCCGGAGCGCCGGGCCGGACGCGTCCCGACGCCGGCCCCGCGTCCGGCGGCGCCGAGACGCCGTTCCTGGAGCTGCTGGCCCGCGGAGCCCCCGCCGAGGCGTA
>NZ_NCTE01000416.1 GCF_002114215.1 Streptomyces sp. 13-12-16 | reverse complement strand
CGGCGCGGGCGAGCCGCTCGCCGGGGCGGCGGCGTACGCGGCCCGGGTGGGCGCGGCGACGGTCACCAAGGAGGGCGCGCAGGTGTCCTTCCCGACGGCGGCGGAGGTCGACGGGCTGCGCGGTGCCGGTCCGGAGGACGGCTCCCGGGGGCCGGACGGCGCATCCGGCGTGGCCCCGGAAGGCGGCACCCGGTGAAGAGGCACGGAATCCTGAACCGGCACCTCGCCGGCGCCCTGGCCGAGCTCGGGCACGGCGACGGGGTGCTGGTGTGCGACGCGGGGATGCCGATACCCGGCGGGCCGCGCGTGGTGGACCTGGCGTTCCGCGCGGGGGTGCCGTCGTTCGCGGAGGTGCTGGAGGGGCTCCTCGACGAGCTGGTCGTCGAGGGCGCCACGGCCGCGTCCGAGGTGCGGGACGCCAATCCGGCGGCGGCCGAGCTGCTGGCGGGCCGCTTCCCCGGCCTCGGCCTGGTCCCGCACGAACGGCTCAAGGAGCTGAGCGCGGGCGCGCGGCTCGTCGTCCGCACCGGCGAGGCACGGCCGTACGCGAACGTGCTGCTGCGCTGCGGGGTGTTCTTCTGAGGCGAGCGCGGTACCGCCGTACGCGCTTCGAGGGGGCCCGGTCCGTCGACCGGGCCCCCTCGGTCCCTCCCCGTCAGAACCCCTCAAGTCCCCCCCGGGTCCCCTCCCAGGAGTCCTGACTCCGAGTACGACCCGCGAGGCGCGGGGAGGGTTGCACGGTCCCTCCGGAATTTTTTCCGGCTCCGGTTCCGGTTCCCTACGATGTCCTCCTGGGCAGGATGCGGTCGTCCGGTACGCGTTGGGGGCGTGTGACGATGCTGGTGCAGGAGTTCCGGACCGGAGTGGTGCCGCCCGCCGAGCGGTGGGACCTGTGGCAGGACGTGGCCACGCGCACGCACGTGCCCACCCTGATGCGCAGTGGGCGCAGCGACGACTTCGAGGCCACGATGCGGGTGCTGCCGCTGGGGGACTTACAGATCGCCGAGCTGGACCTGCCGCACCTGGACACCGTGCGCACCCCGCGGGTCATCCGGCGTTTCGACCCCGAGTTCCTGCAGATCAACTGCCATCTCTCCGGCGACGGCATGCTGGTGCAGGACGGCACCGAGGGGGTGTTCGGGGCGGGGCAGCTCATCGTGGCCGACACCAGCCTCCCGTACGACGTCCGCATCAACAGGACGTCGCGGCGGTCCACGACGGTGGTCGTCAGCATGCCGCGGGCCCGGCTCCGGCTGCCGCCGCGCGCGGTACGCCGCCTGCTGGCGGTGCCGCTCACGGTGGACCACGGCATGGGCGGCGCGCTGTACCGCTGGCTGGCCGACGTCGCCCGGCGGGCCGACGAGTTCACCGAGGCCGACGCGCCGGCGCTGGCCTCGGTGACCACCGACCTCCTCGCCTCCGTGCTCGGCCGCTGCGTGGACTCCGAGGACGCGCTGCCGCCGGAGTCCCGCCGGCGCGCCCTGCGCACCCGGATCCGCGACTTCATCGACCGGAACCTGGGCGATCCGTCGCTGTCCCCGGCGACCGTCGCGGCGGCCCACGGCATCTCGGTACGGCACCTGCACCAGCTGTTCGCGGCGGAGGGCGAGGCCCCGGCGGCCTGGATCCGCCACCGCCGCCTGGAGCGGTGCCGCCGTGACCTGGCCGATCCCCGGCTGCGGGGCCGTTCCGTCCAGGCGATCGCCGCGCGGTGGGGCTTCACCGACGCGGCCACCTTCAGCCGCGTCTTCCGCCGCGCATACGGCATGACGCCGACGGACCACCGCCATCACCACACGGGTCGCGACCGGTAGGGCGGCCCGGCGCGTCCTGCCGGAATCGACAAGATCCCTGCACGGACGGTCAAGGATTCAACCGCCCGGTGGGCGCATGCTGGTGTCCGTGCGCAGCGGGGGCTGTGCACGCACGGGGGAACCGGGGGGAAGCAGCGTGCGGTGCCGGCGAACGTCGGCGTCCGATCCGGCACCGCACGGCTTGCGCCCCGCGCGAGCCCGGAAGGAACCGTTTCCTCACCCTCACCCTCACCCTCGCCTTCGCGCGAGGCCGGCTCCGGCCCGCGTGCTCCACGAGCCGTGCCACCGTCCCGGCGAGCACCTCGCGCCGACGTGCGCGGGCATCGGCATTGTCCCCACCATGTCCGGATCGCGTCACACCGTGATCAACGGCGTTGCGTCCGCAACGGGTTGTGCGACAACATGTTCGAACAGTTTCGTGATGCGTACGTGACGCACGGGGGTGACACACGTGAAGTTCGACATGGGGTCGACGACCCTGTCCGAACTGGGAAAGAACACGTCCGGTTCGAGCACCGACCTGGGCACGCTGATCCGCATGCTCATCCAGGCGGCCGAGCCGCTGGAGGGCAAGTTCAACGGTTCCGGAAAGGTCGCCTTCGACTCCTTCAAGACGCGCGCGGACGAGATCACCGCCGCGCTGAACGAGTCGCTCGGCGCGATCCTCGAAGGCCAGGGCGGTATGGACACCGCGTTCACCACCGGTGAGACCGAACAGCAGGACAACGCCCAGAAGAACATGGGCGCGGCCAACTTCGACGCGGCCCGCTTCGGCGCGCGCTAGACCGTCGACCGGGACAGGGGCCGACAACCACAGGGGGTTTTGACGATGGGCCAGAATCTGGACCGCCGCTCCTACGACACCGGCGCGTCGAGCGAGGTGCAGGGTGGTCTGCAGGGGATCGTCGGGCAGCTGGAGCGCGTGCTGGCCGACCGCGACAGGGCCGTGAAGGCCGCCATGGCCGACTTCCAGGCCGACGGGGTCTCCGAGGAGTACCACGGCAAGGAGATGCGCTGGAACCGCGCGGCCGACGAGGTGCGCAACATCATCCGACTGGTGCGCACGACCCTCGAGGAGAACGACGGGACGGCCCAGTCGACGTTGGCGAAGGCGCGGGCGGCGGTCGACAACATCGGCTGACGCAGGCGCGTCGGCGGGGCGACGGCACACGGGAGTACGGGGAATCCGCATGACGGGGTGGGACATATCGCCGTCGGGCGTGCAGCACGTCCTCACGGAGACGGCGAAGGCGGCCGAGGGCCTCTCGAACACCGGGAAGGCCCTGCAGGAGACCATGCCGAGCGCGGCGAAGTCCGCCGGCACGATCCAGCAGGGCGGCGTGGAGAAGAGCGGGGTCCAGGGCCCGGTCGCGGCGGCGCTGGGCGAGTTCTTCACCGCCTACCAGGAGAAGCTGATGTACGTCGCGGTGCGCACGTCGAACTCCCTCAACGGGGCGGCCGGCGCGACCAACGCGTACGTCAAGGGTGACCTGGAGATGGCCGCGCAGGCCCAGGCGAACGCGCTGAAGGAACCGAAGATCGACCTGCCGGGTGCGGGCGGGCAGCAGGGGGGCCAGTGAGCGCGGACCTCATCGATCCGCAGAACATCCCGCAGTTCACCGGAGACCTGGAGCAACTGGGCACGGACCACATGCTGCTGACGGCGGAGGCCATCGCCTTCCGCCAGTCGGGGTCGGACGTGCACACCCGCTTCCAGGGGCTGTCGGCGTGCTACACGGCGCCGGAGGCGGAGCAGCTGTTCGCCACGACGGCGCCGGTGGCGGCCAAGGCCGACGAGTTCGCCGACGACCTGGAGAAGGTGGCGGCGGCCCTCAGCTCGTACGAGACGGAGATCCAGCCGCTCGTGGCCAAACTGAAGAGCCTCAAGCAGCGCGCGGAAACCTTCCGTCAGCAGATCGCGGGGGACGACGACTGGCGCGAGGACGACGACAACGTCCAGCTCAACAACGACCTGGTGTACGACGTCAACGCCACCGCGGAGGCCTTCTGGCTGGCGGAGATCACCTGCCACAACAAGATCACCGCGCTGGTGGGCGGCTCGACGCTGATCATCGAGGACGGCGCCCAGCAACGGCTGGTGAAGCGCGGCACCAGCACCTACGGCTTCACCGCCGACCTCCTGAACCAGTCCGAGGAACTGCCCTGGGGCAGGACCGTGGAGAAGGAGCGGCACGGGCTCGACTGGCTGGGCCACCAGCTGATGGAGTTCGGCAAGGGCTTCGTCGTCGACGGCGTGTGGGGCACGATCCGGGGTCTCGGCACCCTCGTCGGCTTCGACGGCTGGGACGCCGCGGGCGAGGCCTGGAAGGGGCTCGGCAAGCTCGCGACCGGCGTGCTCATCACCGCGGTGCCCGTCGTCGGCGTCGCCTACTGGGCGATGCCCGAGGACAAGCTGCCCTCCTACCTGCGCGACTCCCGCAACGCGGTCAAGGAGACGGGCAAGGCGCTGGTCGCCTGGGACCAGTGGGGCGAGAACCCCGCACGGGCGGGCGGCGCGGTCACCTTCAACGTCCTGACGACGGTCTTCACCGGAGGCGCCGGAGCGGCGGCGAAGGGCGGCGCGGTGGCCCGTACGGTCGGCGCGCTCGGCAAGACGGCCCGGCTCGTCGATCCCATGACGTACCTCGGCAAGGCCGCCACGTTCGGCACGGTCAAGGTCGCCGACCTGTTCGCCGGCCTGCGGGGCGTGCACGCGGGCGCGTACGCCGACATCCTCTCCGGAACGGGACGGGTCCAGCCCGACGGCAGCGTGGTCCGGTTCGCCGACGACACGCCGGTCATCCGCGACAACGTCGTGGAGTGGCCGGACGGAACCCGGCTGAACCTGGACGACGGCTCGGTCGTCCGCGCGGACGGCACGGCGGCGCCGGCGAAGGTGGAACTGTCGGCGGCGGACCGGGAGCTGCTGGAGCGGAGCCTGCCGCACGAGGAGGGTGTGCTCGTCGGGGCGGGCGAGCGGGCAGGCGTGCACGCGGCCGGGGAGACGGCGGCCCACGTCGGCGGTGACGCGACGGGCCGGGCCGGCGGGAACACGGCACCGACCGCTCACGCCGGCGAGCACACCGGAGGGCATACGGCGGGTAGCGACGGGAACGCAGGCAGCGGCCGGAACGCCGGTGGCAGTGGGACCGACAGCGGCCGGGTTCCCGCCCGGCACGGCGGGACCGGCGGCGGTCACGCGGGTGGGGACGGCCGTGGCACGCCT
>NZ_NCTE01000415.1 GCF_002114215.1 Streptomyces sp. 13-12-16 | reverse complement strand
GGCCAGCCGCGCCACGTGGGCGTCGACCCCGGGGTGCCCGGTGGGGACGCGCGGCACGTCCAGGGGCGCGGGGGCGGCGGGGTCGTCGTCGGGCGCCGGCCGCACGCCGACCGGGTCCGTGCCCTCCGGTTCCGGCACTGCGTCGTTCATGCCCCGACGCTACCGCGAACGGCTGCGGTACCGTCGTCCGCGATGGCCACGATCGAGGAGTGCCGTACCGCACTCGACAGGTTCTCGGACGACATGGCAGGCGCCGAGGGGGACGTCCGCGCGGCCGCGGCGATGGACCGTTCGGTCAGCTGCCACATCACCGACCTGGACGTGACCTTCGCCGGCCGGCTCACCGGCGGCCGGATCGAGGTGCACGAGACGTTCCCCGGCCCGCCGCGCGAGAGGGCGCAGATACGGCTCGCCATGACGGGCGACGACCTGCTGGCCCTGGTCGACGGCGAACTGCACTTCGCCAAGGCCTGGGGGTCGGGCCGGGTGCGTCTCGAGGCGGGTCTGCGCGACCTGTTCCGCCTCAGGAAGCTCCTGTAGCGCCCACCTTCCGCGCCGTGCCCCTCGCCCGCGCGGTGCGGGCCGCCGGCACCACCAGCGGGGTGCCCGTCTCGGGATCGTCGATGACCTGGCAGCGCAGTCCGAAGACCTCCTCGACCAGACCGGCCGTGACGATGTCCTTCGGGGCGCCCTGGGCGATGACCTTCCCCTCGCGCAGGGCGATGAGGTGGGTGGCGTACCGGGCCGCGTGGTTGAGGTCGTGCAGCACCGCGACGAGGGTGCGCCCCTGCTCCTCGTGCAGGTCCGCGCAGAGGTCGAGCACGTCGATCTGGTGCTGGATGTCGAGGAACGTCGTCGGCTCGTCGAGCAGCAGCAGCGGAGTCTGCTGGGCCAGCGCCATGGCGATCCACACGCGCTGGCGCTGACCGCCGGAGAGCTCGTCGACGTAGCGTTCCGCCAGCTCGGCGACGCCGGTGCGGGCCATCGACTCCTGGACGACGCGCTCGTCCTCGGCGGACCACTGGCGCAGCAGGCCCTGGTGCGGGTAGCGGCCGCGGCCCACCAGGTCGCCGACGGTGATGCCGTCGGGCGCGATGGACGACTGGGGCAGCAGGCCGAGGGTGCGGGCGACCTTCTTGGCCGGCATCGACTGGATGACCTGCCCGTCGAGCAGCACGCGCCCCTCGCTCGGCTTGAGCATCCTCGACAGTGCCCGCAGCAGCGTCGACTTGCCGCACGCGTTGGGGCCGACGATCACGGTGAAGGAGTTGTCCGGTATCTCCACCGACAACTGTTCGGCGATGACCCGCTGGTCGTAGGCCAGGGTGACGTTCTCGGCGGACAGTCGGTTCACGGTGCTCCTTCGGTGGTTCGTCCCGCTGCTGGTGGTGGTGCCGGCGCTCATATCCGGCCCGCCTTGCGCTCGGTGACCAGCAGCCACAGCAGATAGACACCGCCGAGCACGCCGGTGACCACGCCCACGGGCAGCTGCTCGGCGCCGAACGCCCGCTGCGACACCCAGTCGGCGGTGACCAGGAGGGCGGCGCCCATGCACAGCGACGCGGCCAGGTTCGGGCCGGGCGAGCGGGTCAGCCGCCGGGCGAGCTGCGGCGCGGTGAGCGCGACGAAGGTGACCGGCCCGGCGGCGGCGGTCGCGGACGCGGTGAGCAGGACGGCCGACAGCATCAGCAGCAGCCGTACGCGCTCCACGCGCACACCGAGGGCGTACGAGACGTCGTCGCCCATCTCCATCATCCGCAGGCCGCGCGAGTTGGCCAGAACCAGCGGTACGAGGACCGCGCACAGGGCGAGCAGCGGCCAGACCTGGTCCCAGTCCCGGCCGTCGAGGGATCCGGTCATCCACACGACCGCGCGGGCCGCGTCGACGATGTCGGACTTGGTGAGCAGGTAGCCGTTGACCGCCGTGACGATCGCCGAGACGCCGATGCCGACCAGGACCAGCCGGTATCCGTGCACACCCCGCTTCCAGGCGAGCGCGTAGATGGCGAACCCGGTCACCAGCCCGCCGGCGAGCGCGCCGAGGGCAACCTGGCCCGCGGTCCCGGAGAACAGCACGATCATCGTGAGGGCGCCGGCCGTCGCCCCCTGTCCGAGGCCGAGCACGTCCGGGCTGCCCAGCGGGTTGCGGGAGACGGACTGGAACAGCGCGCCGCCCAGCCCGAGGGAGGCGCCGACGAGCAGCCCGACCAGGACCCTGGGCAGCCTGAGTTCGGTGACGATGAACTCCTGGCCGGCGTTGCCCTCGCCGACGAGCGTCCTGAGCACGTCGCCGGCGGGGATCGGGAAGTCGCCGGTGCCGATCAGCACCACGCTCGCGGCGAGCGCCGCGAGCAGCAGCAGGACGACGACGGTGAGGGCGCGCACGTCCAGCCGGACCGAGAGGCCGCCGGGAGTCCGCACCGCGCGGTTGGTCTTCACAGCTGGGCCGTCCTCCGCCGTCGTACGAGAAAGATGAAGACCGGGCCGCCGAGGATCGCGGTGACGATGCCGACCTGGAGTTCGGCGGGCCGGGCCACGATCCGGCCGATGACGTCGGCGCCGAGCAGCAGCACGGGCGAGAGGACCGCGGCGTACGGCAGGATCCAGCGCAGGTCGGGTCCGGTGAAGGAGCGCACGATGTGCGGCACCATCAGGCCGACGAAGACGATCGGCCCGCAGGCGGCGGTCGCGGCCCCGCACAGCACGGTCGCGGCGAGCATGGACAGCGCGCGGGTGCGGTTGAGGTTGGCGCCGAGCGCCTTGGCGGTGTCGTCGCCCATGGCCATGGCGTTGAGCGGCCGGGCCAGCACCAGCGCCAGGACGGAACCGGCGACCAGGAACGGCAGCACCTGGACGACGGTCGACTCGGTCCCCGAGGCCAGCGAACCCACCGTCCAGAAGCGCATCCTGCCGAGCGCCGCGTCGTCGAGGATCATGACGGCCTGGAGGTAGCCGAACAGCGCCGCGCTGATGGCCGTACCGGCGAGAACCAGCCGCACCGGCGTCGCGCCCCGGCTGCCGCCGAGGAACCACACCAGCGCGCCGACGGCCGCCGCTCCGAAGAAGGCGAACCACACGTACCCGGACAGCGAGGTGACGCCGAAGAAGGTGATGGCGGTGACGACGGCGGCGGACGCGCCCGCGTTGAGGCCGAGCAGTCCGGGATCGGCCAGCGGATTGCGGGTGAGGGCCTGCAGGACCGATCCCGCCAGGCCGAGCGCGGCGCCCGCGAGCACTCCGAGGACGGTTCGTGACAGCCTGTCGGCCACGACGACGTCGCCGTAGGTGCCCGAGTCCTCGAACAGGCCGTGCCAGACCTGCTCCAGGGACAGCTCCTTCGCCCCGATCGCGATGCTCGCCAGCGCGACGAGCACCAGGATCACGACGGAGAGGAGCAGCCCGAGGACACGTATCGCCCGGCGGTTCGGGGGCGCGGGGGCGGTCTCCGCGCGCTGTTCGGGGGGACTCTCGACCAACACGCGGTTAGGTTAGCCTACCCTCCTAATCGATCACGATCCCGAGGTCCGGCCTCCCAGGTGACACGAGGCCCTCACCACCCCAGCCGTGCCAGCGCCTTCCCGCCGTCCAGCTCGCACGCGCCTTCCCCGGCCGCCGTCCACGCCGCCGCGCACAGCGCGCGCAGCCCGTCCAGCGCACCCCCCTCGCCCGCCAGCTCCAGCTCCCCGTCCCCGGCCGTCGCCGTCCAGCCACCGCACCGGAACCCGCCGCCCGCCCCGACGACCTCCGGCTGCCCGGTGAGCATCCCGCGCAGATCGGCGTCGACGTACGTCGGCCGGTGCCGCGGCGGCGCGGCGAGCAGCCGCGCGCCGTCCGTCACACCGGTCAGCACCAGCAGCGAGTCCACCTCGCCGTTGAACGCGCCCTCGATGTCCGTGTCCAGCCGGTCCCCCACCACCAACGGCCGCTTCGCGCCCGTCCGCAGGATCGTCTCCCGGTGCATCGGCGGCAGCGGCTTGCCCGCGACCTGCGGCTCGGCGCCCGTGGCGATCCGTACGACCTCCACCGCCGCGCCGTTGCCCGGGGCGATGCCCCGGCCGCTGGGGATCGTCAGGTCGGTGTTGGACGCGAACCACGGCAGCCCGCGCGCCACGGCGTACGACGCCTCGGCGAACCTCCCCCACGGCAGCTCGGGCCCGCCGTACCCCTGGACGACCGCCACCGGGTCGTCGTCCGCCGACTCCACCGGCACGAGCCCGCGCTCACGCAGCGCCACCCGCAGTCCCTCGCCGCCGATCACCAGCACCCGGGCGCCCTGCGGCACCTGCTCGGCGAGCAGCCGCGCGACCGCCTGCGCGGAGGTGATGACGTCGCCGGCCTCCGCCGGTATCCCCAGCTCGGTCAGATGGGCGGCCACGACGTCCGGGGTACGCAGGGCGTTGTTGGTCACGTAGGCGAGACGCATACCGCCCTCGCGGGCCGTGGCCAGCGACTCGACCGCGTGGACGATCGCGCTCCCTCCCGCGTACACCACACCGTCGAGGTCGAGCAGCGCCGTGTCGTACGCCTCGCTCAGGGCCTGCCCACTGCCCTCGGGCCTCGTCCTGACGCTCCGGCTCATTCCGCATCGCTCCTCGTTCGACGGCTTTCCCCCGATCATCCCCCATGCCGCCGGCACCCGTACGATGCCGGGATGAAGACTGCAGGTCACTCGACGGCAAAGGCGCCCCGGGGCCTGGAACTCACCCCGTTCCGAGGCCTTCGTTACGACCCCGACCGGGTCGGCAGCCTGGCCGCCGTGACATCCCCGCCGTACGACGTCGTCGTCCGCCCCGACGGCCTGCACCACCTCCAGTCCGCCGACCCGCACAACATCGTCCGGCTGATCCTCCCCGAGGCCGGCACGCCCGAGGCGCGCAACGCCCAGGCCGCCGACACGCTGCGCCGCTGGCGCGCGGAGGGGGTCCTGACCGCCGACCCGGTGCCCTGCCTGTACGTCTACGAGCAGCGCGACGGCGAGGGCCTGGTACAGCGCGGCATCATCGGCGCGCTGCGCGTCTCCGACCCCGATGAACGGCTGGTCCTGCCGCACGAGGACGTCATGCCCCACATCGTCGCCGACCGCGCGGACCTGATGCGGGCCACCTCCGCCAACCTCGAACCGCTGCTGCTCACCTACCGGGGTGAGGGACGCGACGGAGGCGACGGTTCGGCGACCGTCACGGCCGCCCTGATCGAGCACGCGGCCGGGCAGCGGCCCCTGCTGGCGACCACCACGGAGGACGGTTTCCACCACCGCCTGTGGTCCGTCACCGACCCCGCCGACCTGGCCGCGATCCAGGAGGAACTCGCCGGTCACCAGGCCCTCATCGCCGACGGCCACCACCGCTGGGCGACCTACCGCCGCCTCCGCGCGGAGCACCCCTCCCCCGGCCCCTGGGACCACGGCCTGGTCCTCCTGGTCGACACGGCCCGCTATCCCCTGCGTGTGCGCGCCATCCACCGGCTGCTGCACGCCCTGCCGGTCGCGGACGCCTCGGCCGCCCTCGACGGCCTGTTCCGCGTACGCCGTCTCGACGTACCGCTCGCCGAGGCGATGGACGCGCTGGGCGAGGCGGCGTCGGCGGGCAACGCGTTCCTCCTCGCCGGGGACGGCGCCTTCCATCTCGTCGACCGCCCGGATCCGGAGCTACTGGCCCGCACCGTCCCGGCCGACCGCCCGGTGGCCTGGCGCACCCTGGACGCGACGGTCCTGCACGCCACGCTCCTCGACCACGTCTGGCGCGTCCCCGACTCCCCCGCCCACATCGCGTACATCCACGACACGGCGGCCACGGTCGAGAAGGCGGAACGCGACGGCGGAACGGCCGTCCTGATGCACCCGGTGCACGAGGACGTCGTCCGCGACCTGGCCCGCCAGGGCGTCACGATGCCGCGCAAGTCGACGTCGTTCGGTCCGAAGCCGGCGTCGGGCCTGGTCCTGCGCGCGCTCGACCTGTGACGGAGAGGACGAAGACGAAGGGGACGAGGAAGGGGCGGGCCTCCGCAGAGACCCGCCCCTTCATGCCCGTACCGCGCCTCGGACGTCAGTCCTCGTCCTTGTCCTTGTCGTCCTCGTGCGCGGTGTTGTCTGCCTCGTCGGCCTCGTCCTCGGCGAGGGCGTCCACGAACTCCACGCCGTCCAGCTCGGCCAGCCGGTCGGAGGCGTCCGTGCTGCCGTCCCGGTCGGCCTCCACGGCCTTGGCGAACCACTCCCGTGCCTCGTCGCTCCGGCCGGCGGCGTGCAGCGCGTCGGCGTAGGCGTAGCGCAGCCGCGCGGTCCACGGCTGGACCGAGTTGGACGCCAGCTCGGAGCTCTGCAGCGTCACGATCGCCGCGTCCAGCTGCCCCATGTCACGCCGGGCGCCGGCCGCGACGAGCCGCATCTCGACCTGCCCGGCCTTGTCCAGCTTCTGCACCTCGGGCGCACCGGCCATGTCCAGCGCCTTCTCCGGCCGGCCGAGCCCACGCTCGCAGTCGGCCATGAGGGGCCACAGCTCCACGGTCCCGGTCATCCGCCGCGCGGCCCGGAACTCGGCGAGCGCCTCGGCGTACTTCTGGTTCGCGTACGCGGCGAACCCGGCGGCCTCCCGTACGGCCGCGACACGCGACGCCAGCCGCAGGGCCACCCTGGAGTAGCCGTACGCGCCCTCGGGGTCCTCGTCGATCAGCCGGGCGACCATCACCAGGTTCTTGGCGACGTCCTCCGCGAGCGTCTTGGGCAGGCTCTGCAGCTCCTGCCGTACGTCCTTGTCGATCTCCTCGCCGGTGACGTCCTCGGGGATCGGCAGCCGCTTGATCGGCTCGCGGTCGCGGTCACGGTCCTCACGGAAACGCCCGCCACCGTGCCGGTCGTCCCGCCCACGGAACCCACCGGGCCGCCCGCCGCGGTCGTCACGCCGGGGCCCACGTCCACCACGGTCGTCCCGGCCGCGGAAGCCCCCACGGTCGCCGCCCCGGCTGTCCTCACGCCGGCCGAAACCACCACGCTCACCGCGGTCACCACGGTTGTCGTCACGGCGGAACCCACCGCGGTCACCACGGTCGTCACGACGGAACGCAGGGCGGTCATCCCGCCGGTCGTCACGACGGTCATCACGACGGAACGCAGGGCGGTCATCACGACGGTCGTCACGACGGTCATCACGACGGTCGTCACGACGGAACGCGGGACGATCACCGCTCCGGTCGTCACGACGGAAGGAGGGGCGGTCACCGCTCCGGTCATCGCGACGGTAAGAGGGGCGATCATCCCGCCGATCATCCCTCCGGTCATCGCGACGGAACGCGGGACGGTCACCGCGGTCGTCACGACGCGGTCCACGGTCACGGTCGCGGTCGTCCCTACGCCCGTACCCGCCACCACGGTTGTCGTCACGGCGGCTGTCACGCCGGTCATCCCGTCGGTCATCCCGTCGATCGTCACGACGGAAGGAGGGGCGGTCACCGCTCCGGTCGTCACGACGGAAGGAGGGGCGGTCATCCCGCCGGTCATCGCGACGGTCATCACGGCGATCGTCACGACGGAAGGAGGGGCGATCACTGCCCCGGTCGTCACGACGGAAGGAGGGGCGGTCATCCCGCCGGTCATCGCGACGGTCATCACGGCGGTCATCACGGCGGAACGCGGGACGGTCACCGCGGTCGTCACGACGCGGTCCACGGTCACGGTCGCGGTCGTCCCTACGCCCGTACCCGCCACCACGGTTGTCGTCACGGCGGAAGCCACCGCGCTGTCCGCGGTCATCGCCTCGTCGGTCATCACGACGGTCGTCGCGACGGAAGCCGCCACGGTCGCGGTCTCCGCCTTCACGACGGCCCTGGCCACCGCGGTCGTCGTCACGACGGAAGCCGCCACGATCTCCGCGCTGGCCGCCGCGGTCACCACTGTCCCGTCGCCGCTGGTCGCGCTCCGGTCGGTCGTCGGGAGAGTTGGTGGACATCGGTGACTCCTGTCTTCGGTACTGCAAGCATAAATAAAAAAGGACCCCTGGTCCCAGCTGAACGCTGGTGACCAGGGGTCCTTCCAAAGATTGTTCGGCGGCGTCCTACTCTCCCACAGGGTCCCCCCTGCAGTACCATCGGCGCTGTAAGGCTTAGCTTCCGGGTTCGGAATGTAACCGGGCGTTTCCCCTACGCTATGACCA
>NZ_NCTE01000414.1:9191-33809 GCF_002114215.1 Streptomyces sp. 13-12-16 | reverse complement strand
CCGGCACCGGACGCCGGCTCCTCGACGCGGTCGCGGGCAACCGCCGGGCCCGGCGCGTACGGAGCCGGCTGGGCCGACGGCCCTGACCCCGCCCGGCCGCGCGCACGGCGAAGGGCCCGGAACCGGCACCGGTTCCGGGCCCTTCGCCGTGGCCGGGGTTACTTCGGCTGAGGCTTGCGCACCGTCAGGTGCAGCTCCTTCAGGCGGGCCTCCTCCAGCTCCGTCGGCGCGCCCATCATCAGGTCCTGGGCGTTGCCGTTGAGCGGGAAGGCGATGGTCTCGCGGATGTTGGGCTCGTCGGCGAGGAGCATGACGATGCGGTCCACGCCGGGCGCGATGCCGCCGTGCGGCGGGGCGCCGAAGCGGAACGCGCGGAGCATGCCGGCGAACTTCTCCTCGACCGTCTCGCGGTCGTAGCCCGCGATCTCGAACGCCTTGAGCATGATCTCCGGCTCGTGGTTCCGGATCGCGCCCGAGGACAGCTCGACGCCGTTGCAGACGATGTCGTACTGCCAGCCGAGGATGTCCAGCGGGTCCTGGGTCTCCAGGGCCTCCAGGCCGCCCTGCGGCATCGAGAACGGGTTGTGCGAGAAGTCGATCGCGCCGGTCTCCTCGTCCTTCTCGTACATCGGGAAGTCGACGATCCAGCAGAAGCGGAAGACGTTCTCCTCGAACTGGCCGGCGCGCTTGGCGGCCTCGACCCGCACCGCGCCCATGATCTTGGAGACCTCGTCGAACTCGCCCGCGCCGAAGAACACCGCGTGGCCGGGGGCCAGGGAGAGCCGCTTGGTCAGCTCCGCGACGTTCTCCTCGGTGAGGAACTTCGCGATCGGACCGCTCAGCGTGCCGTCCTCGCCGACGCGCACCCACGCCAGGCCCTTCGCGCCCTGGGAGACCGCGTAGTCACCGAGCTGGTCGAAGAACTTGCGGGGCTGCCCGGACACGTCCGGCACCGGCAGGGCACGGACGTGCTTGCCCGCGAAGGCCTTGAACTCCGAGCCCTCGAAGATGTCGGTGATGTCGACGAGCTCCAGCTTGGCGCGCAGGTCCGGCTTGTCGGAGCCGTACTTCAGCATCGCCTCGCGGAACGGGATCCGCGGGAACGGGGACGTCACGTGACGGCCGTTGCCGAACTCCTCGAACAGCTCGGTCATGAGCTTCTCGATCGGCTGGAAGACGTCCTCCTGCTCGACGAAGCTCATCTCCACGTCGAGCTGGTAGAACTCGCCCGGCGAGCGGTCCGCGCGGGCGTCCTCGTCACGGAAGCAGGGCGCGATCTGGAAGTACCGGTCGAAGCCGGAGATCATCAGCAGCTGCTTGAACTGCTGCGGCGCCTGCGGCAGCGCGTAGAACCTGCCGGGGTTCAGCCGGGACGGGACCACGAAGTCACGGGCGCCCTCCGGGGAGGTGGCGCTCAGGATCGGCGTCGCCATCTCGTTGAAGCCCAGCGCGGTCATCTTGTGGCGGATCGCCGAGATGACCTGCGTGCGCAGCATGATGTTGCGGTGCATGCGCTCGCGGCGCAGGTCCAGGAAGCGGTACTCCAGGCGCCGCTCCTCGTTGACGCCGTCCTCGGCGTTGATCGTGAAGGGGAGCGGGGCGGCGGCGCCCAGCACCTCGACCACGGAGACCTCGACCTCGACCTCACCGGTCGGCAGCTCGGGGTTGATGTTCTCCGCGCCGCGCGAGACGACCTTGCCGTCGACGCGGACCACGGTCTCCTTGGAGAGCTTGTCCAGCGCGTCGTACGCCTCGGTGCCCGGCCGGGCCACGAGCTGCGTGATGCCGTGGTGATCGCGCAGATCGATGAAGAGGATGCCGCCCAGGTCGCGCCGATTGTGCAGCCAGCCACTCAGCCGGACGTCGGTGCCGACGTCAGAGGCGCGGAGCTCGCCGCAGGTGTGGGACCTGTACCGATGCATCGTCGTTCATCCAGCCTTCGCGGATCGGGGTCGTCGTTTCACGTGAAACTCCCCCCAAGCCTACCGGCCGGGCCGAGATCGCTTCTCCGTCATGACCGGGCCGGGCGCAGTGGCAGTTTTCGACACCCTCTCCATAAAGTGGTGCAATGCGCACTGGTGAGCCCCTGCCCGCCCTGGGGGACGTCCTCGCCGCCCTCGACACCGGCCTGTGGCACTGGGACACCGCGGCCGGGCTGGTCACGGTCGACGCCGTGGCGGCGCGGCTGCTCGGACTCCCCGCCGAACAGGTCACCCTCACGGAGGCCCAGATCCGGTCCCGGCTGCACCCCGTCGACTGGAACGAGATCACCGGAGTGGTCCAGCTCGCCGTCGCCGAGGGCACCCTCGCCGAGGTACGCGTCCGGATCATGGACGACCAGAAGCGGGTCGTCCGGGTGGTGCGCAGCCGCTCCAAGCCCTCCTTCGACCGGGCCCGCAAGGCGTACGTCCTGACCGGCAGCCTCCAGGAGGTCACCGAGCCCACCCCGGGCACACCCGCCGGGCGCAGCGCGGTCACCGGCGACTGGCGGCGCTCCCGCGAGGCGTTCCTGCTGGACGCGGGCCGGGCGCTGGCGGA
Source organism: Streptomyces sp. 13-12-16 (assembly GCF_002114215.1). Classification (GTDB taxonomy): domain Bacteria; phylum Actinomycetota; class Actinomycetes; order Streptomycetales; family Streptomycetaceae; genus Streptomyces. The sequence continues at coordinate 31,271 of NZ_NCTE01000414.1, read as the reverse complement.
GGCGCGGTCGACGCAGGAGGTGCTGCGGGTCGCGGCCAACCTGTCGATGCCGGGATTCTCACCGGACGGACTGGCCGTGTTCGGCGTCGAGGGCGACCGGCTCAGGATCATCGGCCACCACGGCCAGGACCCCGACGACGACCGGCCGTTCACCTACATGCCGCTGGACACGGACTACCCGGCCGCCGAGGTGGTGCGCACGGGCCGCGCGGTCTACCTCTCCTCCCCGGAGCAGTACAAGGCCCGCTACCCGCTCACCTGGCCGCTCGCCCAGCGCTTCGGCCGCCAGTCCTGGGCCTTCCTGCCGCTGACCGCGTCCGGCCGCACGATGGGCGCCTGGCTGGCGGCCTTCGCCTACCCGGTCGCGTTCACCCCCGACGAGCGTTCCGTGCTGACCACGGTCGCCCGGATGCTGGCCCAGGCGCTGTCCCGCGCGGGCACGGCCGAGAACCAGCGGGAACTGAGCGAGGGCCTGCAGCGCACGATGCTGCCCGAGCTGGGGCCGGGCATCCCCGGCATGAGCATCTCCGCCCGCTACATCCCCACCGGCGGCGGGCTCCAAGTAGGTGGCGACTGGTACGACGTCATCCCGCTGCCCGGGGGCACCTCCCGGACGAAGTCCGGGGGAGGACGGTTCGCGATGGTCATCGGGGACGTCCAGGGCCATGACGTACGGGCGGCCGGGCTGATGGGCCAGTTGCGGATAGCCCTGCGGGCCTACTCCTCCGAGGGGCACCGCCCCGACGCCGTGCTCTCCCGCGCCTCCCGCTTCCTGCACGGGATCAACGAGGCGGACCCGGTGGAGCTGCGCTTCGCGACCTGCCTGTACGTCGAGGTCGACCCGGTGACCGGAGTGCTGGAGGTGGCGCGTGCCGGCCATCCGGACCCGGTGATCCGCATGGCCGACGGGACGGTGCTGGCCCGGCCGACGGCGGGCGGGCTGCCGCTGGGCATCGACCCGGACGCCGACTACCCCACCACCCGGCTCGTCCTGGAGTCCGGCGAGACCATGCTGATCTGCACGGACGGGTTGATCGAGACCGGCGGCCACGACCTGGAGACCGGCTGGCGGCGGCTGCGCGGCATCCTCGAGGAGCACATGGGCGACCAGGAGGAACTGGCCGACGCCCTGGTGCAGGCGGTGCACGGTCCCTCCTCCCACCACACCACCGGCCCGCTCGCCGACCGCCGCGAGGACGACATCGCCATGATGCTGCTGTCCCGGGAGGGCGAGGGCTGCGGCTGCGGCGCGGGGTCGGACACGGTGGAGCCGCCGGTCCGCCGCACGGCGCTGACGGTGGCGCAGGCCGAGCCCGAGCGGGTCTCGGTGGCCCGCCAGCAACTGCGCGAACTGCTCCACGACTGGTCCTCGCCGGACCAGGTGGACTCGGCGGTGCTGCTGCTGTCGGAGATGCTCACCAACGTCCTCGTGCACACCGACACCGACGCCCTGCTGCTCGCCGAGGTCACCGGCGGCGGCGACGGCCGCCGGATGCGCGTCGAGGTCACCGACGCCGGCGACGACCTGCCGCACATGCGCCGGCCGGGCGAGCTGGCGTCCTCCGGACGCGGCCTGGTCCTGATCGAACTCCTCGCCCACACCTGGGGCGTCGACCCCCGCGGCAGGGGAAAGAGCATCTGGTTCGAGCTGTACGAGAAGGACGGAGCCGGTCCGCGTTGAACGACCGGGCCGCGCCGAACTCCGCTCACCCCGCGAGGGGATTGCCGTGCCCGGGCAGCCGACCGCCCGGCGGCACGTACCGCAGCCGTCCGTCCGGCTCGGTCACCGGTGTGAACCCGGCGGCCCGCAGACGAGCGGCGTACTTCTCCCTGAACCGTCGGTTGACGGCGACTCCGGCCGGCAGGAGGGCCATCAGCGCGGCCCAGACGAGGGCGGCGTGGACCACGGTCATGCCGCCCTCGCCGGACACGAGGCCGACGGGCAGGGCGAGCCCCACGGCGGCGATGGCGGAGAGCAGGATCCGCTGCTTGTCGGTGTACATGGTGGTCATGTCGAACGTGATGCGGGCCTTGAGCAGCTCGACCTCCTCGGGCGCGAGGCGCGGCAGCTCACCGCCGTCGGCGGCCCTCGGGTACCGCGCCCGGTTCCGTGCGGCTCGCTCCCGGGCCTCGGGAGTGGGGTCGGGCACGATCACGATCAGGTACTGCTTGTCCCGCTGCCGTACGTCCGCGTACGCGTATCCGAACTTCTGGGCCATGGCGGCCAGCCGGGCGAGCTTCGTCGTGGTCGGCATGGCGCCGGTGACCCGTAGGGGTTCCCCGCTCTCCATCTGCCGCAGCATCTTCCGTACCCGGCGCTCACCCATCGGTGCCCGTCCTCTCTTCAGCCACCCGGCCGTGTACGGACATCGTCGTGTCCGTACACGGCCGGGATCACTGCCGGACGCGGGCAGTCTTCAGGCGCCGTCGTTGCCGACCGCCGGCCCGCCCTCCGACATGCCGTGCACCGCCGGAACCGTTCCGAGCCGGCCCTTCTGGAAGTCCTCGAAGGCCTGCTGGAGCTCGTCGCGGGTGTTCATCACGAACGGGCCGTAGTGGGCCATCGGCTCCCGGATGGGCCGGCCGCCGAGCAGGACGACCTCCAGGTCCGGGGTGCGGGAGTCCTGCTTCTCGTCCGCGCGGACGGTCAGCGAGGAACCCGCGCCGAAGACGGCCGTCTGGCCGACGTGGACCGGGCGGCGCTCGGCGCCGGCCGCGCCCCGGCCCGCGAGGACGTACGCGAGACCGTTGAAGTCCTCGCGCCACGGCAGGGTGATCTCCGCGCCCGGCGCCAGCGTCGCGTGCACCATCGTGATCGGCGTGTGCGTGATGCCCGGACCCTCGTGGCCGTCCAGCTCACCGGCGATGACGCGCAGCAGCGCGCCGCCGTCGGGGGAGGTGAGGAGCTGGACGCTGCCGCCCCGGATGTCCTGGTAGCGCGGCGCCATCATCTTGTCCTTGGCGGGGAGGTTCACCCAGAGCTGGAGCCCGTGGAAGAGCCCGCCGGACATGACGAGCTGCTCCGGCGGTGCCTCGATGTGGAGCAGACCGCTGCCGGCCGTCATCCACTGGGTGTCGCCGTTGGTGATGGTGCCGCCACCGCCGTTGGAGTCCTGGTGGTCGAAGATCCCGTCGATGATGTAGGTGACGGTCTCGAAGCCGCGGTGCGGGTGCCAGGGCGTGCCCTTCGGCTCTCCGGGCGCGTACTCCACCTCACCCATCTGGTCCATCATGATGAACGGGTCGAGATGGCGGTAGTTGATCCCGGCGAACGCCCGGCGCACCGGGAAGCCCTCGCCCTCGAAACCGCTCGGCGCGGTCGTGACGGTGAGTACGGGGCGTGCCACGGCGTCGGCCGGCGCGGTCACTCGGGGCAGCGTCAACGGGTTCTCGACGGTCACTGCAGGCATGTCGGTACCTCCTCGGGTACGCCCACTTTAGTTGAGCGTTGAACTTCTTGCCACCCCGAACGAAGAAAGCCCGGAGGACATTCCCTCCGGGCCCGGTGTGCAGGAGTGGCAGGGGTCAGCCGTACATACGACGCATCGCGAACTCGACCATCTGCTCCACGGCCTTCGCGTCGAACACCATCCGGTGCTCGCCCTCCATGTCGAGCACGAAGCCGTACCCCGTGGGCAGCAGGTCGATCACCTCGGCACCGGTGATCACGAAGTACTTGGACTCCTTGCCCGCGTACCGCCGCAGCTCCTTCAGCGAGGTGAACATCGGGATCACCGGCTGCTGGGTGTTGTGCAGGGCGAGGAATCCGGGGTTGTCGCCGCGCGGACAGTAGACCTTGGAGGTGGCGAAGACCTGCTGGAAGTCCTCGGCCGCCATCTGCCCGGTGGTGAACGCGCGCACCGCGTCGGCGAGCGACGGCGCGGACGGCTCCGGATACAGCGGCGCCTGCTGCCCGTACCCGCCCTGCATCTGCTGCTGCGGCGGGACGTAACCCTGCTGTGCCCCTGCGCTCTGGTCGTAGCCGTACATGTCGCACAGACTACTGATCCGGCGGGAGGGCTGGGTCACAGATGTCCGGATCGGGGTTGCTTCTTATTACCGACGGGTAGCATCATCGTAGCTACTTGCCGGTACGTGAAACACGTGAATCAGTTGCGAGGAGTCAGTGCCTCGCCGATACCTCTTCAACGGAGCCGTCGCCATGGGGCACTACAAGTCGAATCTCCGCGACATCGAGTTCAACCTCTTCGAGGTGCTCGGACGCGACAAGCTGTACGGCACGGGTCCGTTCGACGAGATGGACGTCGACACCGCGAAGAGCATCCTCGAGGAGCTGACCCGGCTCGCGGAGAACGAGCTGGCCGAGTCCTTCACGGACGCCGACCGCAACCCGCCGGTCTTCGACCCGGAGACCAGCACCGCGCCGGTCCCGGCGTCCTTCAAGAAGAGCTACCAGGCCTTCATGGACTCCGAGTACTGGCGCCTGGGCCTGCCCGAGGGCATCGGCGGCACCACGGCTCCCCCGTCGCTGATCTGGGCGTACGCGGAGCTGATCCTGGGCGCCAACCCGGCCGTGTGGATGTACTCCTCCGGCCCGGCCTTCGCCGGGATCCTGCACGACGAGGGCAACGAGACGCAGAAGAGGATCGCGCGGATCGCCGTCGAGAAGCAGTGGGGCTCCACCATGGTCCTCACCGAGCCGGACGCCGGCTCGGACGTGGGCGCCGGCCGCACCAAGGCCGTGCAGCAGGAGGACGGCTCCTGGCACATCGAGGGCGTGAAGCGGTTCATCACCTCCGGTGAGCACGACATGTCGGAGAACATCCTCCACTACGTGCTCGCGCGTCCCGAGGGCGCCGGACCCGGCACCAAGGGCCTGTCCCTCTTCCTCGTCCCGAAGTACGAGTTCGACTTCGAGACCGGCGAGCTGGGCGAGCGCAACGGCGTCTACGCCACCAACGTCGAGCACAAGATGGGCCTGAAGGCCTCCAACACCTGCGAGATGACCTTCGGTGACCGACACCCCGCCAAGGGCTGGCTGATCGGCGACAAGCACGACGGCATCCGCCAGATGTTCCGCATCATCGAGTTCGCCCGCATGATGGTCGGCACGAAGGCGATCTCCACGCTGTCGACGGGCTACCTCAACGCGCTGGAGTACGCCAAGGAGCGCGTCCAGGGCCCCGACCTGGCCAACTTCATGGACAAGTCCGCGCCCAAGGTCACCATCACCCACCACCCCGACGTGCGCCGCTCGCTGATGACGCAGAAGGCGTACGCGGAGGGCATGCGCGCGCTGGTGCTGTACACGGCGTCGGTGCAGGACACGATCGCGGTGAAGGAGGCGGCGGGCGAGGACACGAAGTCCGAGCACGCCCTCAACGACCTGCTGCTGCCGATCGTCAAGGGCTACGGCTCCGAGAAGGGCTACGAGCAGCTCGCCCAGTCGCTGCAGACCTTCGGCGGCTCCGGCTTCCTCCAGGAGTACCCGATCGAGCAGTACATCCGGGACTCCAAGATCGACACCCTGTACGAGGGCACCACCGCGATCCAGGGCCAGGACTTCTTCTTCCGGAAGATCGTCCGCAACCAGGGCGCGGCGCTGAACTCGCTGGCCGAGGACATCAAGAAGTTCCTGGCGCTCGGCGAGGGCGGCGAGGAGCTCGGCGCGGCCCGCGAGCACCTGGCCAAGGCGGCCGTCGAGCTGGAGGCCATCGTCGGTCTGATGCTCACCGACCTGGCGGCCACCGAGCAGGACGTCAAGAACATCTACAAGGTGGGCCTGAACACCACCCGCCTGCTGATGGCGTCCGGTGACGTGATCGTCGGCTACCTGCTCCTGCGCGGTGCCGCGATCGCCGCCGAGAAGCTGCCGACGGCCTCCGCCAAGGACGTCGCCTTCTACACCGGCAAGATCGCCGCGGCGAAGTTCTTCGCGGCCAACGTCCTGCCCGGCGTCACCCTGGCCCGCAAGGTCGCCGAGGGCGTCGAGCTGGACCTGATGGAACTGGACGAGGCGGCCTTCTAGCCTCTTCCGGGACCTCCCGGGACCCTCCCGGACCTCCCCGGACAGACCCCACGAGATCCAGCCGGACCCTGCCCGAGGGCCCGCTCCCGCACAGGGAAGCGGGCCCTCCCGCTCGTTAAGGTGAACCCATGAGCGAACCCCCCCGCTTCGATCGCGGCCACACCGACGACCTGATGTCCTTCCTGGCGGCGAGCCCCACGCCGTACCACGCCGTGGCGAACGCCGCCGAGCGGCTGGAGAAGGCGGGCTTCCGGCAGGTCGCGGAGACGGACGCCTGGGACGGGTCGGCAGGCGGCAAGTACGTGCTGCGCGGCGGCGCGATCATCGCCTGGTACGTCCCCGAGGGCGCAGGCGCGCACACCCCCTTCCGGATCGTCGGCGCCCACACCGACTCCCCCAACCTGCGCGTCAAGCCCCGGCCCGACAGCGGGGCGCACGGCTGGCGCCAGGTCGCCGTGGAGATCTACGGCGGTCCGCTGCTCAACTCCTGGCTCGACCGCGACCTGGGCCTGGCCGGCCGGCTCTCCCTGCGCGACGGCTCCACCCGGCTGGTCAACGTCGACCGCCCCCTGCTGCGGGTCCCCCAGCTCGCCATCCACCTGGACCGCTCGGTCAACGCCGACGGCCTCAAGCTCGACAAGCAGCGGCACATGCAGCCGGTGTGGGGTACGGGCGACGACGTCCGCGACGGCGACCTGATCGCCTTCCTGGAGGAGGCCGCCGGGCTCCCGTCCGGCGAGGTCACCGGCTGGGACCTGATGGTGCACTCCGTCGAAGCGCCCGCCTACCTGGGCCGCGACCGCGAGCTGGTGGCCGGCCCGCGCATGGACAACCTGCTCTCGGTGCACGCCGGCACGGCCGCGCTGGCCGCCGTGGCCGGCCGGGGCTCCGGCCTCCCCTGCATCCCCGTGCTCGCCGCCTTCGACCACGAGGAGAACGGCTCCCAGTCCGACACCGGCGCGGACGGCCCGCTGCTCGGCGGCGTCCTGGAGCGTTCGGTGTTCGCGCGCGGAGGATCGTACGAGGACCGGGCCCGCGCCTTCGCCGGCACCGTCTGCCTCTCCTCCGACACCGGTCACGCCGTCCACCCCAACTACGCGGAGCGGCACGACCCGACGCACCACCCGCGCGTCGACGGCGGCCCCATCCTCAAGGTCAACGTCAACAACCGCTACGCCACGGACGGTTCCGGCCGGGCGGTCTTCGCGGCGGCCTGTGAGAAGGCGGACGTCCCGTTCCAGTCCTTCGTCTCCAACAACGCGATGCCGTGCGGCACCACCATCGGCCCGATCACCGCCGCCCGGCACGGCATCAGGACCGTCGACATCGGCGTGGCCATCCTGTCGATGCACAGCGCCCGCGAACTGTGCGGCGCGAAGGACCCGTTCCTGCTCGCGAACGCGCTGGTGGCGTTCCTCGACGGCTAGTCAACTGTCCGGTGTCCGGCGGCGCATGGGTGCCGCCCGCCCGGGTACCCGGTCCGGACCGGAAACACCGGACAGGGAGGCGACACTCATGGGCCTCGGCGGATGCATCATCCTCATCGCCGTGGGAGCAATCCTCACATTCGCGACCGACTGGGACATGCAGGGTGTCAACCTTGACCTGGTCGGCGTCATCTTCATGATCGTCGGTCTGATCGGCGTCGCGACGTTCAGCAGCATCGCCCGGCGCAGGCGGGTCGTGGTACCCCCCACCACCCCGGTCGTCGACGACACCACCCGCCCCCGCACCCGCGACGGCTACAGCGACGGCTACGGGGTGTAGGGCCACCGGGGCCCGCACCCCGGGCCGTCCGCCCGGGGAGGGCTTTCAGGGAAACACCCACTCATCTCTGCAAGTAACTCAGTAATGTACTGAGTTATGGACTTCACCGTTATCGCGCACGCCGTAGAGGTGGACCACGGCATCAAGCGGCTCTCGATGCGCTTCATCAAGAAGTACGCGGCGCCGGAGCGGCAGCGGCTGAGCACCGAGCTCTGCGAGGAGATCTCGAAGGAACTCGACAAGCTCGGGCTCATCACGCTGCCCCGGCGGCTGCCCACGTCCGAGAACGCGTTCGTGTTCGTGATCGAGAAGGACAGCGCCCTCGGCCAGACCGTGACCGTCGCGTCAGCTCTTGCCACCCTCGATAGGCTCGGCCAGAACCCGCTCCCCTGGCTTTTCGACAACTACTCCGAAGTGCGCGCCCAATTGACCCCCTGACACCTGGACTGGATCATTTCTGACCGATACGAATCCAAGTTCGACCAGGTGTCGGAATCGGCTTGGTAAGGCTCTCTCGGATCAGTAGTTTTATCGGCGCGCGAAGCGAGGCGCCTGCAACGCGCGAGCACCGCCGTTGCAGCGGAGGCTCCCCGACATCCTTTGCTACGCAATGGAGTTGAGCCTTGAACGCTTCCGAGAAGTACTCTGTCGCCCCCGCCGCCGGCGGCGGGACGGAACATACACCCCACATATTCGCGAAAGCGAATAACCTACCCCGAAGCGTCTATGTCGTCGCCCTGTCCGGCGGCCTGGACATGGCCGTCGCCGGTTTGCTCCAGATGTCGTACGAGGCTCTGGAGTCGAAGGAACCGGTCAGTACGTGGGACGAGTTCCGCGAGGAGCTGTACGCGGACCCCGCGCTGAACGTCAGACGCGGCGACACACTGCGCGCGAGGAAACTCGCGGCCGGCCAGGGCAGGCCGCGCCTCACGTCGGTCCAGCGCGGCCCGAACCGGGCGGAGCAGTGGGGTTACCGGCATGTCCTGAGGCGCGGACTGAAGGTCATCGCCCGGCTGCCCGGGACCATGGCCGGCACCGCCCGCGGAGCCGGGACGAGTACCGCCGCGACGACCGCGGCCCTCCTCGAAGCGCTGTCGTCCCGCCACCGCGAGGACGGCTCGGCCGCCCTGGCGCTCATCCGCACCCACACGGGCGTCATCCACTGGTACGAGCTCACCCCCCGTCCGGCCCCGGCGGCCCCGGACCCGGTCCAGGGCCCGCCGTACGCCCTGGCCGCAGCGGGCGGCCTGCTGGAGGCCGCCGAGTTCGTCGCGTACTGCGCGTACCAGCACCACGCCCGGTTCCACAACCGCCGGTTCCTGTGGGAGTGGTTTCCCGAGCTGCTCCCGGACGCCCTGCCTCCCCTCCGGATCTGACGCCCGCCGCATCCGACGAGCACCACCGGCCGGGCACCGGGCCGGCGGCCGGGGATCCCTCCGGTCGCCGGCCTCGACCGCCCGCTGCCGGAGCTCCTTCCGGTCGCCGGCCTCGACCGCCCGCTGCCCGAGATCCCTCCAGGCGCCTGCCCGCGCCGTCCGCCCCTGTCGCTTCCCGTCCCCTGACCCCGTCGGCCTGCCCTGCCCGTTCCCGCGTTCCGGAGGACCCGCCCATGCCCGTTCACGCCCCCCGCTCCTTCACCGTGCAGTGGGGTTCCGAATCCGTACTGGTGTCCAACGTCGAGCCCGAGCTGCCGGTCGCGACCGCGGGCGCGGACCTCGCGAAGGTGGTCGAGGCGGGCCGGGCCAACCCGGTGACGCTGCTGCCGGAAGCCGCCTGGCAGGCCGTCGCCCGCGCCACGACCAGCCCCGACGGCGTCGCGGTACAGCTGCGGCCCACCGCCGCCGAGCCCGCCGGACTGCTGATGGTGGAGAACGTCGACGGCGCGACCCTGCACTCGGTCGTCACCCGCGTCCACCTCAGCGAGATGCTGCCCGGCATCCAGCCCCGTACCGGGATGGAGGTCATGGAGATCCCGGACCCCCAGGTCCAGGGGCTCACGGACGCCGGCCGGCCCTGCGCCATCGTGCGCTACCGATACCAGGACCCCACCCACCTGCGGAACCACGTGTGGCAGACCATCCACGGCACTCTGTCGCTCAACAGCTATGCCCCCTCCATCCTGGCCCGCAAGGTCACCCGCAACCTCATCGCGCACCCCGTCGAGATCACCTTCGAGGACGGCACCGAGTCCTTCCACGGCCTCGTCGTACGGGACGGCATCACCCGGCTCGCGAGCGCCTGGGCCGTCCTCGCCGGGCCGGACGCCGACGCGGCGGAGACCGCCGGGCTCGCGGTGGACTCCCTCTTCGGCAAGAACGCCGCCGTACCGGCGGCACAGGGCGGCGGCCCGCTCGGGCAGCGCCTCGCCGCGAGCCGGGAGAAGTGGCGCCGGACGCTCCGGGAGGAGTTCGCCCGGGGCATCGCCGAGCAGCAGCCCGGGACGCGCACCGCCCAGATCGCCCAGACCTCCGTCCTCCCGGCCCAGATCGCCGTCGGGGCGGAGGGGCACCCCGGGCACCTGCTGGCCGCCGAGGACATCTTCGACGACGCGATCCGCTCCGTACTGGCCTCGGTACACGTCGAGTTCAAGCAGTGGGACACCGCCGCCCAGAACGTCGAGGTCGCCACGCGCGCCCTCAAGCGCGTGATCCAGCTCGGTGACTCCCTGGTACCCAAGGACGATCTCCAGACCGTCTACGGTCTGGCCGTCGGCCGCATCCCCGTGGAGGAGCTGCCGAGGGTGTTCGCCGGCGACACGGGCTCCGAGCCCCCCGGCACCGCCCTGTGGCGCAGCGTCTACCTGGTGCACGCCCTGACCCGGCCGGAGCTGCTGGAGCCCCTGAAGGACCAGGCCAAGGCCATCAAGGGCGGTAAGCGCATGGGTCTGAAGGGGTTCGCGGAACTGCTCGGTCCGCTGATCGACCTGCCGTGGCGCTCGCACAAGAAGCACGTCACCACCCAGGCGCGCAACGCCTGGAACAACGGCGGTGTCCTGACCTCCGACGTCATCCAGGAGTGGGAGCCCCGCCCCACGGACGACTTCACGAGCCTGGTGAAGCCCGCCCTGGCCGGTGACACCGACGCGCGCTGCACCCTGGCCGTGGCCGGAGGCGTGGCGCTGATCGCCGACAAGCTCCTCACCCGGAACGTCGGTTCGGCCCTCATGGCCGCCAAGGAGAAGGGCGGCGTCCCGTTCCGCGCCGACGTCAACCAGGTCGTCGAGGACCTGTCCCAGCAGCACAACGAGCTGGGACTGTGGACCCTCGCGCTGGCCGCGAACCGGTTCCGCAGCGACGCCCTGCCGGAGAACGCCGTGACGATGCGCCAGCTCATCCACAAGCAGAAGACGGAGGGCGATCCCGGCACGCCGTACGTGCACTTCAAGACCGACCTGGACAGCCCCGACCGGATCGAGCGCGACTCCGACGGGGTGCCCGTGACGCTGTACCAGTGGGACGTCGTCTGGGCCTCGAACCCGGAACGCGCCCTCAAGGCGCACCCCCCGAAGGCACCCCTCGTCCCGCGCCCGCCGGGCCCGCCGACCGGATCGGCGCCGGAGGCCGCCGGAGGCGGCTCCCCGGAAGCCGACGGGAGTACGGCGGACGGGACCCGCGACGACACGGACCCCGGCACGGGCGCCCCGTCCCCGGACCCGGGCGGGCCGCACGCGGCGCACCTGCCCGCCAGCCAGCGTGCCGTCGCACACCGGCAGGTCCTGCGGCAGAGCATCACGGACGCCCGGGACTCCCTCGACCGGCTGCTCCTCCTCGAACCGGAGGTCGGCAACCACACCCCCGTCGTCCCGGTGAACGTCCTGGACGAGCTTCACACGCTGCTCATCGGCCTGCAGACGGACGTGGAGAACCTGCGCCGGAGGGCCACCCGGGAGGAGCCGGTGGCGGAGGACGAGGAGGCCCCGGAGGAAGTGGGGGCATGAGCTCCCGCCACGCCCGGTCCATGCCCGCGAGGACCGGGAGATGCCGGTCCTCGCCCGTCGCGGCGGGCCCGGCCGTCCCTGCCGAACCGTGCCGGCGAAGGTGATGCCCTCGCCGGTGGCGAGGTCCGGCCGCCCTCGCCGGTCGGCTCGGGGGCGCGGGCGCGGGCGCGTCGACGGGTGGGAGCGTGGGGACGGCGTCGTTCATACTTCGAACCTGCCGGCCGGGGACGAGGGCCGGGATCGTACGCGTGCGGTGAGGGCGAGGGGGCGACGGTTGACTGCGGACGGGAACGGGACCGCCGGGGACGGGACGGCGCGGGAGTTCCGGGCGCTGCCGGGACGCACGGAGGACCGGCGGGAGGCGTTCTCCCGGTGTCTGACGGACGTGGTCCGGCTCCTCGGGCTCGATGTCCCCCCGGAGCCGGATCCCACGGACCGACGGACCTGGGAGCGCCGCGTGCGGGCCGCGTTGCGTGAAACCTGCCGCCGAGGCGTGGACCTCTCCGAGGAGTCCTTCGACGTGCTGATCGAGGCGGCCGTCCACGACCCCGATCCGAGCTTCAACCGTCAGTTCGTCGAGCCGGCGCTGAGCGCGTTCGGGCGGCGGCGCGTCCAGGCCGCGCTGCTCGGCCGCCTGCGAACGGGCACGGACCCCGAGCGGGCGGGTGCCGCGCGGGCCTGGTACTGGTCGGCCCTGCCGGTGCGGATGCCCCTCGTACGGGCGGAGGACCCCGGCGCCGCCGAGCGGGCGGAACCCGACGAGGACGCGGACATCCCGGCCGAGTGGCGGGAGGCCTCGCTGCGTGAGTTCGTGGGCAACGAGCACCTGGACGTCCGGCGCTGCCTCCTTCCCGGACTCCCCCTGTGGAAGTCGGCCCATCCGCCGGAGCTGCACGATCTGGTGGACGCGGCGGTGAGGATCGCCCGGTCCCATCCGGACGCGTACATCCGCCACCGCGTGGAACACCAGGTCGGCGGCTGACACCCCGCGCCGCCGGTCAGCCGAGCGGGTGCCCCGTCGTCGTGTCCACGTGGTCCGGAACGTCGTCGTGGCGGTCGCCGGTGGTGAGGGTGCCGGTGGGCTCGAAGAGGAGGATCGCGGTGGGGACGGGGGCGTGGGGCTTGTGCTCGGTGCCGCGGGGGACCGTGAACACGGAGCCCTTCGGCAGGACGACCGTGCGTTCGCCGGACGGCTCGCGCAGGGAGATGCGCAGTTCGCCGTCGAGGACGAGGAAGAACTCGTCGGTGTCGTCGTGCACGTGCCAGACGTGTTCGCCCTCCACCTTGGCGACGCGTACGTCGTAGTCGTTGACGGCGGTGACGATGCGGGGGCTCCACCGCTCCGTGAAGGAGGCGAGGGCCCGGTCGAGGGAGAGGGGTTCCTGTGCCATGCCCTCATCGTCGGCGGTGCGCCGGCACGGCGACAGTGCTAGAAATCGCGCATGTCGCAAGGATCCTCTCAGCCCGTGCGCACCCACCGCGTCGCCGTGATCGTCGACGAGGGCACCAACCCGTTCGAGGTCGGCGTGGCCACCGAGCTGTTCGGTCTGCCCCGGCCCGAACTGGGTCTGCCGTGCGCGCCGTACCGGGTGACGCTGTGCACGCCCACGCCGGAAGTTCCCATGAACCACGGGTTCTTCACCATGACCGGGACGGCCGGGCTGGACGCCGTGGACGACGCCGACACCCTCGTCGTACCCGGGCGGCCGGACAACGTCGTACCGCGCGGTGAGGCCGTCCTCGACGCGATCCGGAGCGCGCACGCGCGGGGCACCCGTGTCGTCGGCTTCTGCACCGGCACCTTCGCACTCGCCGAGGCGGGCCTGCTGGAAGGGCGCCGCGCCACGACGCACTGGATGTGGGTGGACTCCTTCCGGGAACTGCACCCGGACGTGCTGCTGGAGCCGGACGTGCTCTTCGTGGACGACGGGGACGTCCTCACCGCCGCGGGCAGCTCGGCCGCCCTGGACCTGGGGCTGCACCTCTGGCGCCGGGACCACGGCGCCGAGACCGCCAACGCGGTCTCCCGGCGCCTGGTGTTCGCCGCGCACCGGGACGGCGGGCAGCGCCAGTTCGTGGAACGGCCGGTTCCGCCCATGCCGGACGAGTCACTGGGGCCGTTGCTGGCGTGGGCGCAGGCACGGCTGGGCGAACCGCTGACGGTGGCGGACCTGGCGGCGCGGGCGGCGGTGAGTCCGGCGACCCTGCACCGGCGTTTCCGTGCGCAGCTCGGGGCGACGCCGCTCGCGTGGCTGACCGGGGAGCGGGTCGCGCTGGCGTGCCGGCTCATCGAGCGGGGCGAGGTGCGGCTGGACGTCGTGGCCGCGCGCAGCGGCCTGGGGACGGCGGCGAACCTGCGGGCGCGGCTGCGGCGCGAGACGGGACTCAGCCCGTCGGCCTACCGGCGGCGTTTCGGAACGCGGGGCGGGGAAGCCCTGGATCCATGAGATTCCTTGTGCGGGACCGGATCCTCGGGATCGGGGACGACTACTGGATCGAGGACGACCACGGGAACAGGGTCTTCCTCGTCGACGGCAAGGCGATGCGGCTGCGGGACACCTTCGAGCTGAAGGACACCGGGGGGCGCGTCCTCATCGACATCCGCCAGAAGATGTTCGCCCTGCGGGACACCATGGTGATCGAGCGGGACGGGAAGCCGCTGGCGACGGTCCGGCGCAAGCGGCTGTCGCTGCTGCGCAACCACTACCGGGTGGCGCTGGCGGACGGCGGCACCGAGCTGGACGTCAGCGGCCGGATCCTCGACCGGGAGTTCGCCGTCGAGTACGACGGCGAACTGCTCGCCGTGGTGTCCCGGCGGCTGCTGAGCATCCGGGACACCTACGCCGTCGACGTCGTGCGCGAGGACGCGGACCCGGCGCTGCTGATCGCGGTGGCGGTGTGCGTGATCCACCTGGCGGAGAAGGAGCGGGAGGACGACTAGGCCCGTCCGGCGGGCCGAGCCGCAGGAAGCCCGCGGCGGACGGTCGGCCCGGGCGAACGGGGCCGGTGCGTCCGGCCGCACGGCGGAGGAGGGAGCCGACGCGACGGGGCCCCTCCCGCGCGGACGGAGCCGAGCGTGGAGGAGTCGGGGACCGGCGACGACGCGACGGACGGGCGTGCCGGCCCCCGCGTCCGCGGCATGACCCGCCGGACGGGCCCTAGGGCCGGCGGCCGGGGCGGTCCAGGCCCAGGACGCGGTCCTTGAGGGCCGGGAAGCGTTCGCGGGTGCCCGCCACCGTGGCCGGGTCGAAGTCGACCGTGAGGACCTGTTCGCCTGGGCCCGCCTCCGCCAGGACCTCGCCCCACGGATCCACCACGATCGAGTGACCCGCCTGTGGAACTCCCGCGTGCGTCCCGGCCGTTCCGCACGCGAGGACGAACGCCTGGTTCTCCACCGCCCGTGCCCGGGCCAGCAGCGTCCAGTGGGACCGGCGGCGCTCCGGCCAGCCCGCCGGGACGACGAGGGTCTCGGCGCCGGCGTCGACGAGGCCGCGGAAGAGCTCGGGGAAACGGAGGTCGTAGCAGGTCGCCACACCGACGACGGTGTGCGGCAGACGGACCGTCACCAGTTCGTCGCCCGCCCCCATCAGCACGGCCTCGCCCTTGTCGAAGCCGAAGCGGTGGATCTTGCGGTAGGCGGCGGCCAGGTCACCGGAGGGGGAGAAGACGAGCGAGGTGTTGTAGAGGGTGCCGTCAGGGTCACGCTCGGGGATCGAGCCCGCGTGCAGCCACACGTCCGCGTCGCTCGCGGCCTTGGCCATCGCCTCGAAGGTCGGCCCTTCGAGGGGTTCCGCCTCACTGCCGAACCCCTCGTACGCGAACGCGCCCGTGGTCCACAGCTCCGGCAGCACGACGAGATCGGCCCCGGCCTGATCCCGTACCGTACCGGCGACCCGCAGCCGACGTGATTCGACCGATTCGTCCTCGTTCACGGCGACTTGGAGCAAGGAAGCGCGCACACTACCACCGTCCTGGCATTCGACCCGCGCACACGGGCCTACGATCGTCACACGAAAGCACTGCCGGGGTGCCTCACAGCAGCGTAACTTGGGGGCGCCCCCGGTTCGAGCGAAGCCGAGAACCGGGGGCGACCCGAGACACCCACGAAGTGCAGCCACCGCCCACTGGCACCGCCGCCACAACCTGCCCGTGTACCGACCGCCGAGGGGTCCCGTTCCGTGAGTCTGCATCCCACCCTCCAGCCCTACGCCGACGCCTGGACCCACTCCATCGAGGCGATATCCGAGCTGGTGCAGCCCCTCCCGGAGGCCGACTGGAACCGGCGGACGCCGTGCCCGGGCTGGTCGGTCCGCGATGTCGTCTCGCACGTCATCGGCCTGGACTCCGAGATGTACGGCGACCCCCGCCCCATCCACACGCTGCCGCGCGACCTGTTCCACGTCACCAACGACCACCAGCGGTACATGGAGATGCAGGTCGACGTGCGCCGCCACCACACGTCGCCGGAGATGACCTCCGAGCTGGAACTCATGATCATCCGCCGCAACCGCCAGCTGCGGAACGAGAACCGTGAGCCCGGCACCACGGTGCGCGGCCCGCTCGGCACGGAGCTGACGCTGGAGGAGTCCATGCGCCGGCACGCCTTCGCCGTGTGGGCGCACGAGCAGGACCTGCGCACGGCCCTCGGCCGCCCCGGCAACCTCGACTCCCCCGGCGCGTACATCGCCCGTGACGTGCTGCTCGCCGAGCTGCCGCGCGTGGTCGCCGAGCTGGCACAGGCACCGCGCAGCTCTGCCGTGGTGCTCGACGTCCACGGCCCGGTGGAGTTCCTCCGCACCATCCGCGTCGACATCCAGGGCCGGGGCACCCTGGAAACGGCCCCGGCCCTCGGCCCGGCCGCCACCCTCACCCTCGACTGGGAAACCTACGTCCGCCTGGCCTGCGGCCGGGTGACGGCGGAAGCGGTGACGGACAGGGTGAAGACGGAGGGCGACCTGGACCTGGCGGCGGCGATCCTCCGCCACTTCGCGGTGACGCCGTAACCGCGCATCCGCGCATCCGCGCATCCGCGGGCAATCGTGCCTCCCCCAGTGCCTCAAGGGCCTGGGAGGTACCCCCAGCGGCACGGGTGGGCGGTGGGGGCCCCCGCTCATGGGGGTCCCCCCGCTCATGGGGGTCCCCCCGCTCGAGCGAAGCCGAGAGTGGGGGAGAAGCCGAGAGTGGGGGAGAAGCCGAGAGTGGGGGAGAAGCCGAGAGTGGGGGAGAAGCCGGGAGTGGGGGAGAAGCCGGGAGTGGGGGAGGCACCCGGCAAGCGCCGGCCACGCGCCCCGCACCAGCACGGGGCGCCTTACACAGGCACGTGCACAGAGGAAACCCGGCTCGCAACGAGCCGCTCCCGCTCCGCCCGAGCCGCCCGCCTCCGCAACCGCAGGATCTGGGTGACCCCCAGAGCCTGCAGCACGAACACGGACGAGAAGGCGACGGCGTAGTCGTCCCCCGTCGCGTCCAGCAGCACCCCGACCGCGAACAACGTCGCCATGGTGGCCACGAAGCCCCCCATGTTCGTGATCCCCGACGCCGTCCCCTGCCGCTCGGCCGGATTCGCCGGCCGTGCGAAGTCGAACCCGATCATCGACGCCGGCCCACAGGCCCCCAGCACCACGCACAGCACCACCAGCAGCCACATCGGCGCCGTGTCCGCCGGATAGACCAGCGTCGTGGCCCACAGCACCGCCGTCGCCCCCACCGTCCCCAGCGCCAGCGGCAGCCGCGCCCCGTGGTGCCGGGCGATGACCTGGCCGTAGACGAGCCCGAAGGCCATGTTGGACAGCACGACGAGGGTCAGCAGCTCACCGGCGGCCGCCCGCGACAGCCCCTGTGCCTCCACCAGGAACGGCATCCCCCACAGCAGCAGGAACACCATCGCCGGGAACTGGGTCGTGAAGTGCACCCACAGCCCCAGCCGCGTCCCCGGCTCCCGCCAGGAGGCGGCGATCTGACGGCGCACATAAGCCGCCCCGTGGTGCGTCACCGGCTCCGGTTCGTACCCCTCGGGATGATCCTTGAGGAAGAACAGGAGCAGCACGAACACCACGACACCGGCCGCCGCGCTCCCCGCGAACGCCGCCGTCCAGCCGATGCCGTGCAGCAGCCGCGCGAGGACCAGCGTGGAGACGAGGTTTCCCGCCATTCCGGCCAGCCCCGCCATCTGCGTGATCAGCGGCCCGCGCCGGGCCGGGAACCACCGGGTGCCCAGCCGCAGCACGCTGATGAACGTCATCGCGTCACCACAGCCGAGCAGTGCCCGCGAGGCGAGCGCCATGCCGTAGGACGGTGAGAACGCGAAGCCGAGCTGTCCGGCCGTGAACAGCACCACGCCCATGCCCAGCACCTTCTTGGTGCCGAGCCGGTCGACCAGCAGCCCGACGGGTATCTGCATGCCCGCGTAGACCAGCAACTGGAGGATGGAGAAGGTGGACAGGGCGGAGGCGCCCACGTCGAAGCGGTCGGCGGCGTCCAGGCCGGCCACACCCAGTGACGTACGGAAGATGACGGCGACGAAGTAGACCGAGACGCCGATCCCCCACACCGCGAGGGCGCGCCGTCCGCCGGGAGGATCCCCGGGCAGCGTGCCGCTCATCGCACCTCGCCCCTGGCCAGGTGGGAGAACCAGCCGACGTGCCGGTGGACGACCCCGACGGCCGCCTCCGCGTCGCCGGAGCGCAGCGCCCGGAGGATCTCCCCGTGCTCGGCGAGGGTCTTGGCGATCCGGTCGGGGTGGGAGTGCATCACGGCGACGCCCATCCGGAGCTGGCGGTCCCGGAGCTGGTCGTAGAGGCGGGAGAGGATCTCGTTGCCGCCGCTGCGGACGATCTCGGCGTGGAAACACCGGTCGGTGACGGAGGCCGCGGCGAAGTCACCGGCCGCGGCCTGCTCCTTCTGCCGGGCGAGCAGCTCCTCCAGCCGCTCGATGAGACCGGGCGGCGCGGGTACGGCCTTCCTGGCGGCGTGCTCCTCGACGAGCAGCCGGGTCTCGACGACGTCGGCGATCTCCTGCGCGGAGACGGGCAGGACGAGGGCGCCCTTCTTCGGGTAGAGCCTGAGCAGCCCTTCGGCCTGCAGCCGCAGCAGCGCCTCGCGCACGGGGGTCCGCGAGACCCCCACGGCCTCGGCCAGCTCGCCTTCGGTGAGCAGCGTCCCGCCCTCGTAACGGCGGTCCAGTACGCCCTGCTTGACGTGGGTGTAGACGCGGTCGGCGGCGGGGGGTTGCTTCACGGGGGCCATGCTGGTCATGCGGACAGGATAGATACAAGACGCACGCATGGAAGAATCCATCCACGATGCGGACTCCGACGCGGGCTCCGGCCCGGACTCGGAGAAGTCGGAAGCGGTCCCCGATCCACGCACAACCATCCGCACACGTCGCGAGTCAGACACACGCGGCCCCCTCATGGGCCGCGTCTCGACTCGGCCGCGCGGTACGGCCATTCCAGGTAATCGGGGTATTCGACTTGAAGATCGGCATTCAGGGCATCCGTATCCGCAGAGCCGCCGGCGTCGCCATGACCACCGGCGCCGTGCTCGCCTCCGGAGCCCTCTACGCTGCGCCCGCACAGGCCGCCGCCGCACCGTCCGTCGTCGCCAAGGGCGGCTATGTGATGAACAACGCGAACGGCAAGTCGCTGTACACGAAGGCGGCGGACACGCGTCGTTCGACCGGCTCGACGACGAAGATCATGACCGCGAAGGTGGTGCTGGCGCAGAAGAACCTGAACCTCGACACCAAGGTCACGATCCAGAAGGCGTACAGCGACTACATCGTGCGGAACAACGCCTCGTCGGCGCGGCTGATCGTCGGTGACAAGGTCACCGTGCGCCAGCTGCTGTACGGGCTGATGCTGCCGTCCGGCTGCGACGCGGCGTACGCGCTGGCGGACAAGTTCGGCTCGGGCACGACGCGTGCGGCCCGTGTGAAGTCGTTCATCGGCAAGATGAACTCCGAGGCGAAGAAGCTGGGCCTGAAGAACACCAACTTCGACTCCTTCGACGGCATCGGGAACGGCAAGAACTACTCGACGCCGCGCGATCTGACGAAGATCGCGAGCAGCGCGATGAAGAACTCCACGTTCCGCTCGATCGTGAAGACGAAGAAGTACACGGCGAAGACCAAGACGAAGACGGGCAGCACCCGCACGATGGCGCCGTGGACCAACACGAACACGCTGCTCAGCAGCTACAGCGGCACGATCGGCGTGAAGACCGGCTCGGGCCCTGAGGCCAAGTACTGCCTGGTCTTCGCCGCGACCCGCAACGGCAAGACCGTCATCGGCACGGTCCTCGCCTCCTCCTCCGCCACCCAGCGCGAGAAGGACGCGAAGAAGCTCCTGGGTTACGGCTTCGGCAAGATCTGACGGTACGGAGCGACGGGGGCCCGCCGGTGCCGGCGGGCCCCTTTCCGCTGCCTCGCACCACCGTCCGCACGGGCTTCCGGCGGTGGACGACTCCGGTCCCGAGACCGTGACTGGAGGTTACGGTCTCAGCGTTCCCGCAGGCAGGGAGTGGTGCCGAGAGTTGTGCCGCCGGCCCTCTCACACGTGGGCCACGGCATCGTCCTCGGCGCCGAACACGAAGCCCAGCGCCTTCCGTAGATCCGCGGGCTCGCGGTAGTGCACACCGGTCATCCCGAGTGCGGTGGCGGCCTCGACGTTCTCCAGCCGGTCGTCCACGAACAGGCACCGGCCGGCGACGGTCCCCGCCCGCCGGACCGCGATCTCGTAGATCTCCCGGTCGGGCTTGGCCACCCCCACCCGCGCACTGCTGACGACGTGGTCCGCGAGGTCCGCCAGCCCCATCGACCCGAGGTCGCGCTCCAGGTCCAGGGTCGCGTTGGTCACCAGGACGAGGGTCATGTGCCTCCTCACCCGGCGCAGCAGGGCCACCACCGCGTCATCGGCCCGGAACGGGGCATCTGCGAGCGCCGTGGCCAGCCGACGGGCGTACGCCTGCGGCACTCGGCCAAAGAGCGCCGACGCGATGGAGTCCACCCACTCCTCCGTCGTGATCCGGCCGAGCAGGAGCGGCAGGTCCACCTCAGGTGCGTAGGCCACGTCCATGGTGGTGCCCTCGGCCAGTCCCGCGGCACGCTCCAACTCGGCCAGGGGGGCCGTGTCGTAGAAGCGGATCACGTTGTCGAGGTCGCACAGCACCGCGTCGAAGGGCCTGCTGGATATACCGGTAGTGGTCACCGGCCACACCTAGCACAGCGTTCGACGACGGCGCCGGGTATGCCGCGGGCGACCTCGACGTACTCGCCGTGAGCGTCAGCGCTGTCGTGCGCGGACTTCCCGGGATCGAACCCGGCGCGGTCGGTTCGGCGGGCACCCGGCACGCACCGCATGCCGATATCCGCCCTGCACAATCCCATCGGCCGGCACGGCCGTTCCGGCCGATTTCGCTCGCAGTCGTGAACATCGTCGAACCGGCTGGCATATGCCTTCCGCCCCGCTCCACGTTCCGCAGCGGAGGTAATTCACATGAACGAACCCAGCAAACGACAGAACTCCGCCGAGCGGCACGAGGCGATCGACGTCAGCGACTTCGTCTACGCGGCGACCGGCGCCCGGGTGCGGAGGCTGACGATGCCGGACGGGACGCACTGGTTCCCGGCGGTGGACGTCTGCAAGGAACTCGGCCACACCAACTCCCGGCAGGCGCTCGCCGACCACGTTCCCGACGAGTACCGAGAGTGTATCGAGACCGTAAGCAGAGCTTACGGTCTCGGCATTCCCGCAGGCAGGGAGTGGCGTCGAGACTTGCAAGTCATCTCCCTGCAAGGTCTGATCCTCCTCGTCAACGCCTGCACCAAACCGGCCTGCGCCCCCTTCAAGCAGTGGGTCGCCGAAGTGATCGAGACCGTTCAGCGCGAGGGCTCCTACTCCCTCGACGAGGCCGAGGTGCAGTCCTCCGACCCCGGTGCCCCCATCGCCTACGCGATGCCGGAGCAGGTGGCCGATGCCATCGTCCGGCTGGAGGCGCACAACCTCCAACTGGACGAGGAGCTGGCCGACGGGCAGCGCGAATCGATCGCTTTGCAGAAGGAGACGGTGAACCTGCAGAGGGAGCTGCTGGTCACCCAACAGGCCACCCTCGCCGTTCAGCAGGCCATGGTCCGGGCGATGGAACGCATCGCGGACCGGTTCGACACCCTCGTCCTCGACCGCCGGACGCCCACGGCCCTCCGCACCGCGCGGCCCACCACCGAGTCGGTGCTGTCCGACTGGCGGCAGCGGCTGTCCGTGACGGAGGACGTGTGGGCGGTGGCCGTGGTCATCGCACCGGTGCTCGTCGAACAGGGGGAGCTGCGCGAGCCGCTGGAGTCGATCGCCGCCCGCACGGGGCTGTCCGTGCGCCGCGTCAACGAGTGCCT
>NZ_NCTE01000414.1:2124-8999 GCF_002114215.1 Streptomyces sp. 13-12-16 | reverse complement strand
GGCAGGAGGGGCGCCGCAACCCGAAGTTGCGGCGCCCCTCCTGTGATGAGCCCAGTGGTTCGCGGGCGTCAGGCCCAGCTGATCAACCGCTTCGGCTGCTCCAGGATCGCCGCCACGTCCGCCAGGACCTTGGAACCCAGCTCGCCGTCGACCAGGCGGTGGTCGAAGGAGAGGGCGAGGGTGGTGACCTGACGGGGCTTGACCTTGCCCTTGTGGACCCACGGCTGGGGCTTGATCGCTCCGACCGCGAGGATCGCGGACTCGCCGGGGTTGAGGATCGGCGTGCCCGTGTCGACGCCGAAGACGCCGACGTTGGTGATCGTGACCGTGCCCGCCTGCATGGCGGACGGCGAGGTCTTGCCCTCGCGGGCCGTGGACACCAGTTCACCCAGGGACTCGGCCAGTTGCGGCAGCGTCTTGGCGTGGGCGTCCTTGATGTTCGGGACGATCAGGCCGCGCGGGGTGGCCGCCGCGATGCCCAGGTTGACGTAGTGCTTGACCACGATCTCCTGGGCCGCCTCGTCCCAGGAGGCGTTGATCTCCGGGTTCCGCCTGATCGCGACCAGCAGGGCCTTGGCGATCAGCAGCAGGGGGTTCACGCGCAGACCCGTGAACTCCTTGTCCTGCTTGAGCTCCTCGACCAGCTTCATCGTCCGCGTCACGTCCACCGTCACGAACTCCGTGACGTGCGGCGCGGTGAACGCCGAGCCGACCATCGCCGCCGCCGTGGCCTTGCGGACCCCCTTGACCGGGACACGGGTCTCGTGGGCGGTGTCGTACGACACCGGGGCTGCGGGGGCGGCGACCGGGGCGGCGGCGGCCGGGGCGGCCTCCTGCGGAGCCGGAGGCGTCACCGCCGCGTGGACGTCCTCGCGGGTGATGATGCCGTCCGGGCCGGTCGGGACGACCGTCGTCAGATCGACGCCCAGGTCCTTCGCCAGCTTGCGCACCGGGGGCTTCGCCAGCGGGCGCTCCGGGGAGAGGGCGGGGGCACCGTGGCCGTTCAGCTCCTGCTGAACCGCTGCCGCCGCCTGCTGGACGACGGTGTCCGGGGCCGGCGTCCGGCGGGGGCGGCGGCGCGTCGAGGACGTCGCCACGCCGTAGCCGACCAGGACCGGCTGGCGGGCCGCCGGCTTCTCCTCCTCGGGCTCCGCCACGGGAGCGGAGGCGGGAGCCGGGGCCTCCTCCTCCACCACCGGCGCCGCACCGCCCGCGACGTCCACCGCGATGATGGACGTGCCCACGTCCACCGTGGTGCCCTCGGGGAAGTGCAGCTCGCGGACCACACCGTCGTAGGGGATGGGCAGTTCGACGGCCGCCTTCGCCGTCTCGACCTCGCAGACCACCTGGCCGTCGGTGACCGTGTCACCGGGCTGGACGTACCACTTGAGGATCTCGGCCTCGGTGAGGCCCTCGCCCACGTCCGGCATCTTGAACTCGCGTACGGACGCGTTCGTCATCGTCGTCACGACCCTCTCCTCAGTACGCCAGCGAGCGGTCGACGGCGTCCAGCACCCGGTCCAGGTCCGGGAGGTAGGACTCCTCCAGGCGGGCCGGCGGGTACGGGGCGTGGTAACCGCCCACCCGCAGCACCGGGGCCTCCAGGTGGTAGAAGCAGCGCTCCGTGATCCGCGCGGCGATCTCCGCGCCGGAACCGAAGAACACCGGTGCCTCGTGGACCACGACCAGGCGGCGGGTCTTCTCCACCGACGCCTGGATCGAGTCGAAGTCGATCGGGGAGACCGAGCGCAGGTCCAGCACCTCCAGGGAGCGGCCCTCCTCGGCCGCCGCGTCCGCGACCTCCCGGCAGAGCTTCACCATCGGACCGTACGCCGCGAGCGTCAGGTCCGTGCCCTCGCGCACCACGCGCGCGGTGTGCAGCGGGCCCGGGATCGCCTCGGTGTCGACCTCGCCCTTGTCCCAGTAGCGCCGCTTGGGCTCGAAGAAGATCACCGGGTCGTCGCTCTGGATGGCCTGCTGCATCATC
Source organism: Streptomyces sp. 13-12-16 (assembly GCF_002114215.1). Lineage (GTDB taxonomy): Bacteria > Actinomycetota > Actinomycetes > Streptomycetales > Streptomycetaceae > Streptomyces. The sequence goes on along the minus strand of NZ_NCTE01000414.1, from coordinate 7,012 downwards.
CAGTACGCGTCCGACGCGTTCGACGGCGACACGACCTTCAGGCCGGCCACGTGCGCGAACAGCGACTCGGGGGACTCCGAGTGGTGCTCCACCGCGCCGATGCCGCCGCCGTAGGGGATGCGCACGACGACGGGGAGCTTGACCTTGCCCAGCGAGCGGGCGTGCATCTTCGCGAGCTGCGTGACGATCTGGTCGTACGCCGGGAAGACGAAGCCGTCGAACTGGATCTCCACCACCGGGCGGTAGCCGCGCAGGGCCAGGCCGATCGCCGTACCGACGATGCCCGACTCGGCGAGCGGGGTGTCGATGACGCGGCTCTCGCCGAAGTCCTTCTGCAGGCCGTCCGTCACCCGGAACACGCCGCCGAGCTTGCCGACGTCCTCACCCATGACGAGGACCTTGGGGTCCGCGTCCAGGGCGTGCCGCAGCGACTCGTTGATCGCCTTGGCCAGGGCCATCTTGTCCGTCATGTCACTTACCCCCGTCCGCGTCCGCGAACGACGCCTGGTACGCCGCGAACTGCGCACGCTCCTCGTCCACGAGCGCGTGTCCGTCCGCGTACACGTTCTCGAAGATGGCGAAGTGGTCCGGGTCCGGCATGGCACGGACCGCTTCGCGCACTCGTTTGCCCAACGCCTCGCTCTCGGTCTCCAGTTCCGCGAAGAATCCCTCGTCCGCGTGGTTTGCGGACTCCAGATAGCGGCGAAGGCGCAGGATCGGGTCCTTGGCCTCCCAGGCCAGGCGCTCCTCGTCGCCGCGGTAGCGGGTCGGGTCGTCGGAGGTGGTGTGCGCGCCCATGCGGTACGTGAACGCCTCGACCAGCGTCGGCCCCTCACCCGCGCGGGCGCGCTCCAGGGCCCACTTGGTGACGGCCAGGTTCGCCAGCACGTCGTTGCCGTCCACCCGGACGCCCGGGAAGCCGAAGCCCTGCGCGCGCTGGTACAGCGGCACACGGGACTGCTTCTCGGTCGGCTCGGAGATCGCCCACTGGTTGTTCTGGCAGAAGAACACCACGGGGGCGTTGTAGACCGCGGAGAAGGTGAAGGCCTCGGCCACGTCGCCCTGGCTGGACGCGCCGTCGCCGAAGTAGGCGATGACCGCGCTGTCCGCGCCGTCCTTGGTGACGCCCATCGCGTAGCCCGTGGCGTGCAGGGCCTGCGAGCCGATGACGATCGTGTACAGGTGGAAGTTGTTGCCGTTCGGGTCCCAGCCGCCGTTGTTCACGCCGCGGAACATGCCGAGCAGATTGGTCGGGTCCACCCCGCGGCACCACGCGACGCCGTGCTCACGGTAGGTGGGGAAGACGTAGTCGTCGTCGCGCAGCGCCCGGCCGGAGCCGATCTGCGCCGCCTCCTGCCCGAGCAGCGAGGCCCACAGGCCCAGCTCGCCCTGGCGCTGCAGGGAGGTGGCCTCGGCGTCGAAGCGTCGGGTGAGCACCATGTCGCGGTAGAGACCGCGCAGGTCGTCGGCGGTGATGTCGGCGACGTACTTGTCGAACTCGGCGTTCTTGACGCGCTTGCCCTCGGGCGTCAGCAACTGGACGAGGGCGGGCTCGGCGCTCTTCCTGGCGCCGGTGGCCTTCTTGGTGCTGGTGGTGCGCTTGGTGCCGGTGGTGCCGGCCTTCGTTCCGGCGCTGCGTCGCGGTGTGCGCGCGGCAGTGCTCTCCACGGTCACGTGTGCTCCTCCGTCGGTCCGGCCCCCGGGGTTGCCGGTAGGCCAGTGCGGCTCACCTGTTCTCGACCACCGGGCACGGGGTGGGTGCCACTCGGCCGGGAACAGGCGTGACAGGTGCCCCGGCGAGCGCCCTGCAAGAGGCACGTTACCCAGTGCTCCACATCTCTGTGAAACCCCTCTGACCTGCGATTTTGCTTGGATTTCCAAGTAAATCGGGGAAGGTGTCGAAGGCGCGCTGGTCACAGCCTCGCAGGAGGCCGGAGCAACGGCACGTTATCCCGGCCACCCCGGGCACGGGAAGGGTCGAGTTTCGCGACCGGAAGTGGTACACCGCGCGGGTGAGCGGGGTGCGGCCGGCGGGGCCGGACCGGCCGGGGTCAGCCGGCGGTCACACCTTCGATGCTGCCCGTACCCGCGTTCTCGCCACCCGCGTTCTCGCCGCCCGCGTCCGTTCCGCCGTCCCCGGTGCCGCCGTCTCCGGTGCCGCCGTCTCCGGTGCCGCCGTCCCCGGTGCCACCGTCCCCGGTGCCACCCGACTGGGTCGGCTGCGGGGACGTCGGCGGGGTGCTCGGTGCCTCGGTCGTCGGGTCCTGCGTCTCCGTGTACGTCGGATCCTGGGACGGCGTGTACGACTGGTCCCAGTTCCCGCCCGATCCCGTGCCCGGGTCGGTCTCGGTCTCCGTGCCGGGGTCGGTCGTCTCCTCGGTCGCCTCGTCGCTCGGGCTCTCGCTGGCCTTCTCGTCCCCGGTGCTCTGCGTCACGGACGGGGACTGGTCGGTCTTGCCCCCGCCCCCGCCGCCGCCGCCGTTGTTCAGCGCCAGCGCGACACCCGCCGCGACGGCGATCACCGCGAGCACCGCGAGGACCCACAGCTTGCCGCGGCCGCTGCCCTTGTTGCCGTGGCCCTCGAAGCCGCCGTCGTCACCGCCGTACCCACCGCCGTACCCGGCGGGCAGGATCGGCTGCGGGATCGCCGCCGTACCGGAGACGTCCGGGTGCGGCATCGCGGTCGTGCCCGCGAAGCCGGCCGCCGGGGTGCGCGGGCCCTCGTGCATCTCCACCGGGCCGGTGTTCCAGGTACCGGTGTGGCCGCCCTGCTCGTAGAGCATCTGCAGCGCGTACTGGATCAGCCCGCGCATCTCCTCGGCCGTCTGGAAACGGTCGTCGGGCTCCTTGGCGAGGGCGCGCATGACCATGCCGTCCAGCTCCGGCGGGCAGGCGTCCGAGGCCTCCGACGGGGGCGTGGGGATGTCCTGGACGTGCTGGTAGACCACCGACAGCGGCGTCTCGCCCGTGAAGGGGGGACGCAGCGCCAGCAGTTCGTACAGCAGGCAGCCGGTGGCGTACAGGTCGGACCGGTAGTCGACGGCCTTGCCGAGCGCCTGCTCCGGGGAGAGGTACTGCGGGGTGCCCATGACCATGCCGGTCTGGGTCATCGTCGTGGACGCGCCGTGCAGCGCGCGGGCGATGCCGAAGTCCATCACCTTCACGGCGCCGTTGTGGGTGATGATGACGTTGGCCGGCTTGATGTCGCGGTGCACGATGCCGTGCTGGTGCGAGTAGGCGAGCGCCTCCAGGACACCGGAGACGATGATCAGCGCCTGCTCGGGGCCCGGGGCCTCGGCGTTCATCAGCAGGTCGCGGATGGTGCGGCCCTCGACGATCTCCATCACGATGTACGGGACCGACTGGCCGCCGACGACGTCCTCGCCGGAGTCGTAGACGGCGACGATGGCATGGTGGTTGAGACCGGCCACCGACTGCGCCTCGCGCGTGAAGCGCGCCTTGGAGACGGGGTCCTCGGCGAGGTCCGCGCGCAGCAGCTTGACGGCGACCGTGCGGCCGAGACGTACGTCCTCGGCGGCGAACACCTCGGCCATGCCGCCCCGGCCGAGCCTGCGGGTCAACCGGTACCGGCCGTCGCCGACGAGCCCGCCGTTGCCCCAGTTGTCCGGCGCGTCCGAGATGCCGCCGCCAGTCGCCTCGGGGTCGGACGGGCCCTGAGCGCGCTGCTGCTGTGCCATCAGTCCTCGCCGTCGTTTCTGCCCGCGGTGCGCGCGGTGTTGTTACGGTCTTCGTCGGCCACGCTACAGCCTCGGCGTGTGCCCCCGGTCCGGGACGGGCCCCCGGGGCCGGTACGAGACGGACCGGCCATGAAACCCGTACTCCGTACTGTCGTGCAAATTCCGTGTACCGGTAGTACGACCGCTGTAACGCTTCCGCGACGCTTCCTTCGCGTACGGTCACGGAACGGGCACCGCGCTTGACGTGTCAGTGGCCTGGGGCAGACTTGGCCGGGAATAGCGCATTGGATCTACGACGGATCGGCCACCGGGACGGCGGCGCCGGAGAGGCTACGGGGGAAGCGGAACATGAGCCAGGACGGCGCACAGGGCCACGGAGCGGGGCGGGCGCTCGCCGGCGGACGCTACCAACTGCGGGACCTGCTCGGCCAGGGCGGCATGGCCTCGGTCCACCTCGCCTACGACAGCGTGCTCGACCGCCAGGTCGCCATCAAGACGTTGCACACGGAACTCGGCCGGGAACAGGCCTTCCGCGAGCGCTTCCGCCGCGAGGCCCAGTCCGTGGCGAAGCTCACGCACACCAACATCGTCTCGGTCTTCGACACGGGCGAGGACGACGTGGACGGCATGACGACGCCGTACATCGTCATGGAGTACGTCGAGGGCCGCCCGCTGGGCTCCGTGCTCGACGAGGACGTACGGCAGCAGGGCGCGATGCCCGCCGACAAGGCGCTGAAGATCACCGCGGACGTGCTGGCGGCCCTGGAGATCAGCCACGAGATGGGGCTGGTCCACCGCGACATCAAGCCGGGCAACGTGATGATGACCAAGCGCGGCGTGGTCAAGGTCATGGACTTCGGCATCGCCCGCGCCATGCAGTCCGGCGTGACGTCGATGACGCAGACCGGCATGGTCGTCGGCACCCCGCAGTACCTCTCGCCGGAGCAGGCGCTCGGGCGGGGCGTGGACGCCCGCTCCGACCTGTACTCGGTCGGCATCATGCTGTTCCAGCTCGTCACCGGACGGCTGCCGTTCGAGGCGGACTCGCCGCTGGCCATCGCGTACGCGCACGTGCAGGAGGAGCCGCCGGTCGCGTCCTCGATCAACCGTTCGCTGCCGCCGGCCGTGGACGCGCTGATCGCCCGCGCGCTGAAGAAGAATCCGAACGAGCGCTTCCCCAGCGCGGAGTC
>NZ_NCTE01000414.1:0-1893 GCF_002114215.1 Streptomyces sp. 13-12-16 | reverse complement strand
GGTGTCCCCGCCGGTCGGCCAGGCGCCGCAGGCACCCACGGGCAACGTGCAGACGCCGTACCAGCCCGCACCGGCACCGCACCCGTACGGCACCCCGGCGCCGTCCGCGCCGTCACCCGCGTACGGCTATCCGCAGCAGGGCGGCGGCTACCAGACACCCGCCCCGTCGCCGTACGCGCCGCAGCCGGGGCCGGGGACCCCGCCGCCGTACGACATCACGCCCCAGACGTCCGGCTCGGGCGGCGGCCGGAACAAATCGGTGGTCATCGGGTCGGTCGTCGTCTCCCTCGTCGCCGTCGGCGGGCTGATCGCGGCGCTGATGATGAACGGCGGTGACGAGGATCCGCAGGCCGGCGGAGGCGGCAGCGCCTCGGCGTCGGCGTCCAAGGCGGAGGGCTACCGCGGACCCGACACGTCGAAGAAGATCGACAAGGAGAAGTGCGAGGAGCCGTACGAGTCGTCCAACGACCCCGACAAGATCCAGCTCCCGGACTTCAAGTTCAAGTACATCCAGTCGGTGAAGGAGTGCTTCCAGGCCGCCGGCTGGGGAGACTTCAAGATCATCGAGGTCGACGAGAACACCTACGGCGAGGGCTCCGTCAGGGAGCAGTTCCCGCCGGCGGGCACGGACGTCGACCCCGAGAACATGCCCGAGATCACCCTCAAGGTCTCGACGGGCAACCCCCCGTCCTAGACCCCCGGGACGCACGAGGCGTGACGAAGGGGCCCGGCATCGGATGCCGGGCCCCTTCGTGGTGTTCGGACGGGGACGTCGCGCGGTCTACAGGTACGGGCCGCCCGAACGGCCGCCCGGGTGCGGGTCCTCCGAGCCGTCACCGACGCCGGGCGGAAGGGCGCGGCGCATCTGCTCGAGCTGGGCGCGCGCGGCCATCTGCTGGGCGAAGAGCGTGGTCTGGATCCCGTGGAACAGGCCCTCCAGCCAGCCCACCAGCTGGGCCTGGGCGATCCGCAGTTCGGCGTCGCTCGGGGTGTTCTCGTCCGTGAAGGGCAGGGAGAGCCGCTCCAGCTCCTCGACCAGCTCCGGGGCCAGGCCGTCCTCCAGTTCCTTCACCGAACTGGCGTGGATCTCCTTGAGCCGGACCCGGCTGGCCTCGTCCAGGGGAGCCGCGCGCACCTCCTCCAGCAGCTGCTTGATCATGCTGCCGATCCGCATGACCTTCGCCGGCTGCTCCACCTGCTCCGTGAGCGGGGTCTCGCGGGAGTCCTCGTCCCCGGCGCCGCCGCTGAGCGCCATGCCGTCCTGGCCGACGACCAGGATCTGCGGATTCTCCGGCGACCGTTCGTTCCTCGGCATCTCCATGCCGCCATTGTCGCGCACGGCCGTGTGCCGTTTCGGCGGTCCCCCCGGAAGCGGGGTTCTTCGGCGGGGGTCCACCCGACGGCCGTATCCGGAATGCCGGGAACGTTCGGGAATGCCAGGCTGTTTGGCGTCCATCCGGCCCATCTTGCCGACGGTGCGACCGAGCACCGGCCGGCGCGGGAGGTCACGGTCGTGGCTCCATGGCTGCGTGTAGTGGGGACGACGGTTGTTCTGGTCACGGGGGCGGCGGTGGTGCCGTACGGCCCCGTCGTGGCGCCCCCCGGCACGGGGTCGGCGTACGGCGCCGCCCCCTCGCCCCCGCCCCCCTCGTCCTCGTCGTCCCTCTCGTCATCGTCCTCGCCGTCGCCCTCCGGGGAGCCGTCACGGGCCGGGAGCCGGCCGGGTGAGGGCCGGGACCGGCCGGGGCGGCACGAGGGGGCCGAGAGGGAGTCGCGGGAGCGGGAACGGGAGCGGGAGCACGGCGACCGGGACGGTCCGGACGACGGGGGCGCGGGCGCCGTACCGCGGAAGCCGGGGCGTGCCGAGGGGGTGGGCGAGCCGCCACCGCGGCC
>NZ_NCTE01000413.1 GCF_002114215.1 Streptomyces sp. 13-12-16 | reverse complement strand
CTGGATGCGGCGGCCCCGGTGCGTCCGGTCGAAGGAGGCGCGGCCGGGGGCCTTCCCGGGCGTGGGGCGCGGTGCGCGGAAGGCGGCGAGCAGCGGTGCCAGGGCCGCGGCGAGCGCGCCGGTGCGCAGTCCGCGGGTCACGTCCCGCCGTGTTCTGCCCTCCGGGGCCGGTGGCGGTGGCGACTGTGTTTCCTTCGAGGTTCCGTCGATGTCGATGACCATCGGTCCGACTCCCTTGTCCATACGGTTCTCCGTGGCGGCAAACGGAATCCGGCCCCCAGTGGGAACTGGGGGCCGGATTTCGCAGGGGGTGCTTTTCAGGCGTGCAGCCCGAGGTCGCCGTGGACCGGCTTGGCGTCGTTCACCGTGGCCGCCGCTTCCTTCGTCGTGCCGAGCAGCGATTCGTCGTCGGTGTCGACGAGCGTCTTCGACTCGTGCGCCGGCATCAGCTCGAAGGGGACCGAGGTGCGCAGGCCGGTGTCGACGCCGGTCTGTGCCAGGTCGAGGGGTTCCGCGGACGCGGGCGCGGCGGCACCGGCGGCGATCAGGGTTCCGGCGAGGACGGCGGCAGCCTTCAGGGACTTCATCGTGTTCCTTTCTTCGGCGACGCGGGGGCGGTCACCGGAGGGGAATTCTGTCGCCGTGCCTAACGATCCCCGGCCGGAGCGGAAACCGTGGAGCGGGAGATTGGCAAGTCCTCATATGAGAGTTTTTCGAGGACGGCGGGGTTCTACGAAGACGCCGCGGGCGGCAGCAACAGCGAGGTGAGCGCGGGGAACGTGACCCCCGGGAGCAACGGCGGCTGCGCGGGGGCGGCCGGCGCGGGCAGGGTCGACACCTGGGACCCGGTGCCGAGCAGGGCGTCGACGAGGTCGTGCACCCGGGCCGCCAACTCACTGCCCAGCGTGGGTTCCTGAACGGCGTTCCCGTCCGCGACGGTGTCGGGCCGGAGCAGTTCGAGGAGGCTGTCGAGGGCCTCCCGCAGGGCGGCCATCTCCTCGCTCGTGAGGTCGTCCCCGGAGACGGTCAGCTGCGTGTCGTCCGTCGTCGTGACCGACGGCGACGGCTCGGTCGTGGTGGTGGTCTCGGTGGTGGTGGCCCCGGTCGTGGCCACCGGGTCCTCGTCGGCCGCCTCCGCCAGGGCTTTCCTCGCCGCGTCGCCCAGCTTCCCGACCTCGGCGGAGGATGCCCGGCCTTCGTCGGTCTCGAGCACGGCCTTCAGCAGGTCGACGACCGGGGCGAGTCCGTTCCCGTCCGCCTCGACGGTCCTGACCTGCGCGAGCAGTGCGGTGGAGGACGGCGCGCGGTCGTGTTCGGCCGCCATGGCGGCCGGGCCGGTGAGGCCGGCAAGAAGGGCGGCGCACAGTGCGCCGAGTGCGATGCGCCGGGCAGGCAGAGCGCGCATGGAGGTTCCTTTCGCAGGCTTCGGATCTTGAAGCCCACCGTGGGAGCGCCCGGGGGCTCCCGCAACCGGAGGTGCGCCATTCGGTTCCCGCCCCGCACCCGCCCCGCACCCGTCGCGCGTTCCGCCCGACGGGTCCCCGGGGGAGCGGCGGACCGGGGCGGCCAACCCCTTCTCCTTCCCCTGAACAGGCTTCATGATTCCAACACACATGCCACCTTTCGCCGAATTTCGGTGAATTTGTCCGTTTGGTGACTAGAGTTGCGAACCTCCGAAGCACCCTCATGGTCGGCCGCATCGCACTCGTCCCCGCTGCCTGCCACCACCACCCCGTTCCGAAAGGCTCCGACGGTCATGCGTCAATCCCTGGGTCAGATGCTTCGCCATGCGGCAGTGGGCGTCTTCTCCCTCGCAGCGATGTGGGTCCCCTGCGGCTCCGCCGCCGCCGCGCCGGTCGCCCCCTCCCCGGAGGCCGACGGCCTCGCCTTCTCCCAGCGGTACCGCGCGCTCCAGCACGGCGGCATCGTGCGGGCCGCCAACGCCTCCGCCACCTGCCGTGCCCAGGTGTCGTCGTGCCGGGACGTGCAGGCCGGGGCGCAGGGGGTGAACGGCGACTTCGACATGTTCTACATCGACGTCGACAGCGACCCGAACACGTACAACTCCTCCCGCGCGGAGGTCCGGCTGCCGACCGGCTCCCGGGTGACGTACGCCCGCCTGTACTGGGGCGGCAACCTGCTGGCCGGTGAGCAGAAGCCGTGGCAGGACAACGGGCGGGTGCTGATCGCCGAACCCGGCGGGGAGTACAAGGAACTGCTCGCCGACACGCTGGTGGGGCACCGGGTGGCGGACGGCGCGGACGCCTTCCAGGCCTCGGCGGACGTGACGGAGCTGGTGCGGGACAGCGCGCCGGGCCTGTACACGGTGGCCCAGGTCAATGTGGCCATGGGCAGGTCGGCGGCCGGGACCTGGGGCGGCTGGACGCTGGTGGTGGCGTACGAGAACCCGGCGGAACCGCTGCGGCACCTCGCGCTCTGGGACGGCTTCGCCCCGCTGGGCGGCCGCGCGGGGGTCGAGATGCCGCTGCGCGACCTGCCGTTCCCGGCGGGCGCCGGGGGCCGGGCGGGACTGGTGGCGTACAACGGCGACCGCGGCACCGCCGGTGACTCGCTCGTCCTCACCGCCGGCCCCACCCCCACCGCGTTCACCGACCGGGCCAACCCCTTCGACGACGTCCTGAACTCCACCATCGCCGACCCCGGCGGCGCGTCCCCCGCGCGGGTACCGGCGTACGCCAACACCCTGGGCTACGACTCCGACGTGTTCGACCTCGAAGGGGGCCTGCCGCTCGCCGGTGACCGGGCGGCCTTCCGGCTCACGTCCGAGCGGGACGCGGCATGGGCGGGCGTGCTCTTCGCCGCCGTCGACGCCCGGCGGTGAACGCCTCCGTGCCGGGCACCTTCGGAAGCGGGGAAACCGTGCCCGTGGAACCGTCGTCCGCCGGCCGCGGGCCGCGGGTCCTGCACCTCACCCAGCCGGTGGACGGCGGAGTGGCGCGTGTCGTGACGGACCTGGTCCGGGCCCAGCTCGCGGACGGCCTGGACGTGGTCGCGGCCTGCCCCGACAGCGCGCTCTCCGGCCGGCTCCGGTCGCTCGGCGCGCACGTACGGCACTGGAGGGCGACGCGTTCACCCGGCGCCTCGCTGGCGCGGGAGGTACGGCAGCTGGCCCGGCTGATCGACGAGGTGCGCCCCGACCTGGTGCACGCGCACAGCGCGAAGGCCGGGCTCGCCGGGCGGCTCGCGGTGCGCGGGCGCATCCCCACGGTGTTCCAGCCGCACGCCTGGTCGTTCGAGGCGGTGGGCGGCGGCACGGCGGCCCTCGCGCTGCGCTGGGAG
>NZ_NCTE01000412.1 GCF_002114215.1 Streptomyces sp. 13-12-16 | reverse complement strand
CGGGCCTCGGCACCGCGGGCCGCCGGGGCCGGCCCCGGCGCCGGGACAGCGCCTCCTGCTCCGCGCCGTCCGGGTCGTACTCCTCGGGCGCCGGCCGCCGTCCGCGGCGGCTCGCGGGCAGCGACTCGCGCCACTGCTGTTCGTAGCGCTCGTCGTCCTCGCCGAACTCCTCCGGATCGGGTTCGCGGACGAGTCCGAGCCGCACGCCGAGCTGCCGCAGGCGCTGCGGGATGGCGTTGACCGGGGTGGCGGTGACGACCAGCAGGCCGAAGACGGTGAGCAGCACCAGCAGCGGCACGGCGAGGACGTCGGTCATGGTCGCCGACAGCGGTGTGGCCGCGCCCCAGCCGATGAGCCCGCCGGCGTCCCTTATGGCCTGCATGCCGTCGCCGCGCGCGGGCGAGCCGCAGCCGATGTGGATCTGCCCGAGCACGCCGATGACGAGCGCGGACAGACCGATCACGATCCGTCCGTTGGCCTCCGGCTTCTCCGGGTGCCGGATGAGCCGTACGGCGATGACGGCGACCAGGACCGGCACCAGCAGGTCGAGCCGGCCGAAGGTACCGGCGGCCAGGATCTCCACGAGGTCGCCCACGGGACCCTTCAGATCGGCCCAGGTGCCGGCGGCGACGATCAGGGCGACGGCGAGCAGCAGCAGCGCCAGGCCGTCCTTGCGGTGCGCGGGGTCGAGGTTCTTGGCGCCCTGCCCTATGCCGCGGAAGACGGCGCCCACCGCGTGCGCGAGGCCCAGCCACAGGGCGCGTACGAGCCGGTAGACGCCGCTGGTCGGATTCGGGGCGGCCGGTGCGGGCGCGGGCTTCTTCGCCGCGACCTTCCTGGCAGGAGCCTTCTTCGCCGGAGCCTTCTTGGCAGCGGCCTTCTTGGCAGCGGCCTTCTTCGCCGGGGCCTTCGCGGAAGCGGGCGCCTTCTTCGCGGGCGGCTTCTTGGCTGCGGAGGGACGTGAGGCCATGGGTGTGAGGTTACCGGTGGAGACGGTTGGGGACACGCGTGGCGGATGCTTCACCCGTTCGTGTCGCTCTTGTCGAGGCGTGACGTTGACCCGCAGTTGACGCGGCCTCACGTCCGCGGCGCACCGGATGCCCGGACAACGGCCCTGTCCTCGGCGTCAGTTCTGGGACGGCACCGACGACGCGCTGCCGGTTCCGGGCTCCAGGGCGTCCAGCGCCCGCCGCAACCCCGTGAGCTTGCGCTCCAGATGGGCGGCCGTGGCCACCGCGGCCGCGTCGGTCGACTCGTCGTTGAGCTGCTTGGTGAGCGCCTCGGCCTGCTCCTCGACGGCCGCGAGCCGCGCCGAGAGCTCCGCGAGCAACCCCGCCGACTCCTTGGACTCGGCCGCGTCCTTCTCGCCGCCCTCCAGCTGGAGCCGCAGCAGCGCCGCCTGCTCCCGCAGCTGGCAGTTCTTCATGTACAGCTCGACGAAGACCGAGACCTTCGCGCGCAGCACCCACGGATCGAACGGCTTGGAGATGTAGTCGACCGCGCCCGCCGCGTACCCGCGGAAGGTGTGGTGCGGGCCGTGGTTGATCGCGGTGAGGAAGATGATCGGGATGTCCCGGGTCCGCTCCCGCCGCTTGATGTGCGCGGCGGTCTCGAAACCGTCCATGCCCGGCATCTGGACGTCCAGCAGAATGACCGCGAAATCGTCCGTGAGCAGTGCCTTGAGCGCTTCTTCCCCGGACGATGCCCGCACCAGCGTCTGATCGAGCGCCGAGAGGATCGCCTCCAGCGCGAGCAGATTCTCCGGCCGGTCATCGACCAGGAGGATCTTGGCCTTCTGCACCATGGCCCGCCCTCCTCGCCCCGGCTTGGGGCCTCCCCTGTCCTCAGGACCTGGGGTTGTACCCGCGGGTACCGCCCCAGGGGACGACTCCCTTGCGCCGCCCGTCCTTGTGCCGGTCATCGTAGCCGCACCCCGCCCGTCGCCACACCCTGTCACCGCGATGTCACTGTGCACGTAGCAGAAACGCGGCAGGAGACCAGAAGGTTCCCCGATTCCCGTACTTCTACACGACTTCGCGCACACCGCGTCAGCAACATCATGTGAACACCGGAGCTTCCCGTCACCTTCGCGCCCCCTCCGGACGCCGGTCTCACGCCCCCCGCATCCACTGCTCCATCACCGACAGCAGGTGATCGGGGTCGACCGGCTTGGTCACGTAGTCGGAGGCACCCGACTCGATCGCCTTCTCACGGTCGCCCTTCATCGCCTTCGCGGTGAGCGCGATGATCGGCAGCCCGGCGAACTGCGGCATCCGGCGGATGGCCGTGGTCGTGGCGTACCCGTCCATCTCGGGCATCATGATGTCCATCAGGACGACCGCCACGTCGTCGTGCTGCTCCAGCACCTCGATGCCCTCGCGGCCGTTCTCCGCGTACAGCACGGACAGGCCGTGCTGCTCCAGGACGCTGGTGAGCGCGAAGACGTTGCGGATGTCGTCGTCGACGATCAGCACCTTCTGCCCGCCGAAACGGATGCCGCGGCTCGACGGCCGGGGAGCCGGCTCCTGCTGCTCCACGTCCGACCACTGCTCGGCCTCCGGAGCGGGCCGCTGCTCGAGCGTGATCCTGCGGCGGCGCCGGAACAGCGCGGCCGGACCGTTCTGGGTGTCCCGGTACGACTTCACCTCGGCCGGCGTCTCGACCTGCGGCCCGGTCAGCTCGGCCGAGGCCACCAGGTCACCGGCCTCCAGCGCGGGCACGGGCTGCTGGTAGCCGTTCGGGGGCAGCTCGCTCGGGTGCAGCGGCAGGTACAGCGTGAACGTCGAACCGCGGCCCGGCTCGCTCTGCGCGTGGATCTCGCCGCCGAGCAACTGCGCGATCTCCCGCGAGATGGACAGCCCCAGACCCGTACCGCCGTACTTGCGGCTGGTGGTGCCGTCGGCCTGCTTGAACGCCTCGAAGATCACCCGCATCTTGCCGGCCGCGATGCCGATGCCCGTGTCGCTCACCGAGAACGCGATCAGGTCCGCGTCCGGGTCGGTCAGCGAACCGGCCTCCAGCAACTGCTCCCGGATGGCCTGCGGAACCTCGTCCCGGGCGGGCCGGATGACCAGCTCGACCGATCCGGAGTCGGTGAACTTCACCGCGTTGGACAGCAGGTTGCGCAGCACCTGGAGCAGCCGCTGCTCGTCGGTGTGCAGCGTGGCCGGCAGCTCCGGCGACACCCGCACGGACAGGTCCAGGCCCTTCTCCGCGGTCAGCGGCCGGAAGGTGGCCTCCACGTAGTCCACGAGCTGGACCAGCGCGATGCGCGTCGGGGAGACGTCCATCTTGCCCGCCTCGACCTTCGACAGGTCGAGGATGTCGTTGATGAGCTGCAGCAGGTCGGACCCGGCGCCGTGGATGGTCTCGGCGAACTCGACCTGCTTCGGGGAGAGGTTCCCCTCCGCGTTGTCGGCGAGCAGCTTCGCCAGGATCAGCAGCGAGTTGAGCGGCGTACGCAGCTCGTGCGACATGTTGGCGAGGAACTCGCTCTTGTAGCGCATGGAGACCGCGAGCTGCTCGGCACGCTCCTCCAGGACCTGCCGCGCCTCCTCGATCTCGGTGTTCTTCACCTCGATGTCGCGGTTCTGCCGGGCCAGCAGCTCGGCCTTCTCCTCCAGTTCGGCGTTGGACGCCTGCAGCGCCTTCTGTCGCTGCTCCAACTCCGCCGATCGCTCGCGCAGTTGCTCGGTCAGCTCCTGGGACTGCGAGAGCAGCCGCTCGGTCTTGGTGTTGACCGAGATGGTGTTGACGCTCGTCGCGATCATCTCGGCGATCTGGTTGAGGAAGTCCTTCTGGATGTGCGTGAACGGCGTGAACGAGGCCAGCTCGATGACGCCGAGCACCTTCCCCTCGAACAGCACCGGCAGCACGATCACCTGCGCCGGCGGTGCCTCCCCGAGCCCCGAGGAGATCTTCAGGTAGCCGCTGGGCGCGTCCTGCACCAGGATCGTGCGCTTCTCCACGGCGGCCGTCCCGATGAGCCCCTCACCGGGCCGGAACGACGTCGGCATGGACCCCATGGAGTAGCCGTACGAGCCGAGCATGCGCAGCTCGAACTGGTCGTCGTCCGCGGCGTTCAGGTCCTCGCCGTCGACCAGCGGCATCGCGAGGAAGAACGCGCCGTGCTGCGCGGACACCACAGGTGTCAGCTCACTCATGATCAGCGAGGCCACGTCCTCCAGGTCGCGGCGGCCCTGCATCAGCGCGGAGATGCGGGCGAGATTGCCCTTGAGCCAGTCCTGCTCCTTGTTGGCGATCGTGGTGTCGCGCAGGTTGGCGATCATCTTGTTGATGTAGTCCTGGAGTTCCTGGATCTCCCCGGACGCGTCCACGTCGATCTTCAGGTTCAGGTCGCCGCGGGTCACCGCGGTCGCCACCCGCGCGATGGCACGCACCTGCCGGGTCAGGTTCCCGGCCATCTCGTTCACGGACTCGGTCAGGTCCCGCCAGGTGCCGTCCACGTCACGCACGCGTGCCTGGCCGCCCAGCTGGCCCTCGGTGCCCACCTCACGGGCCACCCGCGTGACCTCCTCGGCGAACGACGACAGCTGGTCCACCATCGTGTTGATGGTGGTCTTCAGCTCGAGGATCTCCCCGCGCGCGTCGATGTCGATCTTCTTCGTCAGGTCACCCTTGGCGATGGCCGTCGTCACCATGGCGATGTTGCGCACCTGACCGGTCAGGTTGGACGCCATCTGGTTCACCGACTCGGTGAGGTCCTTCCAGGTCCCCGCCACCCCCGGCACGTGCGCCTGGCCGCCCAGGATGCCGTCCGTACCCACCTCACGGGCCACCTTGGTGACCTGCTCGGCGAACGCGCTCAGCGTCTTCACCATGATGTTGATGGTGTCGGCGAGCTGCGCCACCTCACCGCGCGCCTCGATGCTGACCTGCCGCGACAGGTCACCGTTGGCGACGGCCGCGGACACCTGGGAGATGTTCCGCACCTGGGTGGTCAGGTTCTTCGCCATCAGGTTGACGTTGTCGCTCAGGTCCTTCCAGATGCCCGTGACACCCGGTACGTGCGCCTGGCCGCCCAGGATGCCCTCGGTGCCCACCTCACGGGCCACCCGGGTCACCTGCTCGGCGAACGACGACAGCTGGTCCACCATCGTGTTGACGGTGGTCACCAGCTCCAGGATCTCGCCCTTGGCGTCGACGGTGATCTTCTTCGACAGGTCGCCCTTGGCGACCGCCGTGGTGACCTCGGCGATGTTGCGCACCTGGAGGGTCAGGTTGTTCGCCATGCCGTTGACCGACTGCGTGAGGTCCTTCCAGGTGCCGGAGACCCCCTGCACCTCGGCCTGGCCGCCCAGGATGCCCTCGGTGCCCACCTCACGGGCCACCCGCGTGACCTCCTCGGCGAACGACGACAGCTGGTCCACCATCGTGTTCAGCGTGTTCTTGAGCTCCAGGATCTCCCCGCGCGCGTCCACGGTGATCTTCTGCGACAGGTCACCGCGCGCCACCGCAGTCGCCACCTGGGCGATGTTGCGCACCTGACCGGTCAGATTCGACGCCATGCCGTTCACGGAGTCCGTCAGGTCCCGCCACACACCGGCGACCCCGGGCACCTGCGCCTGGCCGCCCAGCCGTCCCTCCGTGCCCACCTCGCGGGCCACCCGGGTCACCTGGTCGGCGAACGACGACAGCTGGTCCACCATCGTGTTGATGGTGTTCTTCAGCTCGAGGATCTCCCCGCGCGCGTCGACGTCGATCTTCTGCGACAGGTCACCCCGCGCGACGGCCGTCGTCACCTGCGCGATGTTGCGCACCTGACCGGTCAGATTCGACGCCATCGAGTTGACGGAGTCGGTGAGCTCCTTCCAGGTGCCCGACACGCCGTCCACACGCGCCTGACCGCCCAGCCGGCCCTCCGTGCCCACGTCCCGGGCCATCCGCGTGACCTGGTCGGCGAAGCTCGACAGCTGGTCCACCATCGTGTTCACGGTGTTCTTCAGCTGGAGCATCTCGCCGGAGACGTCCACCGTGACCTTCTGCGACAGGTCACCGTTGGCGACCGCCGTCGTCACCTGGGCGATGTTCCTCACCTGTCCGGTGAGGTTGCGGAACGCCGTGTTGACGGAGTCCGTCAGGTCCTTCCACGTCCCCGCCGCTCCCGGCACCTGCGCCTGGCCGCCCAGCTCGCCCTCGACACCGATCTCGCGCGCCACGCGCGTGACCTCCGCGCCGAAGGAGGACAGCTGGTCCACCATCGTGTTGACGGTGTTCTTCAGCTCCAGCATCTCGCCGGCCACGTCCACGGTGACCTTCTGCGACAGGTCACCGTTGGCGACCGCCGTCGTCACCGCGGCGATGTCCCGCACCTGAGTGGTGAGGTTGCGGAACACCGTGTTGACGGAGTCCGTCAGGTCCTTCCACGTCCCCGCCGCCCCCGGCACGTTCGCCTGACCGCCCAGCCGTCCCTCGGCCCCGACCTCGTTGGCGACCCGCGTGACCTCGTCCGCGAAGATCCGCAGCGTCTCGGTCATCTGGTTGATCGTCTCGGCGAGCTGCGCGACCTCGCCGCGCGCCGGCACCGTCACCTTCCGCGACAGGTCACCGTTGGCGACCGCGGTCGTCACCTCGGCGATCCCGCGCACCTGGGCGGTGAGGTTCCCGGCCATGGTGTTGACGGAGTCGGTGAGCTCCTTCCACACCCCGTCCACCCCGGGCACCTGCGCCTGGCCGCCCAGGGCGCCCTCGGTGCCCACCTCGCGCGCGACGCGTGTCACCTCGGAGGAGAACGCGGAGAGCTGGTCCACCATCGTGTTGACGGTGTTCTTCAGCTCCAGCATCTCGCCCTCGACGTGCACGGTGACCTTGCGGGACAGATCACCGCGCGCGACGGCCGTCGTCACCAGCGCGATGTCGCGCACCTGCGCCGTCAGCCGCTCCGCCATCGTGTTGACGGAGTCCGTCAGGTCCTTCCAGGAGCCGGACATGCCGCGCACCTGGGCCTGACCGCCCAGCTTGCCCTCGGTGCCCACCTCGCTGGCCACGCGCGTGACCTCGTCGGTGAACGTCGACAACTGGTCGACCAGGTTGTTCACCGTCCGCGCGACCTTCAGGAACTCGCCCCGCAGCGGATGCCCGGCCCCTTCCGGCGCCGCCTGCGTCCGCAGCTCCATGCGCGGCGACAGATCGCCCTCCGCCACCGCCGACAGCACCCGGCTCACCTCGGAGACGGGCCGCACCAGGTCGTCCACCAGCGCGTTCGAGTTGTCGATCGCGACCGCCCAGGAACCCTCACAGGCCCCCGTCTCCAGCCGCTCCGTGAGCTTTCCCTCACGCCCGACCATGCGGCGCACCCGCGCCAGCTCACCCGTCAGATGGAGGTTGCGGTCGGCCACCTCGTTGAAGACCGCCGCGATCTCCGCCATCACGCCGTCGCCGGACACCGTGAGCCGCTTGCGGAAGTTCCCGTCCCGCATCGCCACCAGCGCCGTCATCAACCGGTTCAGGGCCGCCGTGTCCACGGTCGTGGTCCCGCCCCGCGCCCTTCCCGGCTTGCCCAGGGACTGTCCGCCTTTCGCGCGCGTCGTCTTCGTGCCCCGCGTCGCTGCGCCAGACTCCACTGTGTCCCTCCCGCAGGGGTCGACCGTTACCGCTGTTCTTGGGTGCTACCACGCTCGGCGCATCGGTTGATGCCGCTTTCCCGTACTGCCGCCTGACGCGATCCGCGTGCTGGACCGCTTCCCGGGCTGCTGCCCACTGTGGGCGGCGGGCACTCGCCCCGCCCTGACGTTTTGCAGGAAGCCTGCCCAGTGTTCCACCATGCCGACCTATGACCGTAACCCACAACGTCGCTCCTCGTTGAGCAGCCGGGCAGGGCTTGTCCTTCGCCGGATTCGCATCCAGCGAGAAGCGGGCCTTCGGGCCAAGCGGAGTCACAACAGTTCGGCAGCTTCTCGAAGCCCATCAGCCGACCTGTGACGCGAGACGCGTCGCGTCGGTGCTCAGGGGTATCCCTCCGGAGGATGCAAGGGGATACCCCTGAACACCGATCCAGTGGCCGACTACCCTGTACCGAGCGAGCCGGGGAATCGGGCATGGAGGGGCAGGGGCCGCCGACATATGGGGAGTTCTGTGATCACCGCGCGCGCGGCCGCCAGCTTCGAGCCCGTGGGGCGATCGGTCGCGAGCGCCCGCTCCTTCGTCCGCGACACCCTGCAGGGCTGGGGCTTCGCCGACATCGTCGACGACGCCGTGGTTCTCACCAGCGAACTGGTGACCAACGCCGTGGTCCACGCCGGCACCTCCGCCGACCTGCTCTGTCTGCGCAGCGACGAAGGCGTACGGATCGAGGTGGCCGACCGGTATCCGGAGCGGGAGATCCCGCTCCAGGGCTCCGCCATCAGCATGGGCAACCCCGACCGTGAGGGGGGCCGCGGGCTCCAGCTCTGCGCGGCCCTGGCCGGCCACTGGGGCGTGGACTACACCCCCACCCACAAGACCGTCTGGTTCCGGCTCGACCTTCCCGCGCGCCCGGTCGGCACCCGCGCCGCCGGCCCCTCCCTGCCGGCCCACCTCCTCCCCCTCGCCGACACCCGGGTCCGGGTCGCCGTCGTCCAGATCGACCGGACCGGCTCCGTCAGCGCCTGGAACGAGGACGCCGAGGAACTCTTCGGCTACTCCGCCGAGCAGGTCACCGGCAAGCCGCTGACCGACTTCGCGGCCTGGCCGCACACCCCGGGCACCGGCACCGGCATCGCCGACGCGCTCCGGCTCTCCCGCTGGGAGGGCAGCTACGGCATCAGGGGCGCCCACGGCCGGGTGATCCCCGTGTACGCCTCCCACCTGCGGGTCCGGGACACCGACGGCGAACCGTCAACGGTCTGCCTCCTCGTACGGGACCACGAACGGGCGGTTCTGCAGACCCCGCTGCGCGGCCCCGCGCCCGACAAGTCCGGTACCTCCGAGGGCCAGAGCACCGACCCCTTCGAGGTCTTCATCGGCTCCCCGGCCCCGGACGACCTCGACGGGCTGCTCCAGCGCACGGTGGAACGCGCCCGCGACATGCTCGACGGCGACTCCGCCTTCCTGCTCCTCGCCACCGACGACGAGACGGAACTGGAGGTCCGCGCCTCCACCGGCCTGCCCTCAGCCCGCCAGCGCTTCGCCCGCGTCCCCGTCGAGGCCGGCCCCGGCCGCTACGGCTCCGCCCGCATGCCGGCCGTCCACGAGGACCTGACCGCCGTCCCCGGCGCGGTGCCGCTCCTCAACAGCACCGGCATGCGCTCGGTCGTCACCGTCCCGCTGAAGGTGGAGGGCCGCCTCACCGGCTCCCTCGGCGTCGCCGCCGAGGCACCCGGCAGATACTCCAACGAGGAGGCGCTGCGCCTGCAGTTCGCGGCGGACCGCATCGCGCTCGCCGTCGAGTCGGCCCGCCTGGGCGAACTGGAGCGCCTGCGCCGCGGCTCGCTCAGCTTCCTCGTCGAGGCCTCCGACCTGCTGGCCGGCACCCTGGACCGGGACCAGACCCTGGCCCTGATGGCCCAGATGACGGTGCCGACCCTCGCCACCTGGTGCGCCGTCTACACGATCGCCGACCAGGCCTCCGAGCCGTACCTCTCCTACGTGCTGCACGAGGACGAGGAGCTGATCGACGGCATCAAGTCCCTGTTGTCGAAGATCGCCCCGCCCGACCCGGTGCCCACGCCCGGCGCCCGCGTCTGGTCCGCCCCCGCGGAGGTCGCCCACCAGGCGGCCCTGCGCACCTCCATGCGCAGCCTCGGCCTCAGCGGCAGTCCGACCCGTCCGGTCACCCCGGGCATCGGCCCGACCCTCGCGACGGCCTCCGCGGTCGGCGGCGAGACGGTGGTCCTGCCCCTGGTCGCCCGCAACCGGGTCATCGGCATGCTGACGCTCGGCAAGCCGACCGACGAGCACTTCCGCCAGGAGATCCTGGAGCTCGCCGAGGACCTCTCCCGACGGGCCGCGCTGGCCCTGGACAACGCCCGCCTCTACTCGGAGCGCACGGCCATCAGCCAGTCCCTCCAGCGCAGTCTCCTGCCGCCGGAGCTGCCGACGATCGACGGCGTCGAGGTCGAGGTCATCTACCGCGCGGCCGGCGAGGGCAACGAGGTCGGCGGCGACTTCTACGACCTCTTCCCGATCAGCGACGGCGCGTACGGCTTCGCCATCGGCGACGTCTGCGGCACCGGCCCCAACGCGGCGGCCGTGACCGGTCTCGCCCGGCACGCGCTCCGGCTGCTGGCCCGCGAAGGCCTCAGCGGCCCGGCGGTCCTGGAGCGCCTCAACTCCGCGATCCTCGACGAGGGCGCCCGCAGCCGCTTCCTCACCCTCCTCTACGGCGAGATGCGCCCGCAGGACGACGGCAGCGCGGAACTGAAGGTGGTCTGCGCCGGCCATCCCCTCCCGCTCCGTCTGCGCCAGGACGGCACGGTCGAACCGGCGGCGGAGCCGCAGCCCCTCCTCGGCGTCATCGAGGACCTGGAGCTGTACGAGCAGACGGTCACCCTCGATCCCGGCGACGTCCTCCTCTGCGTCACCGACGGTGTCACCGAACGCCGCGAGGGCCCCCGCATGCTGGGCGACGACGGCCTCGCCGACGTCCTGACCACCTGCACCGGACTGACGGCCGGCGCGGTCGCGGCCCGCATCATGCGCGCCGTGGAACGCTTCGCCTCCGAACCTCCGTCCGACGACATGGCGATCCTCGCCATGCGTGTACCGGGCCTGCACACGGATTAGCGGGTGCCCTCCCCGCAGGGCACCTCCCGCAGGGCATGAGAAAGGCCCCGCCCGAATGGGCGGGGCCTTTCTGTCCGAGCCCCCAAACGGAATCGAACCGTTGACCTTCTCCTTACCATGGAGACGCTCTACCGACTGAGCTATAGGGGCCTGTTGTCGTGTGCGGGGTTTCCCGCTCGCCAACGGAATAGATCATACCCCGAACGGGCCCGTGCTCCCAACCGCCGCTCAGCCGGTCGGCTGGAGCAGCCCGCCCAGCGCGTTGCACGCCGCCGCGATCCGCTGCATGTCCCGTCTGGTCAACGACGCGTCCACGGGAAGCGCGAGCGTCTCGTCGGCGGCCCGCTCGGTCTCGGGCAGGGACACGCAGCGCCGGAACTCGGGCATCCGGTGCACGGGGGTCTTCACCGGTACGCGGCACTCAACGCCCTTGCCCCGTATGGCGCGTGCGAAGGCGTCCCGGTCGGGCCTGCCGTTCCCCGGCACCCGCACGACGTACTGCTGATAGGTGTGCCCGACTCCGCTCTCGGGCGTCCGCACACCCCTCAACTTGGCGTCGAGGAACGCCGCCCGCTCCCGCCGCCGAGCCATCTCGTCGTACGGAGCCTCGGATTCCCCGTGTTCCAGCACCAGCAGCCCGTGCCGACGGCCGAGCGCGTGCAACCGCCCGACGTCGGCGGGCCTTCCGAAGCGGTGTATGACAACGACGGCTACCGTCCGCGGAGTTACGGTCGCCTCCACCGCGGCCGGCTCCAGGCAGTACGTCGCCGGATCTATGTCGGCGAACACCGGCAGCGCCCCTGCCATCGCCACGGCTTCGGCGACTTCCACGTTCCCGAAGGCCGGTACGACGACCTCGTCGCCCACTCCGACACCGGCGGCCCTGAGCAGTGCAGCAGTACTCATGCGGTGGATGCTCGTTGCGCAACGTGAACGTCAAGTGACGCAGAACAAAAAAGGGTTGGACCCGGAACCGAAGTTCGGGGTCCAACCCTTTTGAATGATTGTTCGGCGGCGTCCTACTCTCCCACAGGGTCCCCCCTGCAGTACCATCGGCGCTGTAAGGCTTAGCTTCCGGGTTCGGAATGTAACCGGGCGTTTCCCCTACGCTATGACCA
>NZ_NCTE01000411.1 GCF_002114215.1 Streptomyces sp. 13-12-16 | reverse complement strand
CCGGTCACCGCGGCGGGGGCGCCGGACGCCTCGCCCGCGGCACCGCCCGGGGCGCCGCCGACGCGGACCACGTAGGCCGCGCTGCCGCCGTTGTTGAAGAAGCCGTAGACGGAGTGCGCCAGGTAGTACCCGTCGGTGAAGGCACCGAACGCGGCGACGAACTGGGTCCAGTTGGTCACCAGGGTCGGTTCGTTCAACGGGCCGGACGGTGCGAGCCCGACGAAGGCCGCCACCGATGTCCCCACTCCCTCGATGGGGCGCGAGCCGCTGGCCACCTCCTCGACGTAGACGCCCGGCGACAGGTAGGACGGCATGCTCTGCTCTCCTCGGGGTACGAGTCAGGTCTGTACCCAGCCTCGCGCGCGCGGCGCGCCACCCGGAACGTCTGCGAGTGCCGTGTCCGGGGCACCGCCGTTGCCCGGAAGGGCAAGGGCACGCCGTGTCCGCCCCCGAGGCTGCCCCGAAGGCCGTTCCCCGCCCCGGAGGCCCTGGCAGCCGGGTGCCTTTCCGGGCAGCCGGCCCTGCCTCGGAGTCTCCTGACCCCTCGGGGCGCGCCCCGTAACGTCGATGCGTGACCCTATGGACTTCTCTTGAGCCGGCGTCGACGACGGTGGATCCCGGTGGCGGCACGACGGTGCGGTTGCGGGTGCGCAACACCGGTGACGTGGTGGACGAGTACCGGTTCGAGCCGGTGGGGGATCTCGCGCCGTGGACACGGGTGGAGCCGCAGTCGCTGCGGTTGTACCCGGGGACCACGGGGACGGTGGAGGTGTCGTTCGCCGTGCCGCGGACGCCGGACGCGGTGGCCGGGCCGCATCCGTACGCGGTGCGGATCACGCCGACGGAGCACCCCGAGGCGACGGCCGTACCCGAGGGCAACGTGACGGTCACCCCGTTCACCGAGGTGCGGGCCGAGTTGGTGCCGCCGGTGGTGAAGGGGCGGCTGCGGGGGCGCCCGAAGCTGGCGGTGGACAACCTCGGGAACACGAGGGTGACCGCGTCGATCGGCGGGAGCGACAACGGTGACCAGCTCTCGTTCGACCTGGATCCGGGCAATGTGCAGATCGAGCCCGGCCGGGCGGTGTTCGTCAAGGCGCGGCTGAAGCCGCGGGAGATCATCTGGTTCGGTTCGAAGCAGGAGCGCCCGTACACGCTGGCGGTCCAGCGGTCGGGCGTCGATCCGCTCGGCGTGGAGGGGAAGTTCGTCCAGCGCGGCTTCCTGCCCGGATGGCTGGCCACGGTGCTGGCGATGACGGTGGCGCTGGCGGTCGCGTTCGTGGTGATCTGGCTGACGTACAAGCCCGACGTCCGTTCCCTGGCCACCGAGCAGATGGCGCAGGCCGAGGCCGGTGCGATCCCCGCCCCCAGCCCCGCGCTGTCCGCGCCGGCCGCCCTGCCGAGCGCCGCGCCCTCGCAGGAGGAGAAGGCGCCCGAACAGGAGAAGCCGGCGGACACCGGGGACTCGGCCGGCGCGGGCTCCGAGGAGGAGGAGGAGCAGTCCGGCGGCGGCCAGGAGAAGGAGGACGAGCCGGCCGCACTGGTCGGTGACCTCATCGTGGGCGAAGGGTCCAACCGGTGCATCACCGTCCCGCTGAAGAAGGGCAAGGCGCAGGACGGCACCGCCCTGGTGCTGCAGGACTGCGACCCCGAGGCCGCCAACCAGCGGTGGGACTTCCGGGGCGACGGCACCGTCCGCTCCATGGACATGTGCATGGACGTGGCCTGGGGCTCCGTGGAGGAGGGCGCCCTGATCCAGGTGGCCCGGTGCAGCGGCAACCCCGCCCAGACCTTCGTGACGAGCGCCGAGTCGTACCTCGTCAACCCGCAGTCGGAGAAGTGCGTCGACGCCATGTGGAGCGGCACCGCGAACGGCACGGGGCTGCACCTGTGGAAGCCCGGGGGCACGCCCAACCAGAAGTGGCAGCGGCAGTCGGTCTGACCCCGCGGTGAGCCGCCCCCGCCGGGGCGGCTACCAGGTGCCCTCGCCCGGCACCAGCCGCCCCGCCTTGCGGTACTCCCGTCGCGCGCCCTCCAGCAGGTCGGCCGTGCTGACCGGTCCGCCCCGGTCCGCGGCCGCGTAGGCGGCGGTGACCACGGCGCTGCGGATGGAACCGCCGGCCAGCTCGAAGTCCCGCGCCACCCCGTGCGCGTCGACGCCGTCCGCGCACGGCACGCGGGAGAGGCTGTGCCGCCACAGCGCGAGCCGCTGGCCGGCGTCCGGGAACGGGAAGTCGACCACCAGGTCGAGGCGCCGGGTGAACGCCTCGTCGATGTTGGCCCGCAGGTTGGTGGTGAGCAGCGCGATGCCGTCGAAGGACTCCAGGCGCTGGAGCAGGTAGGCGCTCTCCATGTTGGCGTACCGGTCGTGCGCGTCCTTGACCTCGGACCGCTTGCCGAACACCGCGTCCGCCTCGTCGAAGAGCAGGACGGCGTCGGTGCGGTCCGCCTCGGAGAAGACGCGCTCCAGGTTCTTCTCGGTCTCGCCGACGTACTTGTCCACGATCGAGGAGAGCGACACGACGTACAGGTCCAGGCCCAGTTCGGCGGCGACGACCTCGGCGGACAGGGTCTTGCCGGTGCCCGACTCGCCCGCGAACAGCCCCAGCACGCCCCGGCCCCGGCCGCCGCCGGCGCTGAGCCGCCAGTCGCCGAGCACCCGGTCGCGGTGCCGGGCCCGCCGGGCCAGTTCCCGCAGCTGGTCCAGGGGCGCCTCGGGCAGCACCAGGTCGTCCCAGGTCACCGCCGGCCGGATCCGCCGGGCGTGCTGTTCGAGACCCGAGGTCGACTGCTGGCGTGCGGCGAGCCTGAGGTGGCCGGGGGTGAGGGCGGTGCCGTCGAACGCGGCGAGGCGCCGGGCGGCCCGTACGGCCCGCGCCACCCGGTCCGTGCTCAGGTGGTACGGGGCCACGGTGGCGGCGAGGTCGAAGCCGAGGGGGCCGGAGGGGCCGGCGGACGTGCCCGTACGAGCACCGGGTTCCGCCCCGTCGTCCAGGGCCGCGGCCCAGGTGTCCACGGCGCCCGCTCCCAGCCGGGGGGCGTCCAGGACGAGGGGGTCGTGGTCGCACCACTGCGGGTCGTACGGCCGGGAGCCGGTGAACACCACCGGCACATCGGGCACCGACAGTGCCCGCACGAGTGCCCCCGGGTCGTCCGGGAGCGGGGAGACGACCACGGCGCGGTCCCGCAGCCGGGCCTCGCGCAGCAGGGCGGCCAGCGGTTCCCCGGTGTGCGGCCCCCGGGGGACGTAGTGCAGGGCGCCGTCGGGGAGGGCCCGCGCGGCGTGCGCCAGGCCCTCGCCCTCGCGGTGCTCGCGCAGGTAGACGGTGAGCGGGGCGGCGGCCAGCCGGGCGGCGAGCCGCCCGGTGAAGGTGTCGTCCCCGGGCGTGTCCGCGGTGGACGGCACGGTGAGCGGGCGGACCCGCCCGGTGAGGGAGGGATCCGGGGTGTCGTCACCGAGGAGGTGGGCGAGGAGCCGGCCCGGGACCCGCAGCGACCGGCTGAGGAAGGGGCGTTCCGGTTCGTCGACGTCGAGCAGGGCCAGGGACCGCAGGGGTGCCGAGGGGTGGAAGACGGCGCGGACCTCGGGCCGGTGCACGGGGGCGCCGCACAGGTCGAGCGCGAGCCCGGTGGTGGCGCGGCGGCGGCCCACGTCGTCGTTGAGGTAGCCGTACAGGGGCTCGAAGGAGCGGTCGAGGTCCGGGGCGAGCGCCACGAGCAGCACCGAGACCTCCAGCGGGCGCAGACCGAGCCGCCGCGCGAGCGGACCGAGCCGGTCACCGGGGGGCTCGTCGTCGTCCCCGGTCCCGTCGTCCCCGGTCCCGTCGGGGAACGGCGGGGCGGGGGTGGCGTGGAGGTGGTGCCGTACGGCTTCCTCGGACAGGTACAGGCCGCGGAGCGGGTCGTCGGCGGTCGGGTCGCCGGCGGTGCGGTGCTCGACCAGCAGGGCGACGCGTTCCCGGAGCCGTGTGACGCGCTCCAGGAGCGCCTCGGCCGGGTCGTGGAGGTGGTCGTTCAACGGTTCCGCTTCCCCTGCTCGACGTGGTGCGGACGGTGGCCGCGACCGGGTGAGTCGTCCTGGGCGCCGTCGACCGAGCGGACCCGTACGACCGCGCCCTCGGTGACCGGCGGGCCGGCGTCGTACTCGGGGAAGGACGGGAACGGGACGAGCACCACCAGGTCGAGCGACGGCTTGAGTTCACCGCCGAGCGCGGACCAGATCTCGGCCAGCGACCGCGACTCGGTCTGGGTGCCGGCCACCGACAGCGACACGGAGAGCCCCAGCGCGCCCAGCGCGCCCGGAAGTTCGGCGGGCGGCAGGATCTCGCGGGGCAGCAGCGTGGCCAGTACGGCGGACAGCAGGCGGTGCTCGTCCTGCGGTTGCCGGGTCCAGGCGGTGACCAGGTACGACAGCCGGAACCAGCGCGGGGGCAGACGGCGCTTCACGACCTGGCCGCTGCCGTCGGTGACCGGGACCGCGCCGCGTTCGCGCCGTGAGACCTCCTCGCGGATGTCGTAGAGGTAGGCGTTGAGGGCGGGCGCGTTGCGGCGGGCCGCCCAGTCCCGGGTCGGGGCGTCCAGCGACACCTCGATGCCCGATCCGGCCAGGGCGCCGCTGCTGAGAAGCCCCTTGAGGACCTCGTCCACCTCGTGGATCACCGTCGTACTCCTGCTCTGCCGTGGTGCGGCTCACCGGCTCACCGGCTCACCGGCTGTCGTGCCACCGGGCCGCCGGGCTCCACCGATCGTGCCCGTGGACGCGCGGTGCCGTGCCCGCCCCCTGGGACGGGAGCGGGCACGACGGGCTGCCCGAGAGGGTGAATTCGGTTGCCTGTTCGGTCAGATGTAACCTTCCCGAAGGGCGTACGCGACGGCGTGCGCGCGGTTGCGGAGGTGCAGCCGGGTGGTGATGCCGTGCAACACGTTCTTGACCGTACGTTCGGAGTACGAGAGTTTTCCGGCGATCTCTCCCGTGTCCAGGCCCTCGGAGACGAGGCGCAGCACGTCGGCCTCACGGGCCGTCAGGCCGGAGGAGGGGCCGCCGGGGTGGCCCGCCGAGGTGCGGTGCAGCGTACCCACCTGGTTGATCAGCCGGCCCAGCAGGTCACCGGGGAGGTCCCCGTCGCCCCGGGAGGCCGCCACGACGGCGCGCACCATCCGGTGCGCGGTGGCCTCGTGGCGCCAGACGATCGCGCCGACCCCGCACTCGACCACGTCGAGGAGTTCGTTCTCGCGGATCGCGCCGACCACGAGCACGGCACGGCTGCCGTCACTGCGCACGAGCTTGCGCATCCGGGCCAACAGGCCCTCGTCCAGGTGGTCGTTGATGAGGAGGGCCACGGTGTCCGGACCGGGGCGTCCGTCCTCCACCAGCTCGATGACCGGGTGCCGGCGGAGTTCACTGGCCGCGCCGGCCCGGGAGATGGGGTCCGGGGCGTCGACCACCACCGGGATCCGGGTCCCCTGCCCGGCGGCCGGGGCCGTTTCCGAGGTTCCGAACGAGCTGTGCAACCGATTCCCCATACCCGAGTTGCGGGCACCGCTGTGGTGTCCGCGTCCGATGCTTCGGTCACACACTCCTGTGCCGGGTGGGACGCGGGCAATCGTGGAGAACCACGAGATGCACCACGAGATCAGGCGCACCGCTCACCGGCCGGGCACACGCCGGACACCCCCGGCCGTGCTCCGCGCCCCGCGGTTTTCGGCCGGGCCCGGGGACGGGGTCCGGCTCTGCGGGAATGGAACACGACCCGGTGCGCTTCGTCCATACCTGTGTCAAGGATTCGCCCCCTGTTCGCGTTTCTTGCCTCAACAGGCCGACCGGACCGGTCCGTCGGGGCACCCGCCGGGCCCGTTTCACGTCCTCCGAGGAGGGGCCGGCCGCCGTCCCGTCCGGTCACCCGTGAGATCCGCCCCCGTCACCCGCCCTTGCCCCGCACGTCCACGATCCGCCCCGGCCCAGGAGGAACCGTTGCCCTCAGTGGAACCCCTCAGCGAACGGGACGACGCCCTGCGGACGCTGGCCGCGGAGGCCGAACGCGCCCGTGAGGGTTCGGGCCGCCTGTTCCTGCTGCGCGGTGCCACCGGCACCGGCCGCACCGCCCTCCTGAGGGCCGCCGCGCAGCAGGCGGCGGCCCGGGGCATGTGGGTGCTGCGGGCCCGCTGCGCCCCGGAGAACAGCGGTACGGAGTGGGGCGTCGTCCACCAGCTCTTCGGCGCGGAGGCGGACTTCGTCGACGACCCCCCGGCGGACCCCGGCACCTCCCGGGCCGCGCACCACCGGACACGGTCCGCGCTGCTGTGGCGACTGCTGGAGACGTACGCGGCCGAGGCCCCGCTGTTCGTGGCGGTCGACGACGTGCACGCCGCCGACCCGCTCTCGCGCCGCTGGCTGGCGGAGGCGGTCCGGCTCGTCGACGGGCTGCCGGTGCTCCTGGTGGTCACCGAGCGCAGCCAGTACGACATCGATCCGCCCGGCGCCGGTATCGCCCACGGGCTCTCCCCCGCCCTCGTCCGCACCCACACCCTCGCCCCGCTGAGCGCCGGCGCCGCCGCGGGCCTGGTCCGCGCCGCCTTCCCCGAGGCCGCATCCGACCGGGTGGCCGACTGCGTACGGGCCGGGGCGGGCAACCCGCTGCTGCTGCGCGCCCTGCTGGAGGACCTGTCGTCCGGGGGCGCCGCCGACGGTTCCGCCCCGGCGGCGGCACTGCCGGAGACCTGCGCCGCGCTGTACCCGGGCGCCTACCCGGACGCCGTGTCCTGGTGGCTGGCCGGCGCGGGCGGGGCGACCGCCGGGGTCGCCCGTTCCC
>NZ_NCTE01000040.1 GCF_002114215.1 Streptomyces sp. 13-12-16 | reverse complement strand
CGACGCCCGGCAGGCGCCACCACAGCCGCGCCAGCTCGTCCCGCGCCAGCGCCGCCGTGCCCGCCGCTGCCGCCACGCCGCCCACGATCAGGGCCCGCCGCCCGATGCGCCGGTCCCCGTCCTCGGATGCCTTCCGTGCCCCCATGTGATCGTGAACGGATACCCGGCGGCCGTGGTTCCCGTCCCCCCGTACCCTGGAGGGGTTATGACTGACACCTCGCAGCGCTCCCGCCCCCTCCGCGTCCTGGCCGCCATGTCCGGCGGAGTCGACTCCGCCGTCGCCGCCGCCCGCGCGGCCGAAGCGGGCCACGACGTGACCGGCGTCCACCTCGCGCTCTCCGCGAACCCGCAGTCGTTCCGTACCGGCGCGCGGGGCTGCTGCACCATCGAGGACTCGCGCGACGCCCGCCGCGCCGCCGACGTCATCGGCATCCCGTTCTACGTGTGGGACCTCGCCGACCGCTTCCGCGAGGACGTCGTCGAGGACTTCGTCGCCGAGTACGAGGCCGGCCGCACCCCCAACCCGTGCCTGCGCTGCAACGAGAAGATCAAGTTCGCCGCCCTGCTGGACAAGGCGCTGGCGCTCGGCTTCGACGCGGTCTGCACCGGCCACTACGCCCAGGTGGTCCTGCGCGAGGACGGCACCCGCGAACTGCACCGCGCCTCCGACATGGCCAAGGACCAGAGCTACGTCCTCGGCGTGCTCGACGACCGCCAGCTCGCCCACGCGATGTTCCCCCTCGGTGACACGGTCACCACCAAGGAGGAGATCCGCGCGGAGGCCGGGCGCAGGGGGCTGGCCGTCGCCAAGAAGCCCGACTCGCACGACATCTGCTTCATCGCCGACGGCGACACCCAGGGCTTCCTCGCGAACCGCCTCGGCAAGGCCGAGGGCGACATCGTCGACGAGTCCGGCACCAAGGTCGGCAGCCACGAGGGCGCGTACGGCTTCACCATCGGCCAGCGCAAGGGCCTGCGGATCGGCACCCCCGCCCCCGACGGCAAGCCCCGCTACGTCCTCGACATCTCCCCGGTGACCAACACGGTCACCGTCGGCCCCGCGGCGGCCCTCGACGTCACCGCCCTCACCGCGATCAAGCCCCGCTGGTGCGGCGCCGCCCCCACCGGCCCCGGCACCTACACCGCCCAGCTGCGCGCCCACGGCGGCGAGACGGAGGTGACGGCGGAACTCGTCGACGGCTCCCTGGAGGTGTCCTTCACCGAGCCCGTCCGCGGCGTCGCCCCCGGCCAGGCGATCGTCCTGTACGACGGCACCCGCGTGGTCGGCTCGGCGACGATCGCGTCCACGGTGCGGGCGACGGCCGGCGCGGCCTGAAGGCGCTCCTCAAGGCCCGGCGGGGCGCTCACCACGTGAAGAACTCCGCCAGGACCGGCGCCAGGACGTCCGGTTCGACCATGTGGGTCTGGCCCCCCAGGGCGCGGTACGTGCCCCGGGGGACGGACTCGGCGATCGCCCGCGCCGCCTCACGCATCCACGCCGGGCTCGCGTCGCCCGCGATCGACAGCACCGGGACGCGGATCGACGACAGCAGCTCGCGCGGCACGCTCCCGTCGCCCATCACGGCGTCGTCGTACGCGAGGCTCGGCGCCATCGACTCCATCCCGGCCCACATCGGTGACTGCCGCGCGCCCTGGATGACGTCCTCGCCGAGGCCGGTCAGCCGCAGGAACAGCTCCACCGCGTCCCCGCGCCGCCCCTCGGCGAGCGCCGCCGTCAGCCGCTCGGTGTACCGCGCACGCTCCCCGAGATCCTCCGCGGACATCGCGTACGGCGTCTCGTACACGGCGACGTGGTGCACCGGCAGTCCGCTCGCCGCCGCCCTGAGCGCCAGCGCGCCGCCCGAGGAGACGCCGTACAGCGCGGCCTCGCCGCCCACCGCCCCGATCAGCGCCGCCAGGTCCTCGACCTCGCGCTCCACCGCGTACGGCGCCGTGTCCCCGCTGCCGCCCCGGCCCCGGCGGTCGTACACGACCACCCGGAACCGCTCCGAGAGGGGCGCCGCCAGCGGGGCCACCGTGCCGCCCGTCGACATCGCGCCGCTGACGAGAACGATCGTGGCACCCCGCCCGGCGCTCTCGTACGCCAGGGAGGTGCCGTCACGCGAAGAGATGTTCTTGTCCATGTCACGCCAGACTGCCGCACGGGGCGCCATTCATCGGTGAGGCGGGCGGCGCGTTCGCCCAGCACAACCCGTTTACGTGATCAGCCGACTTCGACCTCGTAGAAGCAGAGGTGGTCCTTGATCCGCGCGACGTCCGGCTTCGGCTCCGGGTACGCCCAGGCCAGGTCCGCCGCGTCCGGCAGCGACCAGTAGGAGGCGGTGCCCTTGAAGGGACAGCGCGTGTGGGTCTCCGAGGGCGCCAGCAGGTCGAGCCGTACGTCCGCCGGCGGGATGTAGTACCGGTCGGGACAGCCCGTCTCCTTCAGCAGCAGTGCCCCGTCGCTCTCCGCCAGCACCCGCCCGCCGTGCACCACGCGCACGTGCCGGTCACTGGCCTCGATGGTGATGCGGTGGCCCGTGGTCACGATCGTCCCTCCTCAGGTGGCCGACTCCCTGAGTACAGCGCACGCTGAAGCGGACTTCTTCCCGAGGAGGACCCGCAGGAGGACCCATGGGAGCCAAGGACACCGGCCGGAACCGCGGCACCCTCGCCCACCGGGCCGGCTACGCCCTGCGCCATCCGGGGCGCGTCCCCGCCCACGCGCGGCGCGCGCTGCGCGACACCTGGCTGCGGCTGCGCAACCGCGACCACATCGCCTACTACCGCGCGGTGATGGCCTCCGACGCGGCCCGCGGCGCCGAGGCGGCGGTCGGCCACAACCCCTCGCGCGAGCAGTGGGCGCGCATCGGCCGGATGCAGTTCGACTACCTGCTGCGGCACGGGCTGCGGCCCGGTCACCGGATGCTGGAGATCGGCTGCGGCAACCTCCGCGCGGGACGCCACTTCATCGGCCACCTGGAACCCGGCCACTACTACGGCATCGACATCTCGCCGCACATCCTGCTCGCCGCCCAGGACACCCTCGTACGCGACGGACTCCAGGACAAGGTGCCGTACCTGTCCCTCGCGAACGACCTCACCTTCGCCTTCCTGCCCGACGGGCACTTCGACGTCGTCCACGCGCACAGCGTCTTCTCGCACTCGCCCCGGCACGTCATCGAGGAGTGCTTCGCGCACGTCGGGAGGGTGCTCGCGCCCGGCGGGTTCTTCGACTTCACCTTCGACCGCACGGAGGGCGAGGAGCACCAGGTGCTGCACGAGGACTTCTACTACCGGACCAGGACGCTGGTGGAACTGGCCGCCGGGCACGGCCTCACCGCGCGGTTCATGGAGGACTGGGAGGAGCTGCCGCACCGGCAGTCGAAGATGCGGCTGACCGCGATGTCCGACCGGACCCGTACTGTGGGTCCGTGAACATCTGTGTCTTCCTCTCCGCCGCCGACCTCGACGAACGCTACACACGCCCCGCGCGGGAGTTCGCGCGGCTGCTCGGCAAGGGCGGGCACACGCTGGTGTGGGGCGGTTCGGACGTCGGCCTGATGAAGGTCGTCGCCGACGGCGTGGAGGAGGCGGGCGGCCGGCTCCTCGGCGTCTCCGTGGAGTTCCTCGCGGCGAAGGCGCGCGACGGCGTCGACGAGATGGTGATCGCGCGTGACCTCGCCGAGCGCAAGCGGCTGCTGCTGGAGAAGGCCGACGCGGTGGTCATCATGGTCGGCGGCACCGGCACCCTCGACGAGGCGACCGAGATCCTGGAGCTGAAGAAGCACGGGCACACCGAGAAGCCGGTGGTGCTGCTCAACACCGCGGGCTTCTACGACGGCCTCAAGGAGCAGTTCCGCCGCATGGAGGACGAGGGCTTCCTGCCCCGTCCGCTCACCGACCTGGTGTTCTTCGCCGAGGAGCCGGTGGGCGCGCTGGCCTACCTGGAGGAGAGCCTGGGCGGAAAGTGACCGCCCGGTGATGCGAGCATGGCGGGCATGGCTACACATGTGATCACCGGAGCGGGCTCCGGCATCGGCGCGGCCGTCGCCCACCGCCTGCACGCGCGCGGGGACGAACTCGTACTGCACGCGCGCGACGCGGGCCGGGCGAAGGAACTGGCGGCCGCCTTCCCCGGCGCCCGCACCCTCGTCGGCGACCTGGCGGACCCGGACAAGCTCTCCTGGGCCTTCTCCCACCAGTCGCTCCCGGACCGGGTGGACTCCCTCCTGCACATCGCCGGCGTGGTCGACCTCGGCCCGGTCGGCGAGCTGACCCCGAAGACCTGGCGGCACCAGCTCAACGTCAACCTGATCGCCCCCGCCGAGCTGACCCGGCACTTCCTGCCCCAGCTCCGCGCGAGCCGGGGCCACGTGATCTTCGTCAACTCCGGCGCCGGCCTGGCCGCCCACGCCGACTGGGCCGCCTACGCCGCCTCCAAGCACGGCCTCAAGGCCCTCGCGGACTCCCTGCGCCACGAGGAGCACGCGGGCGGCGTCCGCGTCACCTCGGTCTACCCCGGCCGCACCGCCAGCCCCATGCAGGCCAAGGTCCACCGGCAGGAGGGCAAGGAGTACGACCCCGGGAAGTGGATCGACCCGGAGTCGGTCGCCACGACGATCGTCACGGCCCTGGACCTGCCGGCCGACGCGGAGATCAACGACCTGACGGTCCGACCGGGGCGGTAGTCACACTCCGTCCGCACCCTCCCGCCCGTCCGGCCCCCGGCCCCTCCGGCGTTCGAGGAGCGGGGTCTGGGGCGGAGCCCCAGGTTCGGGACGGGTGGGGGCGGCGGGGGCGAAAAACCTCCGTACGCTCTACGGGTGAGCGAAAACAGCCAGTCCAGCTTCGGCCCCGCCACCGGCATCGGCTCCATGCCGGGCGGGGACGCCCGGGAAGCCGCCAAAACGGTCACCGGCAGCTTCGAGACCTTCCCCCACCTCCCCGAACTCCCCGCCCGCGGCCCCGGCGCGGACATGATCGGCCGCACCGCGGGCATGCTCGTGGAGCTCTACGCCCGCGTCGAACCCAGCGGTTGGCGCCTCGGCGACCGCCCGGGCCGCGACACCAGGCGCGCCCGCTCCTGGCTCGGCGAGGACCTCGACGCGCTGGAGGAGTTCACCCAGGAGTACCAGGGGCCCCTGAAGGTCCAGGCGGTCGGCCCGTGGACGCTCGCCGCCGCCCTGGAACTGCGCAACGGCGAGGCCGCC
Organism: Streptomyces sp. 13-12-16; assembly: GCF_002114215.1. GTDB lineage: Bacteria > Actinomycetota > Actinomycetes > Streptomycetales > Streptomycetaceae > Streptomyces. The sequence goes on along the minus strand of NZ_NCTE01000040.1, from coordinate 3,246 downwards.
CTCTCCGACCCCGGCGCCTGCCGCGACCTCGCCGCCTCCCTCGCCGAGGGACTGCGCCTCCACCTCGCCGAGGTGCGGCGGCGCGTACCCGGCGCGCGGCTCGTCCTGCAGCTCGACGAACCCTCCCTCACCGCCGTACTGCGCGGACAGGTGCGGACCGCCAGCGGCTACCGCACCCACCGCGCGGTGGACCGGCAGCTCGTCGAGGCCACGCTGCGGGACGTCGTCGGGGTTCACGACGGCGGGCCCGTCGTGGTCCACTCGTGCGCACCGGACGTCCCGTTCGCCCTGCTGCGCCGGACGGGCGCGGCGGGGGTCTCCTTCGACTTCTCCCTCCTCACCGAGCGTGACGACGAGGCGATCGGGGAAGCGGTGGAGAGCGGGACCCGGCTGTTCGCCGGTGTCGTCCCGGGCACGGACGGACCGTTGTCGGACCCTGGCGGTAGCGTCATGGATGTCAGGACGCTCTGGCGCAGGCTGGGGCTGCGGCCGGGACTCCTCCCGGAGGCGGTCACGCTCACTCCGGCGTGCGGACTCGCGGGGGCCTCCCCGGAGTACGCGCGCAGGGCCCTCGCCCATTGCGTCCGGGCGGCGAGATCCCTCGCGGACAACCCAGAGTAACGGGAGGACACACGGTGGCCGGCGACAAGCAAGCGGAGACGACGAGCGTGCCCGCCGAGGCACGGGAGAAGCACGCCAGGCTCGCTGAGCAGATCGAGGAGCACCGCTTCCGGTACTACGTGAACGACGCCCCCGTCATCAGCGACGCCGACTTCGACCGGCTGCTGCGGGAGTTGGAGGCGCTGGAGGAGGAGCATCCGGAGCTGCGCACCCCGGACTCGCCGACCCAGAAGGTCGCGGGTGCGTACGAGACGGAGTTCACCTCCGTGCAGCACGTCTCGCGCATGCTCTCCCTCGACAACACGTTCAACGACGACGACCTCGCCGCGTGGGCCGAGCGCATCCACAAGGAGCTGGGCGAGCAGAAGTTCCACTTCCTGTGCGAGCTGAAGGTCGACGGCCTCGCCGTCAACCTCACCTACGAGCGGGGGCGGCTGGTCCGCGCGGCGACCCGCGGCGACGGCCGCACCGGCGAGGACATCACGCCCAACGTGCGTACCATCGCCGAGATCCCGGACCGGCTGAAGGGCGACGAGGTGCCCGACCTGGTGGAGGTCCGGGGGGAGGTCTACTTCCCGATGGAGAAGTTCCAGGGGCTCAACGCCCGTCTGGTCGCGGCCGGTGACAAGCCCTTCGCCAACCCGCGCAACGCGGCGGCCGGTTCGCTGCGCCAGAAGGACCCCCGGGTCACCGCCTCCCGTCCGCTGCACATGGTGGTGCACGGCATCGGCGTCCTGGAGGGCTACAAGGGCATGACCCGCCTCTCCCAGGGCTACGACCTGCTCAAGAGCTGGGGCCTGCCCACCTCCGAGCACAACAGGGTGGTCGACGACCTCGCCGGCGTACGGGAGTTCATCGCGTACTACGGCGAGAACCGGCACTCCGTGGCGCACGAGATCGACGGGGCCGTCGTCAAGCTCGACGAGATCTCCCTGCAGGGCCGCCTCGGCACCACCTCGCGCGCGCCGCGCTGGGCCATCGCGTACAAGTACGCGCCCGAGGAGGTCAACACCAAGCTGGTCGACATCCGCGTGGGGGTGGGCCGTACGGGCAGGGTCACGCCGTACGCCCAGGTCGAACCGGTCACGGTGGCCGGATCCGAGGTCGAGTTCGCCACCCTGCACAACCAGGACGTGGTCAAGGCCAAGGGCGTCCTCATCGGCGACACGGTGGTGCTGCGCAAGGCCGGTGACGTGATCCCGGAGATCCTCGGCCCGGTCGCCGACCTGCGGGACGGCAGCGAGCGCGAGTTCGTGATGCCCGCCGAGTGCCCCGAGTGCGGTACGCCGCTGAAGGCGATGAAGGAGGGCGACGTCGACCTGCGGTGCCCCAACGCCCGTACGTGCCCGGCACAGTTGCGGGAGCGGCTGTTCTACCTGGCCGGGCGCAGGGCGCTGGACATCGAGCACTTCGGCTATGTCGCCGCGGCGGCGCTGACCAGGCCGCTGGAGCCGGAGGATCCGCCGCTGCAAGACGAGGGCGACCTGTTCGACCTCACCATCGAGCAGCTGCTGCCCATCAAGGCGTACGTCCTCGACCAGGACAGCGGGCTGCCCAAGCGGGACCCGAAGACCGGCGAGGAGAAGATCGCCACCGTCTTCGCCAACCAGGAGGGCGAGCCGAGGAAGAACGCGGTCGCGATGCTGGCGAACATCGCGGCGGCCAAGGAGCGCCCGCTGGCGCGCGTGCTGACCAGTCTGTCGATCCGTCATGTCGGTCCGGTCGCGGCGGAGGCGCTGGCCCGTGAGTTCCGCTCCGTCGACCGCATCGAGCAGGCCACCGAGGAGGAGCTGGCGGGCACCGAGGGGGTCGGCCCGACCATCGCCGCCTCGCTCAAGCAGTGGTTCGCCGAGGACTGGCACCGGGAGATCATCCGCAAGTGGAAAGCGGCCGGTGTCCGCATGGAGGACGAGGGGTCGGGAGAGGACGAGGGGCCGCGTCCGCTGGAAGGGCTCACTGTCGTGGTGACCGGAACCCTGGACGGCTTCACCCGGGACGGCGCGAAGGAGGCGCTGCAGAGCCAGGGGGCGAAGGTGACCGGATCCGTCTCCAAGAAGACGTCGTTCGTCGTCGTGGGTGACAATCCCGGGACGAAGTATGACAAGGCGATGCAGCTCAAGGTGCCGGTTCTGAACGAGGACGGCTTCACCGTCCTCCTCGAGCAAGGTCCGAAGGCCGCGGCGGACGTCGCTCTTTCGGCCGAGGAGTAGCGGTTGAAGGTCGGCTGATCGGCGCATATCAGATGCATACGGGTGGCTGGGGCGCATTCGGGCAACCGTCGGCGACCGGTGCCCGTACGGGCCTTCTGCGGCCTACTGTTGAGATGTGCGCCTGCCGTGCCCAGCTGCGGTCGGAGCAACCCCGTACTCGTGAGGGGTCCGGGGTAAGGGCTTTCCACCGCGGAGCCGCTGAGGGTCGTCGGGCATCGGGTCGCGTGGCGTGGGCACCGCCGGCTGGGAGAGGGACGGGAATGGAACCGACCGAGAGCGCCGCCCCGGGCTCACGGCTGCGCCTGCGCCGCATGGCGGTCGCATGGCTGCGCGGCCGTGAGGACGGGCGGCCCGCGGGGCGACCGGGCGCAAAGGGGCGCACCGGGCCGCGTACCGCGGACGCGCGCGGGGCGGG
>NZ_NCTE01000410.1 GCF_002114215.1 Streptomyces sp. 13-12-16 | reverse complement strand
CCCGCGCCCGGGGACGGGCGGCCGGCGCCCGCGCCCTGGCCCGCCCGGTGCCCGAGCTGACGGACGACGCCACGGTCGCCGACGCGATCGACCTGCTGCGCCGCCGCCGGGCCTCGCTGGCAGTGGTCCGCGACGGCTCCGGACAGCTCACCGGCATGGTGAGCCTGGACGACCTGCTGGCCCGCTTCCTTCAGCCGCAGGCGGCATAAGGCCCACCGCGGGCCGGACCGGGGTCACTCCTCCATCCGGCGGCGTCGCTCGTTGTGCCAGGCGATGGCCCGCCGGATGTCCGGCTCGTGCAGTCCGGTCCGGCAGGCGAGCTGCACCATGGTGAGCACCGGCGGACCGGACGTCAGCACACGGGTGATCTTCGCCGCCCACAGCTCCTCCTGCACGAAGGGGCGGCGCCGGTACGCCTCACGGAGCACGTCGAGGTGCGCCTCGCAACAGGCGGTGACCCGGCGCAGACCGTCGCACCAGGTGTCGGTGGGGTGGGCGGAGGAGGAGTCCGGTACGTGTCCGCTCACCTCCTCACCGGCCGGGAAGGTCCTCCCGCAGAGGTCGCACAGCTCCAGCGGAAGGGTCTCGGAACGCCGTTCGTGCTTCCCGCGTCTCCACATCAAAGCTCCCGGTGGCCGGCTGCGGCCAGCGTACTGCGGGACACCGGTGCCCGGCCCGGCGGGCGCCGCGACGTTTGCACCGGGCACCGCACGGAACCCGTCGCTTTCCCTGACAGCGTGCTGTGCGGCCCCGTCGAGCGGACGCGCACCGGCGGAACGGAAGGTCGATGGCCGGCATGAAGGTTTCCGATCACATCCTTCAGCGCTTGCGCGAGTGGGAGGTGGAGCACGTCTTCGCCTACGCGGGCGACGGCATCAACGGCCTCCTGGCGGCGTGGGGACGAGCCGACGACCGTCCGAGGTTCGTCCAGTCCCGGCACGAGGAGATGTCCGCGTTCCAGGCCGTCGGCTACGCGAAGTTCTCGGGCAAGGCCGGGGTCTGCGCGGCGACTTCGGGACCCGGCGCGATCCACCTGCTCAACGGCCTCTACGACGCGAAGCTCGACCACGTCCCCGTCGTCGCGCTGGTCGGGCAGACCAACCGCAGCGCGATGGGCGGCTCGTACCAGCAGGAGATCGACCTGCAGAACCTGTACAAGGACGTCGCCTCCGACTTCTGCGAGACGGCGATGGTGCCCGAGCAGCTCCCGAACCTCATCGACCGCGCCTTCCGCACCGCCTACGCGCGGCGCACGGTCACCGCGGTCATCATCCCCGCCGACGTGCAGGAACTGGACTACAGCCCGCCGACGCACGCCTTCAAGATGGTGCCGTCCAGCATGGGGCTCGGCCGGTACGCGCCCGTGCCCGCCGACGCCGACGTCGAGCGGGCCGCCGAGGTCCTCAACGCCGGCGAGAAGGTCGCCGTCCTCATCGGACAGGGCGCCCGCGGCGCCCGCGCCGAAGTGGAGGAACTGGCGGACGTCCTCGGCGCGGGCGTCGCCAAGGCCCTGCTCGGCAAGGACGTGCTCCCCGACGACCTGCCCTACGTCACCGGAGCCATCGGCCTGCTCGGCACCCGGCCCTCCTACGAGCTGATGCGGGACTGCGACACCCTGCTGATGATCGGCTCCAGCTTCCCGTACACGCAGTTCATGCCGGAGCTGGACCAGGCGCGGGGCGTGCAGATCGACATCGACCCGCACATGATCGGCCTGCGCTACCCCTTCGAGGTGAACCTCGTCGGCGACGCGGCCGAGACGCTGCGCCGCCTCCTGCCGCGCCTGGACCGCAAGAAGAAGAGGTCCTGGCGCGAGAAGGTCGAGAAGGACGTCGCCCGCTGGTGGGAGGTGATGCAGCGGCGCGCCGCCGTGGACGCCGACCCGGTCAACCCGGAGTACGTGGTGCACGCCCTCGACGGCAGGCTCCCCGACGACGCGATCGTCACGGCCGACTCCGGTTCCGCCGCCAACTGGTACGCCCGCCACCTGCGGATGCGCGGACGGATGCGCGGCTCCCTCTCGGGCACCCTCGCGACCATGGGGCCCGGTGTCCCGTACGCCATCGGTGCGAAGTTCGCGCACCCGGAGCGCCCCGCCATCGCCCTCGTCGGCGACGGCGCCATGCAGATGAACGGCATGATGGAGATGGTCACGGCCGCCAAGTACTGGCAGGACTGGTCCGATCCGCGGCTGATCGTGGCCGTCCTCAACAACCGCGACCTGAACCAGGTCACCTGGGAGATGCGGGCGATGTCCGGGGCGCCGCAGTTCGAACAGTCGCAGGCCGTCCCGGACCTGCCCTACGCCGAGATCGCGCAGCGGATCGGGCTGGAGGGCGTCCGAGTGGAGAAGCCGGAGCAGGTCGAGGCCGCCTGGGACCGGGCGCTGACGGCCGGCCGGCCCTTCGTCATCGACTTCCGCACCGACCCCGCCGTGCCGCCGATCCCGCCGCACGCGGAGCTGGACCAGATCGAGGCCGCGGCCTTCGCCGTGCTCAAGGGCGACAGCGACCGCGCCTCCATGGTGAAACAGGGCTTCAAGGCCAAGGTGCAGGAGATGCTGCCGGGCACCCGTCGGCGTTCCGGCCGCCCCGGCGCCGGAGCCGACGACAGCACCGGCGGGTGAGCCGCCCGCCCGAAGGCGGGGGCGCTCCCGCCGGGCGCGGCCGAAACGGTCACCGCGGGGCGAGGGTGAGCGCGCCGTCCGGGCCGAGGACGATGTCCACGCCGCTGACCCGGTCGAGGGTCTCCCGCAGCCAGGCCCGCTCGTCCGCCGCGGCGGGCTCCAGCCGCATCCGCCGCGTCCTCAGCGGCACCATGCGCAGCCCGGACGGGCGCCCGCCGTCCGGGGACACCGACAGCAGACAGGCGAGCCGCAGGTCGTCGCGGTACTCCTCGTGGCCGGAGATGCCCTCGTAGTCGTCGACGAAGTCGCCGCAGCCGTAGAGGATCACCCGGCCGCGGTACATCTCGACCGGGCGGGGGTGGTGCGAGGAGTGGCCGTGGACGACGTCCACACCCCCGTCGACCAGCGCGTGGGCGAACCGGACCTGGCCCTGCGGGACGTGGTGGCCCCAGTTCGAGCCCCAGTGCACGGACACCACCGCGACGTCGCCCTCGCGCTTG
>NZ_NCTE01000409.1:2248-2891 GCF_002114215.1 Streptomyces sp. 13-12-16 | reverse complement strand
CGAGCGCGTCGGCGGCGCGCAGGCCGTTGGGCTGGATCATGAGTCCCGAGCCGCCCTCCCGGAGGGTGGCGGCCCGCTCGATCACCGTGACGTCGAAGCCGCGCGCGGCGAGTCCCGCGGCGGCGGCGAGGCCTCCGATGCCGCCGCCGGCGATGAATACGGTCTGGCGTTGCGTCATGGCGTCGGGACCTCCGTCGTGGCCGTGCCGGCCGAGGGGGTGGGGGCGGGCGCCGCGCCCAGCAGCCGGCCGTCGGGGGCGCCGTAGGAGCCGGTGGACGCGTCCCACACGGTGCGGCCCGCGCGCAGGGTCCGTTCGATGCGGCCGGTGAAGGTCCATCCCTCGTACGCCGACCAGCCGCACTTGCTCTCCACGTCGCCCGCGGAGAGCATCCAGGGCACGTCGGGGGCGAGGAACACCAGGTCGGCGTCGGCGCCCGCCTCCAGCCGGCCCTTGCCGGGCAGTCGGAACAGCTCGGCCGGCCGGGCGGAGAGGTGGCGGGCCAGCCGTACGGCGGCCGTGTCGGGGTCTTCCTCGGGCCAGCGTCTGCGCATGCCCGTCCAGACGGCGACCGCCAGTTCCTGGACGCCGGGCAGTCCGGGCGGCGACTGGGCGACGCCGCGGGTCTTCTCCTCGACGGTGTGC
>NZ_NCTE01000409.1:0-2106 GCF_002114215.1 Streptomyces sp. 13-12-16 | reverse complement strand
GCGCCCGCCACAGCCGGTCCTGGTCGTCCGTGCCGCGGATGGACGGGGAGAGGCGGGTGCGGGCGCCCAGGCGGCGGGTGTCCTCGTCGGTGAACGACAGGTGGTGTCCGGTGACCTCGAAGGTGACGGGGAGCCCGGCCGCCCGCGCCGCGCACACCAGGTCGGCCTCCTCGGCGCTGGACAGGTGCAGGATGTGCGCGCGGGTGCCGTGGCGGCGCACCAGTTCCAGGACCTTGGCGACGGCGACGATGCCGCCGGTGCGCGGGCGGCGCTCCTCGTACTCCAGGTAGCTGGCGGGCTCGCCCCACCAGGAGTCCAGCAGGGCGAACAGCCCGTCGTCCTCGGCGTGCAGGACCAGTTGGACGCCGCCCTGGGCGGCCGCGGCGAACGCCTTCTCCAGCTGGTCCGGGTCGCGCACCACGGTGGGGGCCGTGTGGTGTCCGGCCATGAAGATCTTCACGCTGGTGGCGGTGCGCGCGTCCAGGTCGGCCAGCAGTTCGGGGCGGTCCGGGTCGAGTCCCAGGTGGAACCGGTAGTCGACCAGGGAGTGCCCGTCCACGAGGGCCGCCTTGGCGGACGCCGTCTCGGGGGTGAGCGTCGGCGGCACCGTGTTCGGCATGTCCATCACGGTGGTGACGCCGCCGCGCACGGCGGCCCTGCTGCCGTGTTCCCAGTCCTCCTTGTGGGTCAGGCCCGGGGTGCGGAAGTGGACGTGGGAGTCGATGAGTCCGGGCAGCACGTAGTGCTCGCCCGCGTCGAGGCGGGCGGCGGCGGGCCCGGGGTCGGTGTCCGTGACGGCGGTGATGCGTCCGCCGGTGACGGACACGTGGCCGGGGCGCACGCCCTGCGGGGTGACCAGCCGGCGTCCGCTGACGACGAGTTCGGGGGTGGGGGTCAGCCGGTCCACGACACCGCCACCAGTTCCCGGCACAGGTCGTTGGTCGGGCCCATGAGGGAGACGCCGCGCGCGTCCGCGAGCAGCCGGCCGATCCGCGCGCCGTCCCGGTACCCGGCCGAGCCGAGCATGCGGGCGACGTCGAGGCAGATCTCCTCGGCGGCCTCGGTGGCGTGCAGCTTGCTGTGCAGGGTGGTCAGGCCCGGGTCGGCGGAGGTGCGCGCCCCCGCCCGCTCCACCACCGCGCGGGCCGCCTCCAGGCGGGTGGCCAGGCCCACCAGCCGGTGTCGTACGGCAGGCAGGTCCATGAGTCCGCGGTCGTGGGCGTGTGCGACGGCCAGGTCGAGGGCGGCCTGCGCGGTGCCGACGGAGACCGCGCCGAGGCTGGCCCCGCTCTCGCGGACCGAGGCGATGATGGTGGCGGCCTGTCCCTCCGGGCCGAGCCGGTCGTCGTCCGTGACGACGGCCCCGTCGAGGGAGACCAGTCCGGTGGCGGAGCCCCGCATGCCGGCCAGGTCCAGGCCGAGTTCGGGGACCAGTCCGGGGTTGTCGGCGCCGACGAGGAAGAAGGTCTGCCCCGGTGCTCCGTAGCCGGACGCCGGGGCGGCGTCGGGCCGGGCGGTGCGGACCAGGACCAGGTAGAGGTCGGCGACGCCCGCGCCGGTGGTGAAGGCCTTGGAGCCGTTCAGCACCCAGGTGCCGTCCGTACGGCGTTCGGCGGTGGTGGACAGGTTCTGCTTGGCGGCGCCCGCGCCGCTCTCGCTCCACGCGGAGGCGGCCAGCCAGGTCCCGTCGGCCAGTCGCGGCAGCCAGCGGGCCCGTTGCCGCGCGGTGCCCCAGTCGGCGATGCGGGCGCTGACGGCGAAGTGCTGGAACGCGATGATCGCCATGGAGGGGCTGACGGCGGCGATCTGTTCGACCAGCGCGTTCACCGCGGCGGCGTCCCGGCCCGCGCCGCCGTGTTCGGTGGGGACGGCGGTGGCGAGCAGGCCGCTGGTACGCAGCGCCGTCAGCGCCTCGCGGTCCGCCTCGCCCGCCGCTTCGGCCCGTTCGGCTCCCTCGCGCAGCAGTGCGCGCAGCGCGGGCGTGAGCCGTGGGCTCAACCGGCTCCCGACAACGCCAGGCATTGGGCGACCTCCTCGAATTGAAGGTGACTCAGGGGTGCCAGGGCGAACGAGCCCTGGAAGGTGACGTGTTTGCCGGCGACGGAG
>NZ_NCTE01000408.1 GCF_002114215.1 Streptomyces sp. 13-12-16 | reverse complement strand
CGGTGTTCCAGCAGGTCGGCGAGGGCGTACGCGCCGAGGGTGTGCCCCTGCTCGGCGGACTGGCGCAGCCAGTACTCGGCGGCGGGTTCGTCCCCGCGCTCCCGGTGGTAGCGGCCGAGCGCGTGGGCCGCCGCGGTGGAGCCGGCCACGGCGGCGATCCGCCACCAGCCGGCGGCCTCGTCGGCGTAGCCCCGCTGGTGCAGCAGGACGCCCAGGTTGTTGGCGGCGGCGCGGTCGCCCGCGGCGGTGGCGGCACGCAGATGGGGTTCGGCTCCGTCGAGATCACCGCGGCGCAGCAGCATGGCGCCGAGGACGCTCATCGCCTCGACGTCGCCGGCCTCGGCGGCGAGCCGCTGACGCAGCTCCTCGGCCGCCTCGTCGGCGGCCTCCCCCGTCTCGTCCCGGGGTTCCTCCTGAGAGGAGGACTTCACAAAACGCCCTGTCTCGAACAGAGTTGCCTTGTCCCCCATAACATCCATCGTCGCACCACCTGCAACCTGGGTACACCTGGTATACCGCAGTCAGTGAGGTCACTACAGCGTTTTGTCGACATGCCCACAGAGAGACAAGTCAAACACAGATCGGCCAACTCCCGTCGGCGGCACGGCCGTCACCCGCCCAGGCACATGCGTTCGCCCATCACAAAGGCCCGGATTCCTTGAGGAATCCGGGCCTTTGATGTCGCCGACTTCGCGACGTGAGTAGCGGGGACAGGATTTGAACCTGCGACCTCTGGGTTATGAGCCCAGCGAGCTACCGAGCTGCTCCACCCCGCGCCGTTGCGTTGCAACCGTAGCACGGCGCGGGACGGGCGTTTGACCAGCCTGCTCGCTAACTGCTCGGGCTCGCGTCGGGAGCAGGACTGTCCTCCCCGCCGCCGGCGCCGCCACCTCCTCCTTCGGCCGACTGGGCCTCCTCGGCCTTGCGCAGCGCGTCCTCCAGGTCCTTCTGCGCCTTGCCGTAGGCCTCCCAGTCGTTCTTCTTCAGGGCTTCCTGGCCGGCCTCGAAGGCCTTCTGGGCGTCGTTCAGCGCCTCCTGGACCGTGGGGTTGTCGGACGTCGGCGGTGGCGTCGTGCCTTCCTCCTCGCCGGTTCCCTCGTCCTCGCCCGGTGGTGGCTCGGTGGTCGTGCCCTCACCCCCGAAGACCTTGGCGAGAGCCTGGTCGAGGGTGTCCTCGAAGGCGGTCTGGCCTCCGTAGGTCACCAGCACCTTCCGCAGCAGCGGGTACTTCAGCCCACCACCGCGTACGTAGACCGGCTCCACGTAGAGCAGCCCTCCGTCGAGCGGCACGGTCAGCAGGTTGCCGTACTCGACCTCGGAGTCACCGCCTCTCAGCAGCCTGATCGACTCGGCGATGTCCTGTTCGGAGTTGAACTGGCTCTGGACCTGTTTGGGTCCGGAGACCGTGGTGCTGGTCGGCAGTTTCAGCACTCTGATCTTGCCGTAGTCCTCGGTGCCCGGATCGGCGTTCACCGCCATGAAGGCACTGAGGTTGTCACGGCCGTTCGGTGTGAACGTCGTGGTGAGCGAGAAGGTCTGCTCCTGCTGGTCGGGCATCTTCATGCTCAGGTAGTACGGAGGCACCGCGTCGCCCGTCTTGTTGGTCGGGTCGTCCGGCACTTCCCACACCTCGCTGCCCGAGAGGAACGTGGTGGCGTCCTTCACGTGGTAGCGGGTCAGCAGTTCGCGCTGCACCTTGAACAGGTCCTGCGGGTACCGCAGATGGGCCATCAGCGCACTGGAGATCTCGGTCTTCGGCTGCACCGTGTCCGGGAAGGCCTTCATCCAGGTCTTCAGGACGGGGTCCTGGGTGTCCCACTGGTAGAGCTTGACCTCGCCGCTGTACGCGTCGACGGTCGCCTTCACCGAGTTGCGGATGTAGTTGACCTGGTTCTGCTGGGCCACCACCGCGCGCTGGTCGTTGGTGGCGGTCAGCGAGTCGGCCGTGGTGTCGCCGAGGGTCGTCCGCGACGCGTACGGATAGCCGTTGGTGGTGGTGTAGGCGTCGACGATCCACTGGATACGGCCGTCCACGACCGCCGGGTAGGCGTCGCCGTCGATGGTCAGCCACGGGGCGATCGCCTCGACGCGCTCCTTGGGCGTGCGGTTGTACAGGATCCGCGATCCCTCGCCGATCGCCCCGGAGTACAGGATCTGCGGCTCGCTGAACGCGACCGCGTAGGCGGCCCGGTTGACCGGGTTCTCGAGGTTGACCCCGCTGTCGCCCTTGTAGCTGTACGTCTTCTCGCCGCTGTCGTCGGAGTAGTCGATCTCCTTCTGGGGACCGCCGACGATCGAGTACGTGGTGGTGCGCTCGCCGTAGTAGACGCGCTGCTCGTACTCCGGGAGCTCGCCCTTGGAGGGCAGGTCGGACTCGATGAAGTTCGGACGGCCGCCGGAGTCCACGCTGGTGCCCTCGGCCGCGACGGCACCGTATCCGTGGGTGTAGCGGAAGTGGTCGTTGATCCAGTTCCGCTTGGGGATGCCGTCCAGGTTCAGCTCGCGCAGACCGATGACCGTGTCCTGCTCCCGGCCGTCGATGGAGTACCGGTCGACGTCCAGGTTGGTCGGGAACGCGTAGTAGTTCCTGATCTGCTGGAGCTGCTGGAACGTCGGCGAGACGATGTTCGGGTCCATGATCCGGATGCTCGCCGTGTCGGTGACGTCGTCCCGCAGCTGGGTCTTGTCCTCGGTCTGGCTCGTGCCCGGGTAGTCGGTGACCTTGGAGTCGTCGATGCCGTAGGCCTCACGCGTGGCCTTGAGGTTCTTCTCGACGTACGGCGCTTCCTTGGCCTGCTCGTTCGGCTGGACCTGGAACTTCTGCACGATCGCCGGGTACAGGCCGCCGATGAGGATCGCCGACAGCACCATCAGGCCGAAGCCGATCACGGGAAGCTGCCAGGTGCGCCGCCACAGGGTGGCGAAGAACAGCAGAGCGCAGATCACGGCGATGCAGAACAGGATCGTCTTGGCCGGCAGATAGGCGTTGGCGTCGACGTACCTGAGGCCCGTCCAGCTGTCGGTGGCCTTGAAGTCGCTGGACTTCACCGCCAGTCCGTACCGGTCGAGCCAGTAGGCGACCGCCTTCAGGGCGACGAAGACACCGAGGAGCACCGACAGGTGTCCGGTGGCCGCGGCCGTGGCGCGCGCACCCGGGCTGGTGATGCGCAGTCCGCCGTACAGGTAGTGGGTGAGCGCGGCGGCGATCAGCGCCAGGATCGTGGCGGCGAAGCCGAAGCCGAGCAGGAACCGGTACCAGGGCAGGTCGAATGCGTAGAAGGAGACGTCGAGCTTGAACTGCGGGTCCTTCTGGCCGAAGGACACGCCGTTGACCCACATCAGCCAGGTCCGCCACTGGCTCGACGCCGAGGCGCCGGCGATCAGGCCCACCAGCGCGGTGATGCCGAGCAGCAGCCACTTCTTGTACGGGGCGATGCCCATCCGGTACCGGTCGAGGTTCTGCTGCTCCATCGACATGGCGCTCAGCGGCGGCCGCATGCGGTGCGCCAGCCAGACGTTGAAGCCGACCGCGAGGGCCATCAGCAGACCGAAGACGAAGAACAGCCCGATCTTGGTCCACAGGGTCGTCGTGAACACCGACGAGTAGTTGACCGAGCGATACCACAGCCAGTCGGTCCAGAAGCCCGCGAACATGGTGAACACCATGCCGAGGACGGCCAGGACGCCCAGTGTCATGAGCAGGGTCCGGACCCGCCGGGACGGGCGGCCCACTCTGATCCGTGGCCCCGTCGGGCCTCCGCCGCGGTCCGGCATCTGGAAAGCCAAGGTAGGCACCTCGAAGTTCGCTGTTGATTCGTCAGGCCCGCGTCTTCACGGACCGTGTGTGGTCCCCCGTGATCGCGGTCCCACACCTATGCAACTTACTCACGCTTTACTCGGTTCCCGATTCCGGCCAGGAACGAGAGAGGATTGTGACCATGTCCAACACACCCATGGCGGCCAACCCGCTCACCCGGGCCGTGCTCGAGATCGACGAGTACGTCTCCGGCCTCGGCTGGGACCAGCCCGCCCGCCTGTTCGCCCTCGTCGACACCGCCCGGCTGCGGGCCGAACAGCCCTCGCTCGCGGACCGGCTCGGTCTGGGCGACGAACAGGAGACGACCGCTCTCACCCCGATCGAGCAGGACGAGATTCCAACGGGCAAGCCGCTCGACGAGTTCCTGGGCACCATCGCCTGGCCCGACGCGGTGACCGGCTGTGCCCTGACCGTGGAGCGGCTGATGCTGCCGCCGTCGGCCGAGGCCCAGGTCCCCGAGGACCTGGACGAGGCCGCGCTGACGAAGTGGGTGGCGCGGCACCCGGAGCGTCAGGAGGTCCGGATGACGGTCGCGGTGCTGCGCGACGGGACCCGCGAGTCGGCCCTGCGGCTGCGTGAGAAGGACTCCGCCACGGAGGTCCTCACCGGCTCCGAGCTGGTGCCGGGCCTGGCCCAGGCGCTGACGGCGACGTTCGAGGAGTAGCGGGGCCGGTCAGGAGGCCGTGCACTTCGGCAGGTCCGAGGTGTCGCCGGAGCGGATGTCCTCCAGGGCGCCCAGGGCGTCGTCGATGGTGTCGACCTTCACCAGGGTGAGGCCCTCGGGGGTGTCCTTGGCGGCGGACGCGCAGTTGTCGGCGGGCGTGAGGAAGTACTCGGCGCCCTTGTCGCGCGCGCCGACCGTCTTCATCTGGATCCCGCCGATCGGCCCCACCTTGCCGTCATCGTCGATGGTGCCGGTGCCGGCGACGAACTCGCCGCCGGTCAGGCTGCCCGGAGTGAGCTTGTCGTAGATGCCGAGCGCGAACATCAGGCCCGCGCTCGGCCCGCCGACGTCGGCGAGCTTGATGTCGATGCTGAACGGGAAGGTGTGGTCGGTCCCGGCGGAGATCCCGACGATGGCGCGCTTCTCGCCGCCGTCCTCGGAGGTCTTGGTGGTGATCGTCACCTTCTCGGTCTTCGTCGCCGTCCGGTTCTCCTTCTCGGCGGCGGCCTGCTCCTCGGCGGGCACGATGGTGAAGACGACGTCCTCGCCCGGCCTGTGCTCGGTCACCCGCTCGGCGACGTCGGCCGGCTCCTTCACCGCCTCGCCGTCGACGCTCTTGATCACGTCGCCCGCGTGCAGCTTGCCCTCGGCCGGGGACCCCTTGACCACCGTGGAGACGATCACCCAGGACTTCACCGGGACGTCGAGTTCCTTCAGGGCCGCGACCTTGGCGCTCTCCTGGGACTGGCTGAACTCCTCGGCGTTCTCCTGGGTGGACTCCTCCTCCGTCTTGCCGTCGGGGTAGAGGGTCTCGTGCGGGACTACCTTGTTGTCATGCGCGAGCCATCCGTAGACGGCCTCGACGAGGTTCATCCGGTAGTCGGCGCTGGTGACCCGCACCGTGGTCATGTTGAGGTGACCGTCCGTCGGATAGGTCTTGCGCCCGGAGATCTGCAGCACCGGCTCGCCGTCGTGCTCGCCCAGCGTGTTCACCGTCGGCCCCGGGGACATCTCCGAGTAGGGCACGGGGATGAACACTCCCGCGCACAGGAGCGCGATCAGCATCAGGGTGGAGGCGAGCATCGTCGCGGTGCGGCGTGGCATGCCTCGACAGTACGGGACAGGCCCGTCAGCACGCCGTCAGGGCCGCCCGGACGGGCGGCCCTGCTCGCTTCGTACGCCGTGACCTGCTGTTCTTTGACCTTCAGCCACCCGAGCGCGGCTTTTCCATGGCCTCGCGGAACCGGGCGTAACCGATGAGTTCGGGGCCATCGCTGCGCACCTTGCGCGTGCGGTTGGCCCAACTGCCCCACAGTCCCGCTCCGATCGCGGCCACCAGCGGAATCAGCAACCAGGCGAGCGCCGCCATGCCGACCTCCCAACCCCATGAGCGTCCGCAACACTGACTGATCAGCAGATTAACCATCCGCAGTGACAACGCTCACGCCAGGGGTGGGGTTACGCAACCGGAGGTCCGAGGCCTGTCATGGGCGCCTCAGCAGGCGCCGACCCACCCACCCGTCACCCGGCCACCACCCCCCAACGACGGCACTACGCGCCGACCCACCCACCCGTCACCCGGCCACCACCCCCCAACGACGGCACTACGCGCCGACCCATTCCTCGGTGCCGTCCGAGAACCGCTGGTGCTTCCAGATGGGCACCTCGTGCTTGAGGTCGTCGATCAGCTTCCGGCAGGCCTCGAAGGCCTCCCCCCGGTGCGGGCACGACACGCCGACGACCACGGCGAGGTCACCGACCCTGAGGTCTCCCACCCGGTGCACGGCGGCCAGCGCCCGGACGGGGTGCTCGGCGACGACCTTCTCGGCGATCCGCCGCATCTCGTCCTCGGCGCTGGGGTGGCACGAATAGCCGAGCTCGTCGACGTCGGCACCCCCGTCGTGGTTGCGCACGGTCCCGACGAACAGTGCCGTTCCGCCGGCCGCGTCGTCCCCGACCGCGTGGAGGACCTCGTCCACGGACAGCGGCGTGTCGCGGATCGAGATCAGCTTGATCGGGTCCTGTGCGGCCTGCTCACCCGGGTGATCGTGCGTGGATGCCATGCCTCCATCGTGCCCCACCCCGGCGACAACGCGGAACAGCCTCATCGCCCGGCACGCGCGCGTGCCCGTTCGGAGCTTCCTACAGGAGGCGCGTCAGATCCGGCGCCGGGCCTTGCGTGCCCGTCGTACCACCGCGGCCGCGCCCAGCAGGGCCACCGTCGCTCCCGCGGCGCCCGCCGCCGTCGCGTCCTTGCGCCCCAGCCGCCGGCCGGCGACCGTGTGCCTGCCGGACACCTCCTCCAGCAGCTCCGCGAGCACCTCCTCGTTGGTGTGCGCGGGCCGCCACCCGGCGTCGTGCAGCCGGCTCCCGCTGACCACCCAGGGGTACATCGTGTAGGCCAGGTCCCCGGCCGGGGACGGGGTGAGCCCGATCCGGTGCAGCCGGGCCGCCGCGCCGAGCGCGACCGCCGACGGCAGCTCCATCCGCCGGATCCCGCTGAGCTCCTCGACCTCCTCCTGCTCCAGCCATCCGTCGCAGCCGACGGCCAGCTCACCGTCGACCTTCTCCAGGACGGCGTACTCCAGGGCGCTGCACAGATCCTGGACGTGACAGAACTGCCACGCGGGCCGCGACCCGGCCACCACGAGCAGTCTGGGCGACTCGAAATACCTGGTCAGCGCGGTGTCGGTGCCTCCCACCAGCACGGCGGGGCGTACGACCGTGACATTGAGCCCCGGGTGCGCCCTGGGCGCCCGGCGCGCGAGCCGCTCGATCTCCAGCAGGTCGCCGACCCCCGTGGCCTCCGCCGTGGCCCGCAGCTCCGCGTCCTCGGACAGCGGCAGCTCGTTGTCCGGCAGCGCCCCGTAGACCATCGTCGACGTGCACAGCACCACGCGGTGCACCCCGGCGGCCGCGGCGGCCGTCAGCACGGTCTGCGTGCCCCGCACGTTGTAGGCCGTCCGGGCGGCGGCATCGGTCTCCAGATCGAGGTCGAGCGCGAGATGGACCACCGCGTCGGCCCCGCGCAGCTTGTCCGCGATGGCCGGGTCCCGTACGTCCAGGATGTGCCAGCGCGCCTCGGCGCACTCGCCGCGCCGCTCGTCGATGGCGATGACCTGCTTGATCTCCTCCGAGGCGGCAAGCCGCGCGGTGAGCAGCGCGCCGATGCCGGACGCGGCACCGGTGACCGCGACGACGGGCCCGCGCGCCGCGGAACCGGTTGTCTTGTTTCGCGCTGCGCGAACCTGTGGATCTGGGGAACTCACCGGGCGTCTCCAGCGGTTGTCTTCAGTACGGGCGCAAGCGACGCGTACGTACCAGGTGGCATCCATCCTGCCGCAGGCCTTCTGTCGGCGAAGCACCGAGGCCCGAACCGCTTCAGGTGTCTACGCTGGGTGGTGTTGTCGGGCAGCCGTGCCGCCGGAAAGAACCGGTGGCCCTACCAGCCGAGGAAACCCGTGAGTGACACCCCATTCGGATTCGGCCTTCCGCCGGAGGAGCCGGACGACGGCGACGAGGGCAAGAAGAAGGACCCGCAGAGCGGTGGTGGTCAGGGCCCGGCCAACCCGTTCGGTTTCGGCATGCCCGGAGCCGGAGGCTTTGGCGGCCCTGGCGCGGACAATCCGTTCGCCGCGATGTTCGGGTCGCTGAACCCCAACGACCTGGGCGCGGCGTTCCAGCAGCTCGGCCAGATGCTCTCCTACGAGGGCGGGCCGGTGAACTGGGACATGGCCAAGCAGATCGCCCGGCAGACCGTCTCGCAGGGCACCGCGGAGGGCTCGAAGGACGCGAGCGTCGGGCCCGCCGACCGCAGGGCCGTGGAGGAAGCGGTCCGTCTGGCCGACCTGTGGCTGGACGACGCGACCTCCCTGCCGTCGGGTGCCAACTCCGCCGTGGCCTGGAGCCGCGCGGAATGGGTGGAGGCCACCCTCCCGGCGTGGCGGGAGCTGGTCGACCCGGTGGCCGAGCGCGTCGGGAACGCGATGGGCGACGTGCTGCCGGAGGAGATGCAGGCCATGGCCGGCCCGCTGATCGGCATGATGCGCTCCATGGGCGGCGCCATGTTCGGCACGCAGATCGGGCAGGCCGTCGGCGTGCTCGCCGGTGAGGTCGTCGGCTCGTCCGACATCGGCCTGCCGCTGGGCCCGGCCGGCCGGGCCGCGCTGCTGCCGCTGAACATCGAGACGTTCGGCAAGGACCTGGGCGTCCCCCAGGAGGAGGTGCGGCTCTATCTCGCCCTGCGCGAGGCCGCCCACCAGCGCCTGTTCGCGCACGTCCCGTGGCTGCGCTCGCACCTGTTCGGTGCCGTGGACGGCTACGCGCGCGGGATCAAGGTCGACACCGGCAAGCTCGAGGACGTCGTCGGCCAGTTCGACCCGCAGAACCCGGAGCAGCTGCAGGAGGCCCTCCAGCAGGGCATGTTCCAGCCGGAGGACACGCCGGAGCAGAAGGCCGCCCTGGCCCGTCTGGAGACGGCGCTGGCGCTCGTCGAGGGCTGGGTGGACGCCGTGGTGCACGCCGCGGCCAAGCCTCGGCTGTCGTCGGCCGACGCGCTGCGCGAGACGCTGCGACGCCGCCGCGCCTCGGGTGGTCCGGCGGAGCAGACGTTCGCCACGCTGATCGGTCTGGAGCTGCGCCCGCGCCGGCTGCGCGACGCCTCGCGCCTGTGGGCCTCGCTCACCGACGCGCGCGGGGTCGACGGCCGGGACGCCCTGTGGGCGCACCCGGACATGCTGCCGACGGCGACCGACCTGGACGACCCGGACGGTTTCGTGCACCGCGAGCAGATCGACTTCTCCGAGCTGGACAAGATGCTCGGCGAGGCCGCCGGCAAGCCCGACCTCAAGAAGAAGGACGAGGGCGGGGGCGAGAACAAGGGCGACGACGCCGAGTGAGCCTCCACGACGACGCGGTCCTCGTGCTCAAGGGGTACGAGGACCAGCCCGAACTGCGCCAGACCTATCTGGACCATCTCGCGGCGCATCCGGACGGCATGTGGAAGGCCTGTACGGACGGTCACATCACGGCGAGCGGCCTGGTGATCGATCCCGAGCGGGGCCGGGTGCTGCTGACCCTGCACCGGAAGCTGCGGATGTGGCTCCAGATGGGCGGGCACTGCGAGCCGGGTGACGTCTCGCTCGCGGCGGCGGCCCTGCGGGAGGCGACGGAGGAGTCCGGCATCGCGGGACTGGCCCTGGTCCCCGGTGGCCCCGTGCGTCTGGACCGTCATCACACACCGTGCGCCTGGCATCTGGACGTCCAGTACGCGGCGCTGGCTCCGTCCGGATCCGTCGAGGCGATCAGCGACGAGTCCCTCGACCTGCGCTGGTTCCCGTACGACGAGGTGGCGGACGTGGCCGACACCTCGGTCACCCGTTTGGTGGAAGCGACCCGGACGAGACTGGGCGTCTGACACGGGGGTAAGGGGCGACCGCCTTCGCGGCCGCCCCTTACCGGTGCGTTCAGCTCCAGACGTTGCCCTGGTTCTGGCCGCGGGCCCCCTGCTGTCCCACGCCGTACTGGGCGGCGACGCCCGAGCCGATCTGGGCGTTCTGCGGCGGAAGCAGTTCGCTGGGCTGGACGAGCGCGAAGCCGCTGCCCATGAAGCTGAGCTCCCAGCCCTCACCGGTGTTGCCGCGACGCCGCCACACCCCCGAGGAGTGGGTCTGGGCCTGCATCTGCACGCGTAGGGACGTGGACCAGGCGACGATCGCGTCGGCGTCGCAGTTGACGTACTTGTCCGGCGTCACCTGCATCAGCAGCGGCATGCCCGAGGTCATCAGGGCGACCCTGCCGTTGCCGGTGATGTTGAGCTGGTACTTCCCGGAGCCGGAGATGCCGTACAGGCTGTCGACGGCGATCACCTCGTGGTGCAGCGAGGAGTCCATCGCGAGCACGTAGCTGCTGTCGACCGTCAGCCCGTCGTGGTCCACCTCCATGACGTGGATGCGCTGGGCGAGGTTGGCGAGGTAGACCGTGCCCTGCCCGTGGCAGCGCATCAGGTCGAGTCCCTCACCGGTCTGCGCACGCGCGCGTGACGCGCTGTTGCTCTGGAACTCGGCGTCGAACTCGACGAGTCCCTGGTAGGCGACCATGGTGCCCTTGCGGGCGAGGACGTCGTCGTGACCCTCCAGGGCGACGCGGAGCATCTGCTGGTTCTGCAGGCTCCAGCGCTCCTGGGTCTGCTGGTCGTTGAAGGCGAAAAGCGGGCTCTGCATGGTGTTGTTGCTCCCCCTCAGCCCCGGACCCGGAGACGGTCGGTGCTGTCCTCACTGGGCTGGACGACGACGATGCCCTGACCGGAGAAGGCCATCTGGTAGGCCTCTCCGCTGCCGCGGCCGATCAGCGACTGGGCCCGGAAGCTGCGCTTGCCCTTCACCTTGAGGTTCGGGGACCAGGCGACGAGGGCGTCCGGATCGACGTACGTCTCGTCGTCGCCGCCACCGCAGTCCACGACGATCGGCTTGCCGCGTGAGGTCAGCGCGACCCAGCCCTGCCCGGAGATCCTGGTGTTCCACAGGCCCTGTCCGGCGAACTTCGCCAGGCCCTTGACCCGCTCCACGCCCCAGGTGAGGTGGGCGTCGAAGGCGAGCAGGTTGGTGGCGTTGACGGAGATGCCGTCTCCGTTGAGGTTGATCACGACGACGTTGGCGCCGTAGTCGGCGAGGTAGAGCAGGCCGTCGCCGGAGCACTTCATCAGCGGCGCGCCCTCACCGGTGAGCCAGTCCTTGGCGATCTGGCGCACGGCGGGCGGGTTGGGCTCGTACTGGACGAACCCTTCGTAGGCGACCATCGATCCGACACGCGCGAGGAGGTCGTTCCCGGTCTGCATGGCGATCTTCGCCATGTGGTTGCCGTGGTTCTCCATGCGGGCGGTGACGGGGGCGGGGGCGTAGCCCGCGAGTGGCTGGTTCATGACGGGCTCCCTTTAGACCTCGTACGGCTGGACGACGATGAAGTTGCCGGGTGCGCCCCTGAACTGGAGGTTCACGCTCTCCCCGGTGTCGCCGGGGTAGGAGTTGCGGCGCATCCGCACCTGACTGGAGACGACCACCTGGGAGGCGGCCGACCAGGCGACCACGGCGTTGCAGTCGGCGAACGTGGTGGGCGTGACCGGCAGCACCACGGGCGTGCCGTGGGTCTTGACGACGATGGTGCCGGTCCCCTGGAACTGCATCGTGAACAGCGCGCCACCGGGGATGCCGTGCCCCTCGATGCGGCGGACCTCGTACTGCAGGCTCTCGTCGAAGGCGAGGACGTTCTCGGCGGAGACGCAGACGGCGTCGCCCTGGAGCTCGATCGGGTGCAGCATCGTGGAGTTCTCGGCGAAGAACACCTGGCCCTGGCCGGTGCAGCGCATCAGCTGCATCTCCTGGCCGGTGGCGTTGCCGACGACGCGGCCGGAGAAGCCGGCGCCCTTGTAGCTGAAGTCGACCTTGCCCTGGTAGAGCACCATGCTGCCCTGTCGGGCCAGTACGGGCTGTCCGCCGATGCCCAGGTCGACGCGGACCAGCTTCTTGTTCTGCTGGGTCCAGCGCTGCCCGGTGGGCGTCTCCTTGAACTGCTGGAGCGCGCCGAGCACGCCGGGGCTCTGCGGTGCGCCCTGGGGAACGCCCTGGGGCGCCCCGTACGGGGCCTGCTGACCCGGCGGTTGTCCGGGCGGGGGCTGCTGGCCGTAGCCCGGAGGGGGTGTGGGCTGTCCGTAGCCGGGCGGCGGGGCGGGGGCCTGCGGTGCCGGTGGCTGTCCGTAACCCTGGGGCGGCGGAGCGGGCTGGCCGTACGGCGGCGGCTGCTGGCCCGGCTGGCCGTAGGGCGCGGGCGCCG
>NZ_NCTE01000407.1:13704-20841 GCF_002114215.1 Streptomyces sp. 13-12-16 | reverse complement strand
GGTGCTCCTGGTCCTCGGGGTCGGCACGGGCGTCTGGTACATCAACTCCGGCCAGTTCACCAAGGTCCCGCCGCTGCTGGGGAAGACCGAGCAGGAGGCCAGGGAGCGGCTGGCGGACGCCGGGCTGGACGCGGGCCGGGTGGAGGAGGCGTACAGCGACACCGTGGAGCGGGGCACGGTGATCAGCACCGACCCGAAGGCGGGCGCCCGCGTCCGCGGCAGCGACTCGGTGTCGCTGACCCTCTCCAAGGGCCCGCAGACCGTTCGGGTGCCCGACCTCGACGGTTATCCCCTGAACAAGGCGCGGGAGCTGCTGAAGGACGACGGTCTGGAGCCCGGCATGGTGACCCGGGAGTTCAGCGACTCCGTGGAGCGGGGCTCGGTGATCTCCACGGAGCCGGGCAAGGGCACCAAGGTCCGCGCGGGCTCGGCGGTGGCGCTGACCGTGAGCAAGGGCAGCCCGGTGGACGTGCCGGACGTGACCGGCGACGACGCGGAGGACGCCCGCGCGGAGCTGGAGGAGGCCGGTCTCAAGGTGAAGATCGCCGCCGAGCGGGTCAACTCCGAGCACGACGCCGGCCGGGTGGCCCGGCAGACCCCGGGCGCGGGGCGGCAGGCCGCCGAGGGCGACACCGTGACGCTGACGCTCTCCAAGGGCCCGGAGATGATCGAGGTGCCGGACGTGATCGGCGACAGCGTGGACGAGGCCAAGGAGAAGCTGAAGGACGCCGGGTTCGACGTGGACGAGGACCGCGGTCTGCTCGGACTCTTCGGCGACACCGTCAAGGGCCAGTCCGTGGACGGCGGGGACACCGCGCCCAAGGGCTCGACGATAACCATCGAGATCCGCTGACCGGCGGGACCGGCGCACGTGACACCCTTGACGGGTGAAGAGTCACCTGTCCGGTCCCGCCCGCAACCCGGTCGGCGGCCACGTCCCCGTGGCCGGCGGCCTGCACTCCGTCGGCCTGTCCTACGCCCGTGAGCTGAACGCCGAGACGGTGCAGGTCTTCGTCGCCAATCCGCGCGGCTGGGCCACCCCGGCCGGCAGGCCCGAGCAGGACGAGGCGTTCCGCGCGGCCTGTGCGGCCGGTTCGATCCCGGCGTACGTGCACGCCCCGTACCTGATCAACTTCGGCTCCCACACCGAGGCGACCGTCGAGCGGTCCGTGGAGTCGCTGCGGCACTCGCTGCGGCGCGGCCGTGAGATCGGCGCACTGGGCGTGGTGGTGCACACGGGCAGCGCGACCGGCGGGCGGGAGCGGGCGGTGGCGCTGCGGCAGGTACGGGAGCACATGCTGCCGCTGCTCGACGAGCTCACCCATGACGACGACCCGTTCCTGCTGCTGGAGTCCACGGCGGGACAGGGCTCCTCGCTGTGCTCGCGGACCTGGGACTTCGGGCCGTACTTCGAGGCGCTGGACGCCCACCCGAAGCTGGGCGTCTGCCTGGACACCTGCCACATCTTCGCGGCCGGCCACGACCTGTCAGGGCCGGGCGGGATGCACCGGACGCTGGATCTGCTGGTGGACACCGTCGGCGAGGGCCGGCTGAAGCTGATCCACGCCAATGACTCCAAGGACGTGGTCGGCGCGCACAAGGACCGGCACGCGAACATCGGCGCCGGACACATCGGCGAGGACCCGTTCCGGGCGCTGATGACGCACCCGGCGACCGAGGGCGTACCGCTGGTCATCGAGACGCCGGGCGGCAAGGAGGGACACGCCGCGGACGTGGAGCGGCTGAAGAAGCTCCGGGACGCCTGAGGGGTTCCCCGGGTCTACAGCTCGGGACCGTCCCCGGGCTCCTCCTGGTAGGAGTAGCGCTGTTCCGTCCAGGGGTCGCCGACGTTGTGGTAGCCGCGCTCCTCCCAGAAGCCCCGGCGGTCGGCGGTCATGTACTCCACGCCGCGCACCCATTTGGGGCCCTTCCAGGCGTACAGATGGGGGACGATCAGCCGCAGCGGGAAGCCGTGCTCGGCGGTGAGCAGCTCGCCGTCCTTGTGGGTGGCGAAGAGGGCGCGCTCGGAGGTGAAGTCGGCCAGCCGGAGGTTGGAGCTGAATCCGTACTCCGCCCAGACCATCACATGGGTGACGTCCGGCGCGGGCGGGGCGATGTCCACGATGGTGCGCGCCGGGATCCCGCCCCACTCGGCACCGACCATGCTGAACTTGGTGACGCAGTGCAGGTCGGCCACGACGGTGGTGTACGGCAGGGCCGTGAACTCCTCGTGGCTCCAGCAGTGCTTCCCACCGTCGGCGGTGGCGCCGAAGACCCGGAACTCCCAGCGTTCGGGCCGGAACTTGGGGACCGGACCGTAGTGCGTGACCGGCCAGCCCTTCTGCAGCCGCTGCCCCGGCGGGAGCTCGGACCGCGCCGCTCCTTCTGCTGTGCGCTCCCCCGATTCGCGTTCCGCCGGCTGACCCATGCCTCCATCCTGACAGACCGGTGGCGATGCCCCTGAACCGGGCCCGGCAGATTAGGTCAAACAGGGACAAAAACCACTAAGCATGTACTTACTTACTAAGTCAAGACTTACTGGACGATCTTCTCCGCCGGTGCAATCATGCGGCCCAACCTGCCAGTTCCCCCGCGCGGAAGGAGCCCATGCGATGCAGGGCGACCCCGAGGTCATCGAATTCCTGAACGAGCAGCTGACCGCCGAGCTCACGGCGATCAACCAGTACTTCCTGCACTCGAAGCTGCAGGACCACAAGGGCTGGACGAAACTCGCCGAGTACACGCGCGCCGAGTCCTTCGACGAGATGCGCCACGCCGAGGTGCTCACCGACCGCATCCTGCTGCTCGACGGCCTGCCGAACTACCAGCGGCTGTTCCACGTCCGGGTCGGGCAGACCGTCACCGAGATGTTCCAGGCCGACCGGGAGATCGAGCTGGAGGCGATCGACCGGCTGCGCCGCGGGGTGGAGGTCATGCGCAACAAGGGCGACATCACGTCGGCCAACGTCTTCGAGGCGATCCTGGCCGACGAGGAGCACCACATCGACTACCTCGACACCCAGCTCGACCTGATCGAGAAGCTGGGCGAGTCGCTGTACCTGTCGACGGTCATCGAGCAGTCCCAGCCCGACTCGTCGGGTCCGGGGACGAGCGGTTTCTCGACCCACTAGGGGCAGGTCCTAAGCGGCTTCCGGGAGCTTCGCCGTGAGCGGCGGCTCACCCTGGTCGGCGAGCTGCCGGCGCGGGCAGGAGCCGCGGCCGAGCAGTGCCTGGATGCGCCGTACGCAGCCGCCGCAGTCGGTGCCGGCCTTGCAGGCGGAGGCGATCTGCCGGGGCGTGCACGCGCCGGCGTCCGCGTGACTCCTCACCTGTTCCTCGGTCACACCGAAGCAACTGCAGACGAACACGCGGTTCACCTCCCGGAAAGGTACTGGGGCGAGCCGTCCCGACCCCTGATCGGTGAGGCTAACCTAACCTTACCTGTCGCCCGAAGGGCACAAAAGTGGGGTGGGGCGCGATCCTGTGTGATACACGCCCCACCCCTTCGCCGGTGTCACCGGCCGCGCCGGCTACTGGTCGCGGTACATCTCCGCGACGAGGAACGCCAGGTCCAGCGACTGGCTGCGGTTGAGCCGCGGGTCGCAGGCCGTCTCGTAGCGCTGGTGCAGATCGTCGACGAAGATCTCGTCGCCGCCGCCCACGCACTCGGTGACGTCGTCACCGGTGAGCTCCACGTGGATGCCGCCCGGGTGGGTGCCGAGCCCCTTGTGGACCTCGAAGAAGCCCTTGACCTCGTCGAGCACGTCGTCGAAGCGGCGGGTCTTGTGGCCGGAGGCCGCCTCGAAGGTGTTGCCGTGCATCGGGTCGGTCACCCAGGCCACGGTGGCGCCGGACGCGGTGACCTTCTCGACCAGCTCGGGGAGCTTGTCGCGGATCTTGTCCGCGCCCATCCGGACGATGAAGGTCAGCCGGCCGGGCTCACGCTCGGGGTCGAGGCGCTCGATGTACTGCAGCGCCTCCTCGGCCGTGGTGCTCGGGCCGAGCTTGATGCCGATCGGGTTGCGGATCCGCGAGGCGAACTCGATGTGCGCGTGGTCCATCTGCCGGGTGCGCTCACCGATCCACACCATGTGGCCGGAGACGTCGTAGAGCTGCCCGGTGCGCGAGTCGACGCGGGTGAGCGCCGACTCGTAGTCGAGCAGCAGCGCCTCGTGCGAGGAGAAGAACTCGACGGTCTTGAACTCCTCCGGGTCGGTGCCGCAGGCCCGCATGAAGTTCAGCGCGTTGTCGATCTCCCGGGCGAGCTGCTCGTAGCGCTGGCCGGACGGCGACGACTTCACGAAGTCCTGGTTCCAGGCGTGCACCTGGCGCAGGTCGGCGTAGCCGCCGGTGGTGAAGGCGCGCACCAGGTTCAGCGTGGACGCCGACGCGTGGTACATGCGCTTCAGCCGCTCGGGGTCCGGGATCCGGGCCTCTTCGGTGAAGTCGAAGCCGTTGACGGAGTCGCCCCGGTAGGTCGGCAGCGTCACGCCGTCGCGGGTCTCGGTCGGCTTGGAGCGCGGCTTGGAGTACTGGCCGGCGATCCGCCCGACCTTCACGACCGGCACCGAGGCGGCGTACGTCAGCACGGCGCCCATCTGGAGCAGCGTCTTGAGCTTGTTGCGGATGTGGTCGGCGGACACGGCGTCGAAGGCCTCGGCGCAGTCGCCGCCCTGGAGGAGGAACGCCTCTCCCTTGGCGACGGACGCCATCCGGGCGCGCAGCTGGTCGCACTCGCCCGCGAAGACGAGCGGCGGATACGACTCGAGGTCCGCGATCACTGCGCGCAGAGCCTCGGTGTCGGGGTACTCGGGCTGCTGCGCCGCGGGCAGGTCTCGCCAGGTGTTGCCAGCGCTCGGGCTGGTCTTAGCGTTCACGGTCACGCCCTCAACACTACGGGGTGCTTTCGCCCCTTCAGGGCCCTGCCCAGAAAGTGAGACAGGCGATACGTTCCGTGGACATGGGGTAGGGTGCGTCACATGTTCGCGCACTCGACCCAGAACTGGTGGTGGCCCGCTTCTCCGGCGGCCCACTGACTGCGCGTACGCACAGACTTCGCGAAGGCCGCCCGAGGGGCGGCCTTCGGTGTTTCCCGGGGCCGTTCCTCACGCTCACGACAGCGACGAAACGAGGAAGGCCCATCATGGACCTGGCACAGCTCCCGCACGACGACCGTCCCTTCGCCCTGCTGCGCCGCCGCACGCCGGGCCACGACCACGACGTGGTCGAGCTGCTGATCGGCCCGGTCGGCACGCGTGACCTGCTGGCCGACCTGCCCGACGAGTGCCTGGCGGTCGTCCCCTTCCGGCAGATCCGCGAGCGCGGCTTCGACGTCCGTGACGACGGCACCCCGCTGCTGGTGCTGACGCCCGAGGAGCGGTACGAGATCCCGCTCGCCGAGGCCCTCGACCGGCTCCCCGCGCACGACGTCCGGGTGGAGGGCGGCGGCTTCGACGTCGACGACGAGGAGTACGCGGGGATCGTCGGGCGCGTCCTGGACGAGGAGATCGGGCGGGGCGAGGGCGCCAACTTCGTGATCCGGCGGACGTACGAGGGTGAGATCCCCGGGTTCGGACGGGCCGACGCGCTGGCGCTGTTCCGGCGCCTCCTCGAGGGGGAGCGGGGCGCGTACTGGACGTTCGTCGTGCACACCGGGGACCGGACGCTGGTCGGGGCCAGCCCCGAGGTGCACGTGCGGGCGTCGGGCGGGACGGTGGTGATGAACCCGATCAGCGGCACCTACCGCTATCCCGCCGAGGGGCCGACCCCCGAGCACCTGCTGGAGTTCCTCGCCGACGGCAAGGAGATCGAGGAGCTGTCGATGGTCGTCGACGAGGAGCTCAAGATGATGTGCACCGTCGGCGACATGGGCGGGGTCGTGGTCGGGCCCCGGCTGAAGGAGATGGCGCACCTCGCGCACACCGAGTACGAGCTGCGCGGCCGGTCCTCGCTGGATGTGCGCGAGGTGCTGAAGGAGACCATGTTCGCGGCGACCGTCACCGGCTCGCCCGTGCAGAACGCCTGCCGGGTGATCGAACGGCACGAGGTCGGCGGGCGCGGCTACTACGCGGGCGCCCTGGCCCTCATCGGCCGCGGCGAGGGCGGAGCCCAGACGCTGGACTCCCCCATTCTGATCCGTACCGCCTACATCGACCCGGCCGGCGGGCTGCGGGTGCCGGTCGGGGCCACGCTGGTGCGCGGCTCCGCCCCGGCGGGCGAGGTCGCGGAGACCCACGCCAAGGCGGCCGGCGTGCTGGCCGCGCTGGGCGTGCGTCCGGGACGCCCGCACGAGGAGTCGGTACGGCCGAAGCTGGCCGACGACCCCCGGGTGCGGGCGGCGCTGGACGGACGGCGGGCCTCCCTGGCGCCGTTCTGGTTGCGGATGCAGGAGCGGTCGGACGAGCTGACCGGGCACGCCCTGGTCGTCGACGGGGAGGACACCTTCACCGCGATGCTCGCCCACGTGCTGCGGGCCGCCGGGCTGGACGTGACCGTCCGCCGGTACGACGAGCCGGGGCTGCGGGAGGCGGTGCTCGGGCACGAGGGGCCGCTGGTGCTGGGCCCCGGACCGGGCGACCCGTCCGACACGGCCGACCCGAAGATGCGGTTCCTGCGCGCCCTGACCTCCGAGGTGATCGGGGGGAACCGGCACGGCGTCCTCGGAGTCTGCCTCGGCCACGAGCTGATCGCGGCCGAACTGGGCCTGGAGACCGTGCGCAAGGAGGTGCCGTACCAGGGGGCGCAGACGGAGATCGATTTCTTCGGGCGGCCGGAGACGGTCGGCTTCTACAACAGCTTCGTGGCGCACTGCGACGAGGACACCGCGCGGGAACTGGCCGCGCACGGCGTCGAGGTGAGCCGCGCCGCCAACGGCGAGGTGCACGCCCTCAGGGGGCCGGGCTTCGCCGGGCTGCAGTTCCACCCCGAGTCGGTGCTGACCCTGAACGGCACGGCGATCGTCCGGGAGCTGGCGGGTCAGCTCCGGGGCACCAGCACGTTCTCGGAGCGGCGGCCGGCGGTGTAGTCGAGGACGTTGTCCACCGTGGTCTGGACGATCTGCCCGACGGCGTCCACGGTGTAGTACGCCTGGTGGGACGTGACCAGGACGTTGGGGAACGTGACGAGGCGGGCCAGGGT
>NZ_NCTE01000407.1:0-13694 GCF_002114215.1 Streptomyces sp. 13-12-16 | reverse complement strand
GTAGTCGAGGACGTTGTCCACCGTGGTCTGGACGATCTGCCCGACGGCGTCCACGGTGTAGTACGCCTGGTGGGACGTGACCAGGACGTTGGGGAACGTGACGAGGCGGGCCAGGGGGTCATCGTCGACGGCCTCCAGGGACTTGTCGAGGAAGAACAGTCCCGCCTCCGCCTCGTACACGTCCAGGCCGACGCCCGTGAAGCGGCCCTCGCGCAGTTCGGCGACGAGGGCCGCGGTGTCGATGAGGCCGCCCCGGCTGGAGTTCACCAGGATCGCGTCGTCCCGCATGACCTTCAGGGCGTCGGCGTCGATGAGGCGCTGGGTCGCGGGCAGCAGCGGGACGTGCAGGCTGATCAGGTCGGACTCGGCGAGGAGCTGCTCCTTGGGGACGTAGGTCATGCCGAGGTCCAGGCAGGCGGGGTTCTCGGTGACGTCCCAGCCGAGCAGCCGCATGCCGAAGCCGTGGGCGATCCGGGCGAACGCCTCGCCGATCTTCCCGGTGCCGAGGATGCCGGCGGTGCGGCCGTGCAGGTCGCGGCCCATCAGTCCGTCGAGCCGGAAGTCGAAGTCGCGGGTGCGGATGGAGGCGCGGACGACCCGGCGGTTGACGGCCATGGCGAGCGTCCAGGCGAACTCGGCGACCGAGTACGGCGAGTAGTACGACACCCGGGCGACCGTCAGGCCGAGCCGTTCGGCGACCTCCAGGTCGATGTTGTTGAAGCCGGTGGAGCGCTGGGCGACCATCCGGGTGCCGCCGGCCGCGAGGTCGGAGAGCACCTCGGCGCCGAGGTCGCAGTTGACGCTGGTGGAGACGATCTCGTGGCCCGCGGCGATGGGGGCGGTGTCCGCGTTGAGGAAGACGTCGAGGCCGCGCACCTCGTGATGCCCGGCGAAGGCCCGCTCGATCAGGGGCTTCTCGTCGGCCTGCACTCCGAACGCCAGGATCTCCACGGTTCCCTCCGGGGTCGTGCCGGGTCGTGTATTGCCGTACTGGCGAATATACGGGCGCCCCGGAGGGCGCGCCCGGGCCGTACGGGGCACACCTGAGGGACCGTCCGCCCGTCCTGCTCGTCCTACTCGTCGTCGAGGCCGCGCTCTATGGCGTAGCGGACGAGCTCGACGCGGTTGTGCAGTTGCAGCTTGCCGAGGGTGTTCTGCACGTGGTTCTGCACGGTGCGGTGGGAGATGACGAGCCGTTCGGCGATCTGCTTGTAGCTGAGGCCCTTGGCGACCAGGCGCAGCACCTCGGTCTCGCGGTCGGTCAGCCGGGGCGCGCCCGGTTCGCCGCCGGCGGGAGCAAGTCCGGCCGGTTCGGAGGCGAGGCGGCGGTACTCGCCGAGGACCAGTCCGGCCAGGCCCGGGGTGAACACCGGGTCGCCGGCCGCCGTACGGCGCACCGCGTCCCGCAGGTCCTCGGTGGAGGCGGACTTCAGCAGGTAGCCGGTGGCGCCGGACTTGACGGCCTCCAGGACGTCGGCGTGCTCGCCGCTCGCCGAGAGCACCAGCACCCGGACGGCGGGGTCGGCGGCGACGACCTCCTTGCAGACCTGGACGCCGGGCTTGCCGGGCAGGTTCAGGTCGAGGACGAGGACGCCGGGTGCGGCGGCCTTGGCGCGGCGCACCGCCTGGTCGCCGTCGCCGGCGGTGGCGACGACCTCGAAGCCGGACTCGGACAGGTCGCGGGCGACGGCGTCGCGCCACATGGGGTGGTCGTCGACCACCATGACCCTGATCGGGTCCGCGTGGTCCGCGTGGTCCCGGTGCTCCCCGGTGCTGTCCGTCATCGCCGTTCCGCCTTCCCCCGCGGGTCGTCCGCTTCCCGCTTGTCCTTGGGCACCTTCAGTTCGACCTCCGTGCCCTGCCCCGGCACCGAGATCAGTTCCGCGCTGCCGCCGAGGTCGCGCAGCCGGCCCCGGATGGACAGGGCCACGCCGAGCCGGCCCTCGCCCTCGGCCTGGGCGAGCCGCCCCTCGGGGATGCCGGGTCCGTCGTCGCGGACGGTGACGATCACCTCGTCCGGTTCGTCCTCGACCAGGATCCAGGCGCGCGCCTCCTGACCGGCGTGCCTGCGGACATTGTCCAGGGCGGCCCCGACGGCGGCGGCCACCTCCCGCGCGGCGACCGGTGCGAGCCGCACCGGCGCTCCGGGCTCGGCGAGGCCGACCAGGGAGCCGGCGTAGGGGGCGAGCAGGGTGCGCAGGTCGACCGGTCCGTCGTCCCCGGGCTCGTCCTCGTCCACGGCCCGTACGACGGCGCCCTCGGCGGCGTCCTCCGAGGCCCGGGAGACGGGGACGAGCCCGCCGGAGACCAGGGTGCGCAGGGCGATCTCCTGCTCCCCGGCCAGCCGGCCCAGTTCGGCGGCCTCGCCGCCGATCACCGCACCCCGGCGCTGCACCATGGCCAGCACCTGGAGCACGCTGTCGTGGATGTCCCGCGCGAGGCGCTCCCGCTCCCTGGTCGCGGCCTCGATCTCCAGGGCGCGCGCCAGGGTGCGCTCGGAGGCGCGGGCCACCTCGACGACGTAGCCGATGGCGATGGAGGCGACCCACACGAGGATCACGTTGTGCACGGTGTCGCGGGCGGGGTTGCCGCGCTCGATCAGGTTGGCGACGGCGACGAGGGTGGAGGCGAGGGCCGCCCAGCGCCAGCCGCCCTTGACGGCGAAGGCGAGCACCGATCCGGCGGTCCAGATCGACGGCAGGGTCGGGCCGCCCGCCTCGACGCGTTCGGGCGCGTCGGCGACGGGTGTGAGCAGGATGCCGACGAGCGCGACGGTCAGGTCGGCGGTGAGGAAGCGCTTGGTGCAGGCGGCGGCACTCGCGGTCCTGGGCAGGGTGGCCAGGGTCCACACCGCGAGGACGGCGAAGTAGCCGACGGCCAGCCAGAGGCGGGGGAACTCCTCGTGGGCGGTGGCGAACAGGCCGACCGCGTACACGAGGGCGAGGACCCGGTAGCCGGTGAGGGCACGCCACAGCGGCTGCTCGACCGACATGCGCATGACTCGCTCGCGCCTGGCCATGTCCCCCACTCCCCCCGAGGCCCCGTCTAGGGGTCGGACCGTCGCCCGTCCTGCTGCCGGCCGTCCTGCTCCATGGCGGCCCTCAGCTTCTCCGCCTGTTCCTTCTCCGCGCGGGCGAGCGCGGCCTTCGCCGCCCGTTCCGCTTCCTTCTCGGCCTTGGCCGCCTCCGAGAGCTGCCGCTTCATGGCGGTGGCGTACATGTCGACGTACTCCTGGCCGGACAGCTTCATGATTTCGTACATGACCTCGTCGGTCACCGCGCGGAGCACGAAACGGTCGTGCTCCATGCCCTGGTAGCGGCTGAAGTCCAGCGGCCTGCCGATGCGGATGCCGGGCCGCATCAGCTTCGGTATCACCTGCCCGGGCGGCTGGATCTTCTCCGTGTCGATCATGGCGACCGGGATCACGGGCGCCCCCGTCGCCAGCGCCACGCGCGCGAGGCCGCCCGGCTTGCCCCGGTAGAGACGGCCGTCGGGCGAGCGGGTGCCCTCCGGGTAGATGCCGAACAGCTCGCCGCGCTCGATGACCTCGATGCCGCTCCTGATCGCCGCCTCGCCCGCGCCGCGCGCGCCGGAGCGGTCCACCGGGAGCTGGCCCACGCCCTTGAAGAAGGCGGCCGTCAGCCGGCCCTTCACGCCCGGCGTGGTGAAGTACTCGGCCTTGGCGATGAAGGTGACCTTGCGGTCCAGTACGGACGGCAGGAAGAAGGAGTCGGAGAACGACAGGTGGTTACTGGCCAGGATGGCCGGGCCCTCGGCGGGGATGTTCTCCCGGCCCTCCACCCAGGGCCTGAAGGCGAGCTTCAGCGGCCCTCCGATGGCGACCTTCATCGTGCCGTACAACAACCGAGTGCCTCCTGTGCGTGTTCGTCAGACCATATCCCGGAGCACCGTCAAAGGCCCCGACGGCCCTGGTCGGTGTCAGTGCGGTCGCGTACGGTGAAGGTCCTGCAACCCGTGTGCGGCGCTTGCCGCGATCATCGTGACCTTCCTACGAACAGGAGGCCGAAGGTGCCGCTCCTGCCCGGAGCCGAGCCGTTCCGCCACGAGGGCGGGGAGACCGCCGTCCTCCTCTGCCACGGTTTCACCGGTTCACCGCAGTCACTGCGTCCCTGGGCGAAGCACCTCGCCGCCCGCGGCCTGACCGTCTCGCTGCCGCTGCTGCCCGGGCACGGCACCCGCTGGCAGGACCTCGGGGTCACCGGCTGGCAGGACTGGTACGCGGAGGTGGACCGCGAGCTGCGAGCGCTGCGGGACCGCCACGAGCGGGTGTTCGTCGCCGGTCTGTCGATGGGCGGCGCGCTGGCGCTGCGGCTGGCCGCGAGGCACGGTGACGCGGTGAGCGGGGTGGCGGTCGTCAACCCCGCGAACAAGGTGCACGGGGTGGCCGCGCACGCCCTTCCGGTGCTGCGCCACCTCGTCCCCGCGACGAAGGGCATCGCCAGCGACATCGCGAAGCCGCTGAAGAGGGAGCTCGGCTACGACCGGGTGCCGCTGCACGCGGCGCACTCCCTGCGGAACTTCTTCCGGCTCGTCGACGGCGAGCTGCCCCGGGTCACCCAGCCGTTGCTCCTGTTGCGCAGCCCCCAGGACCATGTGGTGCCGCCCGCGGACTCGGCGCGGATCCTCGGCCGTGTGTCGTCGACGGACGTCACCGAGATCCTGCTGGAACAGAGCTACCACGTGGCGACGTTGGACTACGACGCGGAGCGGATCTTCCAGGAGAGCACCGCGTTCATCGGCCGGCTCGCACCCGGCGCCGTCAAGGAGCCCGGTCTCGGCAAGGAAGGGACGACCGCAGGTGGCTGAGCACGACTCGGACCGCGAGGACCGCGAGAACCGTGAAGGCCGCGAGCCGGAGGAGAAGGGGGTTCCCTTCGACGAGGCCGCCGCGTGGGAGGCGATCGTCGCCGGGTACGGCGAGGAGCCGCCGGACCCGCCGGGCGCCAAGCCGTTCAAGTCCGTCGAGGACCTGGCACTGCTGGAGCCCGAGACGAACGAGGACGAGGTGGAGGCGCAGGCCCCCCGGAAGGCCGAGGACAAGCCGGCCAAGCCGCTGGGCGGCTCCGTCTCCTTCGCCCCCGGCGTCGGCGGCCCGCGCGACTACAGCGTGGCCGAGCCCTCGGACGACGACCTCGACGAGACCGACGAGGGCCACTTCGTCCCGCCGGAGCCGCCCCCGCTGCCGGACGCCGACGTCACGTCGAAGTTCGCCTGGCTGGGAGTGCTCGGCGGCCCGGTCCTGCTCCTGCTGGCGATCCTGCTCGGCTGGGAGATGACCTGGTGGCTGACCACCCTGTGCATCGGTGGTTTCCTGGGCGGCTTCGCCACGCTGGTGATGCGCATGCGCACGGACGACGAGGACGACGACGACCCGGGGCGGGGCGCGGTGGTCTGACCCCGCTGTTACGCGGCCGGGATCCGGAGGGCGGCCAGGACCGGAAGGTGGTCCGTGGCCGCCCCCAGGTCCGCCTCGCTCACCCCGGGCTGTTCGAGCGGGACCCCGCAGCCCAGCACCTCGACGCCCTTGGTGACGAAGAGGGCGTCGATCCGCCGCCGCGGTTCGTCACGGACCCAGGTGTGCTCACCGCCCCAGGGAGCGGCGGCCCAGCAGTCGGTCAGGGACTCGGCCAGCCGCCGGAAGGCCCGCCCGTCCGGCCGTTCGTTCACGTCCCCGCCCGCGACCGCGTGCTCGACGCCCATCCCGGCGAGCCGGTCGAGGAGCATGCCGCCCTGCTCGTACCGCTCGTTCCTCTCCAGGGAGAGATGACAGCTCAGCACCCCGATCCGGGCGCCCCCGAACCGTACGACGGCGGTGGCGAACCCGCGCCGGTGCTGCCCGGGGGTGAGCGGCAGCAGCACGTCCTCGGTGCGCTCGACGGTCGCCCGCAGCGAGCACAGCATCGCGGGCCCGGCGGCCGTGGCGCCCCCGGAGAGGATGACGAGGCCCGTCTCCGAGGCGAGCCGGGCCAGCTTCTTGCGCCAGCGGAAGAACCGCGGCGCCTCCTGCAGCAGGACGAGATCGGGAGCGCAGGCGGTGATCACCCGGGCGAGGGCGTCGGTGTCGTCGCGCATCGAACGGATGTTGTAGCTGAGCACCCGGATGACGGCCGAACCGTCGGACTCGGTCCGGGAGTCGGGCAGCAGCGGAGTCGTCGCCATGCGGATCAAGATACGCCGACCGGCGCGCGGTGACGCAGGCCTGCGCCGCACCCGCGCGAGAAAGTCGCGCCGGCGGCAGAAGGGCCATAGGCATCCCCTATACCCCCTGCTCATATTTCGTCTTTGCCTCTCGTCGTTTTCCGGACCTACCGTGAACCGGCAATTAAGCGATCGAGAGGACCGGCGGAATGACCACGATCGAGAACGGGTCGGGAATTCGGGAACTGGCGGGAAAGCGGGCCCTGGTCACGGGCGGTTCCCGTGGAATCGGGGCGGCCGTCGTGCGCCGGCTCCTGGAAGCGGGCGCCGAGGTGCTCACGACCGCCAGGTCGGCGTCGGACACGGTGCCGGAGGGGGCGGCCTTCGTGACGGCCGACGTGCGGACCCGGGCCGGCGCCCAGGCGCTCGCCGCGGCCTCGCGGGAGGTGCTCGGCGGGGTGGACGTCCTGGTCCACAACGCGGGCGGGGCGCGACCCCACGAAAGCGCCTTGGCCATCCCCGAGGAGGAGTGGCAGGACGCGCTCGACCTGAACTACCTGGCGTCGGTGCGACTGGACTCGCTGCTGGTACCGGGGATGCGGGAGCGGCGTTCGGGGGTGATCGTGCACGTCTCCTCGGCCGCGGTCCCCACCTCGGTACCGCCGTTCCTGCACTACACGGCGGCGAAGGCGGCGCTGGAGAACTACAGCCGGGGACTGTCCCTGGAACTGGCCCCGTCCGGGATCCGGGTCAACACCGTGACTCCCGGCAGGACCGCCACCCCCGGTGGCGAGGCGACGCGGGAGCAGTGGGCGCGACTGAACGGGGACACGGGCGCCACCGGCACCCCTCCGCTGGGGCGCGACGGCCGGCCCGACGACATCGCCCACGCGGTGCTGTTCCTCGTGTCCGACCGGGCGGACTGGCTGACCGGGAGCAATCTCGTCGTGGACGGCGGCGAATTCCCCAGGGGCTGACGCCGACGGGATTCCGTATTTCCATTTCGAAGAATTACCGATTCGAGAAAGAGAACCCCGACATGGGCAAGTACAGCGGCAGGAACGCGGTGATCACGGGTGGCGGCAGCGGCATGGGATTCGCGATGGCACGGCTGCTGGTGGACGGCGGGGCACGCGTGGTGATCACCGGGCGTTCACAGGACACGCTCGACGCCGCGCGGGAGCGGCTCGGCGAGAACGCGGTGGCCGTCCGGGGCGACGTGGCCTCCCTGTCCGACCTGGACGCCCTGGCCGACCGGGTGAAGGACGAACTCGGCACGCTCGACGCCCTGTTCGTCAACGCCGGCATCGCGGGCGCCACACCCTTCGGATCGACCACCGAGAAGGAGTACGACGAGCTGTTCTCGATCAACGTCAAGGGCGCCTACTTCACGGTGCAGAAGCTCGCCCCGCTGCTGGGCAGGGGCGCCGGCGTCGTCCTCACCACCTCCGCCGCGAACGTCCTCGGCCTGCCGGAGACCAGTGTGTACGCAGCCGGCAAGGCGGCGCTGCGTTCGATGGCCCGCACCCTCTCCGGCGAGCTGCTGCCGCGCGGGATCCGTGTCAACGCGGTCAGCCCCGGCCCCGTCGACACGGGGATCCTGGAGCTCACGATGACGGCGGAGGCCGCCGCGGAGTTCAAGGCCCAGCGGGTCTCGGACAATCCGATGCGGCGCTTCGGCACGCCCGAGGAGATCGCCGGGGCGGCCGCGTTCCTCGCCTTCGACGCCACCTACACCGCCGGCGCCGAGCTCGCCGTGGACGGCGGCTACACCCAGCTCTGAACGACCCCGGACCAGGTCTCCCTGCGCAGCAGTTCGAGCAGGGCCGTCTCCGCCGGGCCCGCGCCCTGCCGGACCACGGCGATGACGGGCTGGAACACGGGCGGGGACACCGGGCGGACGAGGTGTTCGTGACCGTGGGGCACCGCGGAGGCCGGGAGCAGTGTCACCCCCAGCCCCTGGGCGGCCCAGCGCGCGGCCGTCGCCGTCTGGGACACTCGGGCGGCCGTGGCCGGGGACGGGTCGTGGTCCCGCAGCACGTACGACAGCACGCCGTCGAGCGCGCTGTCGCGGTCGAACCTCACCCACGGCTCCCCCGCCAGATCACGCAACTCGACCCGGTCCGCGGCGAGCTGCCGGTGTCCGTCGCCCAGCACGACGACGAACTCCTCGTCGCCGAGGTGGTGGGCGTCGGCGGGACTCCGCTCGCACGCCGCCATCAGGGCGAGGTCCAGCACGCCCCGGCGGCACAGCCGGTCCAGCTCCGCGGAGCTGGGCTCCTCGAAGACGGTGACCTCCAGCCTCGGGAAGCGGCGGCGCAGCGCGCCCAGCGCGCCCGGCAGCTGCCGCGTGCCGAACCCCATCTGCACCGCGACCACCAGTTCGCCCACCAGCTCGTCGGCACCGGCCCGCGCCGTCGCCCTCGCCCGTCGCGACGCGCTCACCGCGACCTCCGCCTCCCGCAGGAAGGCGCGGCCGACCACGGTGGGCACGAGTCCGGTCGGGGTGCGGGCGAACAGTTCCACGCCGAGTTCCCGCTCCAGGCCGCGGATCTGCTGGGACACCGACGGCTGGGCGACGTGCAGCAGCTCCGCCGCCGCCGTCACCGAGCCCGCCTCGGCGACGGCCAGGGCGTACTCGTACTGACGAAGACTCATCGGTTCCCGTCCCCTCCCCGCGGCGGACCGTTGTCCGCCCCGTCGTCACCGTGGGCAACCCGGTTCCGCCGGCGGGGATTCCCCCGGCGGTGAGCACGGCTGCGCCGCCGTCCCCGGAGGGGCTCAAGGGGGCGCTGCCGTGCGTGTGGGGGGAGGCGGTCAGCGGTGGGAGCCCGCCAGCCAGCGTCGGACGTCCGCCATCGCCGTGCCGTCGCTGTCCCTGTCGATGCCGGCGGCCAGATCCGCGATCGACACGGCGCCGAGGGCGCGGTACCACGCTTCCTGCGCCGCCGCCATGGCACGGGCGATGGCGCACGGGCGTCCGCACTGCTCGGCGGGGACGGCCAGGGGGCCGCGCTGCCGGATCTCCGTGCACCGGTACGCCGGCTCGACGCCGTCGACGGCCTGGACCACTTCGAGCATGGTGACCGAGGCCGCAGGCCGGGTGAGGGAGTAGCCGCCGACCTGACCGGCCGTCGCGTGGACGATTCCCGCGCGGGACAGTGCCTGCAGGTGTTTGGCCAGGTAGGCCCGCGGAATGCCGTGCAGCTCAGCGAGCCTGGTGGCCTGTACCGGGTCGCGGCTCTGGCTGAGGGTGACGCAACTGTGCAGTGCCCACTCCACGCCGTTGGACAGCTTCATGGCACCACCCTAGCGGTTCCCGGACATTTCCTGTCCGAGTTGTGGTACCAATTCGGATAGTAAATATCCGAGATCATCTCGAAGGGGCCATGATGCATACCCAGGGCCATCCGGCCGTCTCGGCACCCTCGGCGCGCTCCGCGCTCGGACTGACCGCCGTAGCGCTGTTCGTCGCGGCGGCCAACCTCCGGCCGGCGATCGCGGCGGTGTCACCACTGGCCGATCACATCCGCTCGGACCTGCACTTATCGGCGACCGGCCTGTCGTTGCTGACCACCGTCCCCACGCTGGCCATGGGTGTCTGCGCGCCCGCCGCCGCGGTCGTCGCCCGCCGGTTCGGGCTGCACCGTGGCGTGTTGCTGGGGCTGGCCGTCATCACCCTGGCCACCGCGGCGCGCGCCGCCGGGGCGTCCTCCTGGCTGCAACTGAGCTGTTCCGCTGCGGCCGGAGCCGGGATCGCGATAGCGCAGACCCTGCTGCCCGCCGTGGTCAAGGCCCGCTTCGCCGACCGGGTGGGGCTGGTCACCGGCATCTACACGGCCGGTCTCGGACTCGGCGGCGCGGTCGCGGCCGGGGTCAGCGCGCCGCTGGCCGACGCGATCGGCTCCTGGCCGGGTGCCCTGGCCTCATGGGCGGTACTGGCGCTGGCCGGCGGCATGCTGTGGTCCGTGACCGGACGCGCCCTCGGACCGGACGGCGTCGCCGCGCCATCGGGGCCGGTGCCCCGCGGTCTGCCCTGGCGCAGCGCCAGGGCATGGCGCGTCACCGCGCTGGCCGCGGGGAACTCCGCGCTGTACTACTGCGAACTGGCCTGGGTGGCAGCGCTGTTGCAGGACGACGGTGGCCACAGCGCCGCGGGGGCCGGTCTGCTGCTGACCGTGATGATCTCCATCCAGGTCGTGTCCATGCTGGCCGTGCCGGCGCTGCTGGGCGAGGGCCGGAACATGCGTCAGGGCTTGGCGTGGACCACCACGCTGACGGCCGTCGGGTTCCTGGGCCTGGCCTTCGCCCCGGGCACGGCGACGTGGCTGTGGATCGTCGCGCTGGGCATCGGTCACGGCGGTCTGTTCACCCTCGTCCTCACCCTGCCGGTGGTGTCCAGCCGCGACTCCGCCGAGGCCGGCCGGATGAGCGCGATGGCCTTCTTCGTCGGCTACGCCTGCGCCGCACTGGCACCGGTGCTGGTGGGTGCGCTGCGTGACACCACGGGCGACTTCCACCTCGCCTTCGGCCTGCTGGGCGGATTGGCCGCCCTGATGCTGCTTCCCATGGCCCGGATGGACGGCGGCGACGAAGCGGAGGCTCAGCGATGAGGATCGTGCGAGGCTCCGGCCCCGCGGTCCTCGGCGTCCTGGATGCCCTCAGCGACACCTACGCCGAGATCTTCACAGCCCCGCCCTGGGCTCACCGCTCCCCGGCCGCCGCGCGGTACGACTTCCGGGAACGCCTGAAGGAGGACGTACACCGCCCCGGATTCCGGGCCGTCGTCGCCATGGACGGGTCCGGTGCCGTGGCGGGGTTCGCCACGGGATGGATCACCCGGGCTCCGTTCCCCACGGGCCGGGCCTACGGCAAGGTGCTGCGCCGTCTGGGTGCCGAGCGGGTCGGTGAACTGCTGATCGGTTCCTTCGAGGTCGACGAGTTGGGGATCCGTTCCCACGCCCGCGGGGCCGGACTGGGCGGACGGCTGTTGTCCGACATCACCACCGTCGCGCCCTGCGGCCGGTCCTGGTTGCTGACCTGGGACCAGGCACATGACGCACTCGCCTTCTACCGTGGCCGAGGGTGGGAGGAACCCGAGGCCGTGCACGGCGAAGAGACGGACATCGTCGTGTTCCTGTCGCCGACGTAGCGACTCCCCTCGGGCTGCTCACCTCGGGTCATGTGCGGACCCCGCCCCGGCGGCGGGCGAAGACAGGGGCGCACACGGGTCCGCCGGGCACCGGCGTCTGCGCGGCCGGAGAGGCGGCCCGCGCTCGATGGTCCGCGCCCCCTCCCGCGGCCTGCTGTCACGCGGGATCCGGGCCGACGCGGTCGGTCCCGGCCCCGTGGGACAGCCGGCGACCCGTTTCCCCCGGCGGTGATCACGGCTGCGCCCGCCGTCCCCGGAGGGGATCAGGCGGGCGCAGCCGTGCGTGTGGGGGAAGGCGGTCACATGACCGGGTCGGGCTCCCGGGCCAGGTCCGCCGCGCCCACCAGACCCGCCTTGTTGCCGAGCTGGGCGCCGAGGACCTCGGCGACCGGACGCCA
Source organism: Streptomyces sp. 13-12-16 (assembly GCF_002114215.1). Lineage (GTDB taxonomy): Bacteria > Actinomycetota > Actinomycetes > Streptomycetales > Streptomycetaceae > Streptomyces. Next base: position 1,985 of record NZ_NCTE01000407.1, on the reverse strand, counting down.
GTTGCCGCCGACCAGCCAGCGCTTGTAGGACTTGCGGATCGGGCCGAGGACCAGTTCGCCCTCGTCCGAGAGGCCGCCGCCGACGATGAACGCGGAGGGGTCGAAGAGGGAGGCCAGGTCGGCGAGGCCGGCGCCGACCCAGCGGGCCAGCTCGCGGTAGGAGTCGACGGCCACCCGGTCGCCCTGACGGGCGGCCATGGAGACGTGCTTGCCCTCGATGCCCTCGGGAGTGCCGTCGCCGAGGGAGAGCAGGGTCTCGGCGTTCTCGGGGGTGGCGTTGGCGCGCTGCTTGGCGTAGCGGACGAGGGCGCGGCCGGAGGCGTACTGCTCCCAGCAGCCCTGCGAGCCGCAGCCGCACAGCAGGCCGTCCGGCACCATGCGGATGTGGCCGAACTCGGCGGCCACGCCGAAGTGGCCGCGGCGCAGCTTGTTGCCGATGATCACGCCGCCGCCGAGGCCGGTGCCGAGCGTGATGCAGATGACGTTGCGGTGGCCCTTGCCCGCGCCGAACTTGTACTCGCCCCAGGCGGCGGCGTTGGCGTCGTTCTCCACGACGACCGGGAGACCCGTGCGGGCCTCGACCTTCTCCTTGAGCGGCTCGTTGCGCCAGTCGATGTTGGGCGCGAAGTACACCGTCGAACGCTGGCGGTTGACGTACCCGGCCGCACCGATGCCCACGCCGACGATCTCGTGCCCCGCGCGTGCTCCCTCCACCGCGGAGGCGATGGCGTCCACGATGCCCTCGGGCGTACCGGGGGTCGGCACCTTGTGGGTCGAGAGGATGTTGCCTTCCTCGTCGACCACGCCGGCCGCGATCTTCGTGCCGCCGATGTCGACGCCGATGGTGAGTCCCATGAATCCCTCAGTTCCGGTCGAGCCCCGCTATCGCCAACGGTACCCGAGGCGCTGCCGTGGGGGGCCCGGCGTCCGCACGGTGAGCGGTCCGGAGGGGATCATGGGCGCCCCGCCGGGGCCCCGCGTCAGTCCAGGTCGATGCGTTCGCCGGGGCCGGTGCCGGGGTCGTCGCCCCGGTCCCGGCGCTCGTCGAGGTCGCGGGGGTCGGACTCGCCGGCGGTCCAGCGGCGCTCCTGGTCCTGCACGGCGGAGCGGTAGGCGGCGAGGAGTTCGTTGCCCGCGGCGGCGAGGTGGTCGAAGACGTCGGGGTTGCGTTCGATGACGGGTTCGACGGCGGCCTTGGCCTGCTGGACGACCTGCCGCACCACCTGCTCCGCGGCGGGCCCGGCGACCGCGCCGAACAGCGGGGACCGCAGTCCGGAGAGCTTGTCGGCGACCGTGTCGACGAGCTTCTTCAGCTCCTCGGCGGCGGAGCCGGGGGGCGGTCCGTACTGTGCGCGGCGGCGGGCCCTCTCCGCCTCGAGGTCCTCGGCGGCCGCGGTCGCCCAGGCGTCGGCGTGGGTCTCGGCCGCCCGTACGTCGTCCACCGGCTTGTCGACGATCTCGTCCCCGGCGTCGTCGGACGGGGGGAGCTGTTCGCTCATGACGGACTCCTGACTACGGGTGGCACCTTCGACGGTACCCGAACGGCCGCCGTCGCTTCAGTGGGTGCGCGGCCACAGTGCCGGATCCGGCCGGAAGCGGATGCGCAGCTCGTCCTCGCGCAGGGCGGCGCCGGCGACGGTGCAGCGGCGCAGCGCGGAGGGCAGCGGGACGATGCGGCGGAACGGTCCGGCGGTGACGACGATCTCGTCGCCGCGCCGGATCAGGTCGAGTTCGTCGCGGCGGGCGCCGGGGAGGGGGATGTGCCAGACGAGGACGCCGTCGTCGGCGAGGTGGTCGGTGACCGGCCAGTCGACGGTGGCGGGGCGCGTCGTGACGCCCGGCACGGCGAGCGCGGCGAGGTCGTCGGTGCCGCGCGGGTCGCGGCCCAGGTGGGCGACGGGGCGGACGTCGTACGACTCGCGCCACTCCTCCAGGGTCTTGCGCTGCTGGGCGACGGGTCCCGCGAGCCAGCCGGCCGCCTCGCT
>NZ_NCTE01000406.1 GCF_002114215.1 Streptomyces sp. 13-12-16 | reverse complement strand
CAGGTCGGCGTCGCCCTCGCGCACCCGGGACTCGGCGGCCCGTCGGCGTTCGGCGAGGCGCTTCTCCACGTCGGCGAAGCGGCGGGTGTCGAAGAGGCGGCCCAGCAGCTTGCCGCGGGCCTCGGCGTCGGCGCGCAGGAAGCGCGCGAAGTCGCCCTGGGGCAGCAGCACGACCTGGCAGAACTGCTCCCGGCTCATGCCGAGGAGCTGGGTGATCTCCTCGCCGATCTCCTGGTGCGAGCGGCTGAGGTCCTTCCAGGCGCCCGAGGCGGCGTCGCGTTCGCGCAGCCAGGTCTGGGCCTTGTCCAGCGTGGTGCCGGTGCCGCGCTTCTTGGGACGCTCCCAGGGCGGCTGCCGGGTGATCTCCAGCCGGCGTCCGGCGACGGTGAGTTCGAGGGTGACCTCGGTGCGGACGCCCGGGGCGGCGTGGTCGCTGCGCAGGGTCATGCCCTGACCGCTCTGCCGGGCGCCGGGGACGGAGCCGTACAGCGCGTAGCAGACGGCGTCCAGGACGGAGGTCTTGCCGGCGCCGGTGGGGCCGTGCAGCAGGAAGAGCCCCGCGGCGGACAGCTCGCCGAAGTCGACGCTCTGGGTGCTCCCGAACGGCCCGAAGGCCGTCATGTCCAGCCGGTGCAGCCTCACCGCGCCACCTCCCGCACCGCGTCGTCCGCGCGGACCGCGTCGAAGGCGTCCCGCAGGACGGCCCGTTCGTGCGGGTCGGGGCCGGTGCCGCGCACGTGGGCGACGAAGTCCTCGGCGATCTGCTGGTCGTCGCGGCCGGCGAGGCGGCGGGCGTAGGAGGCCGCGGGGTCGTCCGCCGTCCGGGCCGGGTCGAAGACGAGGCTGAGGGTGTGCGGGAAGCGCTCGGTGAGCCGGGCCATGGGGTCGGCCGGGCGGACCGGGTCGGTGAGGGTCGCCTCGACCCACGCCTCCGTGTGCCGTGCCAGCGCGGGGTCGGCGAGCAGCTCCTCGAGGGTGCCGCGGATCCGGGCCAGCGCGCGCGGCACCGGGCAGTCCACGCGCTCGGCGGTGACCGCCCCGTCGGCGGCCAGGTCGACGAGCCACATGCTCTTGCGGTGCGCGGCCTCGGAGAAGGAGTACGGCAGCGGGGAGCCGGAGTAGCGCACCCGCTCGGTGAGGGTCTGGCAGCCGTGCAGATGCCCCAGCGCCACGTAGTCGACGCCGTCGAACACCCCGGCGGGCACGGCGGCCACCCCGCCGACGGTGATGTCCCGCTCGCTGTCACTGGGTTCGCCGCCGGTGACGAAGGCGTGCGCGAGGACGACCGAGCGGGTGCCGGGCGCGCGGGCGGCGAGGTCCGCGCGGACGCGGTCCATGGCGGCGGCGAGCACCGTCTCGTGGCCGGCCTTCTCCACCGCGAACTCGTCCTTCACCAGGGTGGGTTCGAGGTACGGCAGCCCGTAGAAGGCGACGTCCCCGTGCCCGTCGGACAGCACCACGGGCGTGCCGCACGCGGACGGTTCGGTCCGCAGGTGGATGCCGGCGCGCCCGATGAGCCCGGCGCCGACGCCGAGACGGCGGGCCGAGTCGTGGTTGCCGGAGATCATCACCGTCGGCACGCCGAGGCCGGCGAGACGGTGCAGGGCGTCGTCGAACAGCTCGACCGCGGCGAGCGGCGGCACCGCGCGGTCGTACACGTCTCCCGACACGACCACCGCGTCCACCTCGCGCTCACGCACGGTGCTGACGAGGTGGCCGATGAACTCGGCCTGGGCACCGAGCATGCCGACCCGGTGGAAGGACCGGCCGAGGTGCCAGTCGGAAGTGTGCAGCAGTCTCATGATCCCCGCAGCGTAACCGGAGGGCCCGACAGCACGGGCGGTTACTCCCGTATCGCTCCGTCATGACCCGGTGCGCATTCCCCCCGCAATGCGTCCGAAGAGGTCGAACACGGACCGGTCACGCGTCCCCGTACGCCTCCCCGCCCAGCTCGAACCCGGCCGTCCCGGCGGTCGCGTCGGCGAGCCACGCGCGGAAGGCGTCCACGTCGGCGTCCGGGAGGCCGATCTCGATCGTGACCTCCTCGCCGTAGCGCACGTCGCGCACCTCGCGTCCGGTGGCGCGCAGGTCGTTCTCGACCTTGCCGGCCCGTTGGTGGCCGACGGTCACGGTGGCCAGCCGGAAGCGGCGCCGGGTGATCGTGCCGAGGGTGTCCAGTGCCTCGCCGACGGCGCCGCCGTACGCGCGGATGAGGCCGCCGGCGCCGAGCTTGACGCCGCCGTAGTAGCGGGTGACGACGGCGACGACGTACCGCATGTCGCGGCGGAGCAGCATCTGGAGCATGGGGACGCCGGCGGTGCCGCCGGGCTCCCCGTCGTCGCTGGCCTTCTGGGTGGAGGCGTCGGCGCCGATGACGTACGCCCAGCAGTTGTGGGTGGCGTCGGCGTGCTCCTTGCGGACGGCCGCGACGAAGTCCTGCGCCTCCTGCTCGGTGGCCGCCGGGGCGAGGGCGCACAGGAAGCGGGAGCGGTTGATCTCAGTCTCGTGCACACCCGCGCGGGCGACGGTGCGGTACTCGTCCTGCATCCTGCCAGCCTATGCGTCCCCGCGCGGGCTACCGGCGCCCGCCCCGGGGCACCGTCACCGACGTCAGCAGGGCGGCACCGGGGGCGAGGTCCCGCCATGCGGCGCCGCGCCAGGACAGCACGGCGATCGCGGAGGTGGGGAACTTGGCGCGGACGCGGTCCAGGGTGTCGTCCAGGCCGTCGCCGGCCAGGGTCAGGACGAGGTCCTCCAGTCCCGGGTTGTGTCCGATCAGCAGCAGCGTCTCGACCTCGGCCGGTGTGTCGCGCACCACGTCCAGCAGCTCGGGCACGCCGGCGTGGTACAGGCGGGGGTCGTGGCGGACCGGCGGGGGCGTGCCCCACTGCGCGGCGGCCAGCTCCCAGGTGCGGCGGGCCCGCACGGCGGTGGAGCACAGCGCGAGGCCCGGCAGGCAGTCGGCCTCGGCGAGCGCGCGTCC
>NZ_NCTE01000405.1:1502-8487 GCF_002114215.1 Streptomyces sp. 13-12-16 | reverse complement strand
CCCGAGCCGGGCGCGCAGCTCCGGGTCGCCGAGCAGCCGGGTCAGCGCGGCGGCCAGCGCCCCCGCGTCGCCGGGCGGTACGGCGAGACACGTCTCCCCGTCGCGGCCGGCCACCTCGGGAATCGCCCCGCCGGTGGTGGCGACCAGCGGGGTGCCCGTGGCCATGGCCTCGGCGGCCGGCAGGGAGAACCCCTCGTACAGCGACGGCACGCACGCGACCTGCGCCGACCGCACCAGGTCGACGAGTTCGGCGTCCGAGATGCCCTTGACGAACTCGACGGCGCCTTCGAGGCCGTACCGCTCCACCGCCTGCGCGACGGGCCCCTCCACGGGCCGCTTGCCGACCACGACGAGGTGGGCGTCGGGCTGCTCGGCCCGCACCTTCGCCAGCGCCTCGACGAGGAAGACCAGCCCCTTCAGCGGCACGTCCGCGCTGGACGTGGTCACGATCCGGCCCGGTACGACCGGCACCGACGGATCGGGCGCGAACAGGTCGGTGTCGGCGCCGATGTGGACGACGTGGATGCGGTCCTGCCGTACGCCGAGATCGTCGACGATCTCCTGGCGGGAGCTGCCGGAGACGGTGAGCACGGACGGCAGGCGGCGCGCCACCCTCTTCTGCATCCGCGTGAAGGCGTACCAGCGGCGCACCGAGTAGCGCCGCTGCCAGTTCTCGGCGGCGTCCAGCTCCAGCCGCCGGTCGACGGTGATGGGGTGGTGGATGGTGGTCACCAGGGGGGCGCCGAGGTCGCCGAGCAGACCGTAGCCGAGGGTCTGGTTGTCGTGGACGACGTCGAAGTCGCCGCGCCGGGCGCGCAGGTGGCGGCGGGCGCGCAGGGAGAACGTCAGCGGCTCGGGGAAGCCGCCGGTCCACATCGTGCCGACCTCGAGCGCGTCGATCCAGTCCCGGTACTCGTCGCGCTTCGGGGTGCGGAAGGGGTCCGGCTGGCGGTAGAGGTCGAGGCTGGGCAGTTCGGTGAGGGCGGGTCCGTCGCAGGCCTCGTCGTGGATCTCGTCGAGGACCGGGTACGGCTGGGCGCCGATGACCTCGACGCGGTGCCCGAGGCGGGCGAGTTCGCGGGAGAGGTGGCGTACGTAGACGCCCTGCCCGCCGCAGAACGGGTTTCCCTTATAGGTGAGGAGTGCGATGCGGAGCGGTCGCAAGCCGTCGGATGCGGGCCCCCGCGAGGGCCCGGCCTGACTGGCCTCAGCGGTCACTCTGGGCCCCCTTCTCCCTGCACTGTCCCGCGAGATTACGCCGGGACGCTGATCTAGAACAAGTTTCAGAGTTGATCGTTCGGAGGATCCGAATCTACCGGCAGGTAGGAGTACCGGGAGCGGTGGATCAGGTGATTCACGCCACGACGGACGGCATGCCATGCTGTCTGATCATCCACCCTCACCGACTGTCACGGACGGGACCCATGCCTACGGAAGCCAACAGGGACAAGGCGGCCAGGGCAGCCACAACGGACAAGGCGGGCAAGGCGGCGGTGACGGGAGCCGGCACCGCGCGGTCCGCCTCGGCCTCGGCCTCGCCGCTCACCGAGCGCCAGGAGGCGCGCCGGCGCCGCATCCTGCGGGCGTGCGCGCAACTGGCCGGCCGGGGCGGATTCGACGCGGTGCAGATGCGTGAGGTCGCGGAGTCCTCACAGGTGGCGCTCGGCACGCTGTACCGCTACTTCCCGTCCAAGATCCACCTCCTGGTCGCCACCATGCAGGACCAGCTGGAGACCCTGCACGGCACGCTGCGGAAGAAGCCGCCGGCCGGCGAGACCCCGGCCGAGCGGGTCGCGGAGACCCTGATGCGGGCCTTCCGCGCACTCCAGCGGGAACCGCACCTGGCCGACGCGATGGTGCGCGCCCTGACGTTCGCGGACCGCAGCGCGAGTCCGGAGGTCGACCAGGTCTCCCGGCAGACCACGATGATCATCCTGGACGCCATGGAGCTCACCGATCCCACACCCGAGCAGCTCTCGGCCGTCCGGGTCATCGAGCACACCTGGCACTCGACCCTGATCACCTGGCTCTCGGGCCGCGCCTCCATCGCCCAGGTCAGGATCGACATGGAGACGGCGTGCCGCCTGGTGGACCTGACGGCCCCGAAGAGCACCGACGACCGCTGACGACTGCCGACGGTCACCGACGGCCACTGTCGAAACTTTCGGCTTCTTTCCGTCAACACTGGCGGCGGATCCTCACTCCACAGCCCCTCACGCATCGACGACTTCCCTCCCGCCCGAATGATTGACCACCCTCCCCACGGCCCGTATCGTCTCCGCAGAAATTCGGAGCCGAGTCCGAAACTTTCGTTCCATCGCACGGCAGCAATCCCGCCACCCGTAGTACGGGACCCACCGGAGAAGGGATGACATGCGCATGGTCAGAAAGCGAACGAGAACGAAAGCCGGAGGCGGCACCCCCGCACACGGCCGGCTGCGCGCCGCCCTCGGCGCCACCACCACCGCCCTCCTCACCGTCACCGCCCTCGCCGCCCTCCCCCGGACCACCGCCCACGCCGCCGGCACCCTGGGCGCGGCGGCGGCCGAGAAGGGCCGCTACTTCGGCGCCGCCGTCGCCGCGAACCGCCTCGGCGAGGCGCCGTACGTGGAGACGCTCGACCGCGAGTTCAACTCGGTCACGGCCGAGAACGAGATGAAGTGGGACGCCCTCGAACCGCGCCGGGGCACCTTCCTCTTCAGCCGCGCGGACCAGATCTTCGACCACGCCAGGAGCCGGGGCATGGACGTCCGCGGCCACACCCTGGTCTGGCACTCCCAGCTGCCGAGCTGGGTCTCCGGACTCGGTACGACCGGACTCCGGTCGGCCATGAACAACCACATCACCCAGGTCATGACCCACTACAAGGGCGAGATCCACTCCTGGGACGTGGTCAACGAGGCGTTCCAGGACGGCGGCAGCGGCGCCCGGCGCAACTCGCCCTTCCAGAGCAAGCTCGGCAACGGCTTCATCGAGGAGGCCTTCCGCACGGCCCGCGCGGCCGACCCGGCCGCCAAGCTCTGCTACAACGACTACAACACCGACGGCGTCAACGCGAAGAGCAACGCCGTCTACGACATGGTCAAGGACTTCACGTCCCGTGGCGTGCCGATCGACTGCGTCGGCTTCCAGTCCCACTTCAACAGCAGCTCCCCCGTCCCCTCCGACTACCGGGCCAACCTCCAGCGCTTCGCCGACCTCGGGGTCGACGTGCAGATCACCGAGCTGGACATCGAGGGCTCGGGCCAGGCCCAGGCCACCGACTACGGCAACGTCGTGCGGGCCTGCCTCGCGGTGACGCGCTGCACCGGCATCACGGTGTGGGGCATCCCGGACAAGTACTCGTGGCGGCCGAGCGGCACTCCCCTGCTGTTCGACAACGACTACGCCAAGAAGCCCGCGTACGACGCGGTGCTGAGCGCCCTGGGCGGCACCACCGACCCCGACGACCCGGACGACCCGGGCACCCCGGGCGCCGGCTGCACCGCCACCTACACCACGGCGGAGCAGTGGGGCAGCGGTTACAACGGCAGGGTGACGATCACGGCGGGCAGCTCGCCGATCACCGGCTGGAGCGTGGACGTCACCATGGCGTCCACGCAGAAGGTCCTCTCCGTCCGGAACGGCTCACCCACCTGGGACAGCGGCGGCAACGTCATGACGGTGCGCCCCAGTTGGAACGGCTCGCTCGCGGCCGGAGCCTCGACCGGCTTCGGCTTCACCGTGAGCGGCGGCGCCTCGCCCCCGCCGCAGGTCGGCGCCTGCACGGCTTCCTGATCCGGCCCGCCCGCACCCGCACCCCCTTTTCCGGGGGTGCGGGTGCGCCGCACGTCTCACGGTTGACGTGACCCCGCTCACCGGAGCCACCCCTGGCCCCTTCCCTACGGGCGGGTAGAGTGTCGGCGTCGTCATCACACCGTACGGGGGGAAGCCGGTGCAATTCCGGCGCTGACCCGCAACCGTGAACCGCTCAAAGCGGTGAGCCGGACTGCCCCGCACGGTTCGTGACCGGCTCACGTGCCCGGCGGACCCGCCGGCGCACCGGCACCGTCGAGGTATACGGAGCCGAGCCGCCGGGGTGTCCCGCGCTGCCCGGCTCCCCGCAGGGAAGAAGGCACCCGCCGATCATGAATGTCCGCCGCAGCGCAGCGGTCCTGGCCGCCGTCGCCGTGATCGGCGCCGCCACCCCGGCCACCGCCGACACCTCCCCGTCGCCGTCCCCGAAGCTCCCCTCCGCCCTGTACGGCGACAGCGACCCGCAGTACGACGGCGTCTGGCGCCAGTCGCTCGCCCTGCTCGCCCTGCACACGGTGGGCGTCGAGCCGCCGAAGGCCGCCGTCGGCTGGCTCACCGGTCAGCAGTGCGCCGACGGCTCCTTCGCCCCGTACCGCGCCGACACCGCCGGGGCGTGCGACGCGAAGACGATGGTCGACACCAACCAGACCGCCGCCGCCGTCCAGGCCCTCGCCGCGCTCGGCGGCCACGACGACGTCACGGAGAAGGCCGTCGGCTGGCTGAAGTCCGCGCAGAACAAGGACGGCGGCTGGGGCTACGTGGCGGGCGGCGCCAGCGACACCAACTCCACCTCCGTCGTCATAAGCGCGCTCGCGGCCGCCGGTGAGAAGCCGGCCGAGGTGAAGAAGGACGGCAAGTCCCCCTACGACGCCCTGCTGGAGCTGGCGCTCCCCTGCGAGGGGGACGGCGCGGGCGCGTTCGCCTTCCAGCCGGACAAGAAGGGCGAGCTGGTCGCCAACGCGGACGCGACGGCGGCGGGCGTGCTCGGCTCGCTCGGCGCGGGCCTGGTCGTCGAGCCCGGCGAGGACGGCGCCGGGGAAGTGGAGTGCGAGGAGGCCGACGGCCCCGAGCAGGCCGCCGCCAACGGTGCCGCCCACCTCACCGACGCCCTCGCCGAGGACGGCCACCTCACCTCCGCCCTCGCCGGCGCCGAGGACCAGCCCGACTACGGCAACACCGCCGACGCGGTGGTCGCGCTCGCCGCGCAGGGTGCCGGCGAGCAGGCCGGGAAGTCCCTGTCCTGGCTGGAGAAGAACGCCGCCGACTGGGCGGCGCAGAGCGGTCCCGCCGCCTACGCCCAGCTCATCTTCGCCGCCCACGCGACCGGCGCCGACCCGCGCGACTTCGGCGGCACGGACCTGGTGAAGCAGCTGGGCGCGACCGGCCCGGCCGCCGAGAAGACCACGGAGGCCGAGGCGGACGGGAAGAAGGACGAGTCCGAATCGGACTCCGGCTTCGGTGTCTGGTGGTTCGTCGGCATCTGCCTGGTCGCCGGCGTCGGCATCGGCTTCCTGATCAGCGGTCGTACGAAGCGGCAGCAGCCGTGATCCGCCGGGCCACCGTGCTGCTCCTGGCCGCGCTCCTGCCCCTGCTGGCGGGCGCCGGCCAGGCGGGGGCCGCCGGCTACCGCTACTGGTCGTTCTGGGAGCAGGACGGCACGGCCTGGACGTACGCCAGCCAGGGCCCGTCCCTCGCCCGCCCCTCCGACGGCGACGTCCACGGCTTCCGCTTCTCCGTCAGCGAGAACTCCGCCGACGCGTCGAAGCCGCGCGGCACCGCCGACTTCGACACCATCTGCGCGAAGACCCCGGCGGCCGACGGCAGGAAACGCGTGGCCCTGGTCATCGACTTCGGCACCCCCGCCGACGCCCCGTCCGGCGAGACCCCGCCGGCCGGCCGCACGGCCTGCGCCCAGGTCCCCGAGGACGCCACCACGGCCGAGGCCCTGGCCTCGGTGGCCGAACCCCTCCGCTACGACACCAACGCGCTGCTCTGCGCGATAGCGGGCTACCCGGAGAAGGGCTGCGGAGAACAGGTCTCGGCGGAGAAGAAGGGGGCGGAGAAGAAGGAGGAGGAGAGGACCGAGCCGGCCGACTCCGACTCCGGCCCGTCAGTGGGCCTGATGGCCGGAATCGCCGTGGTGGCCCTCCTCGGGGCGGCAGCGATCTGGCAGACCCGCCGCCGTGCGTCGTAACCGCGGACACGACTGCCCACCCGACCACGGGCAGTCGTGCCTCCCCCAGGGCGATGAGGGTGCCCCCACCCGAGCGGAGCCGAGGGCGGGGGAGGCCGGGCGCTGGGGGTCCCCCCGCTCATGGGGGTCCCCCCGCTCATGGGGGTCCCCCCGCTCATGGGGGTCCTCCCGCTCGAGCGAAGCCGAGAGTGGGGGAGAAGCCGAGAGTGGGGGAGAAGCCGAGAGCAGGAGAGGCACCCGGCGATCGCCGGCGGAGCAACCCGCCCCCGGGCACGGCCACCGGCACCGCGCCCAGCTCCACCCCGGCGCCTGGTGGCTCTGGTCCCTGGCCCTCGGCACGGCCGCCACCCGCACCACCAACCCCCTCCTCCTCACCCTCCTCGTCACCGTCTCCGCCTACGTCGTGGCGACCCGCCGCCCCCACACCCCCTGGTCCCGCTCCTACGGCGCCTTCGTCAAACTCGCCCTGGCCGTCATCCTCGTCCGCCTCGCCTTCGCCGTGGTCCTCGGCTCCCCCATCCCCGGCACCCACACGCTCGTCCACCTCCCCGAAGTCCCCCTCCCCCACTGGGCCCAGGGCATCCGCCTGGGCGGCAAGGTCACCGCCGAAGCGCTCGCCTTCGCCCTGTACGACGCCCTGCGCCTCGCCGCCCTCCTCATCTGCGTGGGCGCCGCGAACGCCCTCGCCAACCCCTCCCGCCTCCTCAAGTCCCTCCCCGGTGCCCTGTACGAACTCGGCGTGGCCGTCGTCGTCGCCCTCACCTTCGCGCCCCACCTCATCGCCGACGTCCGGCGCCTGCGCGCCGCCCGCCGTCTGCGGGGCCGGCCCGACAAGGGCGTCCGCGGCCTGCTCCAGGTCGGACTCCCGGTCCTGGAGGGCGCGTTGGAGCGCTCGGTCGCCCTCGCCGCCGCGATGGACGCCCGCGGATACGGCCGCAGCGCCCAGGTGCCTCCCGCCGTCCGCCGTACCACCGCCGCCCTCACCCTCGGCGGCCT
>NZ_NCTE01000405.1:0-1177 GCF_002114215.1 Streptomyces sp. 13-12-16 | reverse complement strand
CGGACTGCTCACCGCCGAGGGCGGCACCTACGGCCTCCCCGTCCTCCTCGCCGGTGTCGCCGCCGCCCTCGCGGGCCTGTGGCTCGGCGGCCGGCGCACCCTGCGCACCCGCTACCGCCCGGACCCCTGGGACACCAGGGCCTGGCTGGTCACGGCGTCCGGAGCCGCCGTGGCGGCCCTCCTGGCCCTCGCCGCCTCCCGCGACCCGGCGGCCCTGCACCCCGGCGTGGTCCCGCTCGTCGCGCCCACGCTGCCCCTGTGGCCGGCGGCGGCCGTCCTCGTCGGCCTGCTCCCCGCCTTCATCACCCCCGCCCCCGAGGCGGCCACGGACACCCGCAAGGAGCCGACGTCGTGATCCGCTTCGAGAACGTGTCGGTGACGTACGACGGAGCACCCGGGCCCGCCGTCCACGGCGTCGACTTCGAGGTCCCCGAGGGCGAACTGGTCCTCCTCGTCGGCCCGTCCGGCGTCGGCAAGTCGACGGTGCTGGGCGCGGTGAGCGGCCTGGTCCCGCACTTCACCGGCGGCACCCTGCGCGGCAGGGTCACGGTCGCCGGCCGTGACACCCGTACCCACAAGCCGCGCGAACTCGCCGACGTCGTGGGGACGGTGGGCCAGGACCCGCTCTCCCACTTCGTGACGGACACGGTGGAGGACGAACTCGCCTACGGCATGGAGTCGTTGGGCCTCCCTCCGGCCGTGATGCGCCGCAGGGTGGAGGAGACCCTGGACCTCCTCGGCCTCGCCGGCCTCCGCGACCGCCCCATCGCCACCCTCTCCGGCGGCCAGCAGCAGCGCGTGGCGATCGGCTCGGTCCTCACCCCGCACCCCCGGGTCCTGGTCCTCGACGAGCCGACCTCCGCACTCGACCCCGCGGCGGCCGAGGAGGTCCTCGCGGTCCTCCAGCGTCTGGTCCACGACCTCGGCACCACCGTCCTCATGGCCGAGCACCGCCTGGAACGCGTCATCCAGTACGCCGACCGGGTGGCCCTGCTGCCGGGCCCCGGCGAGCGGCCGTGGCTCGGCACCCCGCCGGAGGTGATGGCGGTCTCCCCCGTCCACCCCCCGGTGGTCGGCCTGGGCCGCCTCGCCGGCTGGTCCCCCCTCCCCCTGACGGTCCGCGACGCCCGACGCGAGGCGGGCCCGTTGCGCGACCGCCTCGCCGACAGGCGGCCGC
>NZ_NCTE01000404.1 GCF_002114215.1 Streptomyces sp. 13-12-16 | reverse complement strand
CGCAGCCGCACCCGCCCGCGCCGTTGCCGCCGCCGCACCCCACTCCGGTGCCGGCCGTGGGGTCCGCCGCCGCGCCGCCGCCCACCGACGGCGCGGTCCAGCAGCGGCTCCAGGAACTGTGGGCGCTCGTCGACGCCACCTTCGGCTCCCAGCCGCTCACGCAGGAGCTGCGCAACGGGCTGTTCAACGCGCTGCGCGTGATCGAATCGGCGCGCGCCGGGCACCCCCGCTTCGGTGCCGCCCTGGACCTGGACGGCATCACCCGGACGCTGTTGCACCTGACACCGGACGAACCGGTGGACGCGGCCCGGCACTACGACGCCCTCACCCTCGCGAGCAGCGCCCACCGCCGGGGCCGTGGCGGCAGCCTGGACGCCATCGCCGCCTACGGGCTGACCAGGCAGGGCTACCCGCAGCAGTCCGCGCTCAGCGGGGACGACAACGTGCCGTACGGCAGGAACTGGACCGGACGTCCCGGCATCCGCCTGCACATGGACGTGGTCGCCGATCCCCAGGGCGTCCACCCCTCGCCCTGGGGACCCGCCGCCTACGCGGTGGTGGCCGAACGGAACGCCGAGGGAATGCTCCTGGCGGACGGCAGACCGGTGTCGGACGAGGAGTTCGCCGAACTGGTGCTGCACGACCCGGGGCGGCGTCCTGACGTGCCCGTGGTGGTCCTGATCGCGGACGAGGACGGCCGCAACGAGGCCCTCGCACGGGTGATCGCCGACCGCACCGGCACCCGTGCCTGGTTCACCTACGGCGACCTGCGGCTGGAAGCGGCTCCGTCCGGCCGCCGGGTGCCGGTCCTGGCCGCGCCCGCCTCCGGGAGCGATCCGGCGGGGACCTGGATCCCCGCCGACCCGGGACTGGTCCCGGACGACCCGGCGGCCACGGTCAGGGCCGCGAACGGCACCGTCTTCCCGGACGCCGACATCCACTCGTATCCGCTGGTCACGGTCGACGGGCAGACACTGACCGGGCGGGCGTTCCTCGACGCGCACGACATGGCGATGCGGGAGGAGGCCCTGCGGGTGGTGTCCGCCATCCAGCACTACACCAATGTCATGGAAGGGCTGCCCGGTGTGTACGCCGGGAAGCAGAGCGGCGCGCTGCCCCTGCCGCGGGGCCTGGCCGACTCCTACGTCTTCGTCGGCCACGGCGACAGCGGACGCACCACCGTGCCCCGCCGCAGCACCGGCGCCAACCAGGCGGTCCACCCCCGGCAGCTGGGCCGGATGCTGGCGCGGCGCAAGAGCATGCAGGCGCTGTCCCCCGACAAGCCGGTGTGGCTGCTGATCTGCGAGCTGTCCATGACGCGCGCCGACCAGGACCTGCTCGCCCATCCCTCCTCCGCCCAGTACGTCGCCAACGAGACCCGCCGCACCGTCTTCACCGTGGACCGGCAGATCTCGCCGAGCGAGGCCGAGGGCGGCCTGCCGCCGCACCTGGTCGTGTACGACGACCCCGACAACCCCGTGGGCCATGTCGAGGAGTTCCGTCCCGAGCCCGGGACCGACGCCCTCGACGCGCTCGCCGACCTGGGCGGACTGCCCGACGGGCTGCCGGGGCGCACCGACCGCGCCCTGCACTGGGTACGGGCCCTGCGGCAGACCCACGGCGTGCACATCGACTCCGATCCGGCCCGCGAGGCGGAGTTCCACGAGCTGATCGAGGGCTTCGGCGCCCTCGAAAGGCTGCGGTTCCAGGCGGCCGGCGACACCGACCCCGGTCTGCTCACCTGGGGCGCGCTCCGGCACACCGTCGGCCGGTACGCCGCCCGGCAGGGCTGGGACCGGTCGCTGACCGCCGGCTCCCTGGCACACCTGCTGCACGCCGCACGCACCGGCCGGCTGCGGCCCTCCGACGCCGCGGACCCCACCGCCCCCGCCGCACCGCCGGTCTCCACCGTCCCCCCGGCCCCGATGGACACGGTGTCGCTGTCGGGCCCTGACGCCGACCCCGACAACGACCTCGACAACGACAACGACCTCGACAACGATGAGGCCGAGAGCGTGGCGGTGCCGGACGGCGCCGGACCCGCCCCGGCGCCGCCCTCCTCCCGGTCCCGGGGCGCCTTCGAGTACCGCCACCGGGACGTCACCGATCCGGAGCAGCGCCGCCGACTCGCCGAACTGGCCGAGCAGATCGTGCTGTCCGGCCTGCGGGACCTCAGGGCGGGCCTCCGGCTCCCCACGATCACGGTCACCGGTTACAGCAACGGCCCGCGCTTCGCGCTGTCCGGTGACGCCGTCGAGCACGCCGGGACGGTCGGCCGGCAACGGGCGGACGCCGTGCGCGGCCTCCTCCTCGAGGAGATCCGGCGTCAGCTGGAGCTCAACGAACAGAGCGTGCGCGACGTCGCGGAGGTACGCGGCGGCACGGTCCGGGCCGAGGACTTCACGGTCGTCACGGAGAGCGGCGGCCGGGACATCGGCGCCGTCGGCCCGATCGACGGCGCCACCGGGCGGGCGGCACGGCGGCAGGCGGTCGTCACGGTCGACCGTTCCCCCCTGTCGGAGGCCGCCGCCCGGCTGGCGGAACTGAGCCCGGAGGACTTCGGCCGGCCGGACTGGTTCACCGGCCCGGACCGGCTCGCCGGGAAACTCCTGCACCTCGACGACAACCCCGGGGACGACCCCGACTCGGACGACGACTCGGACAGCGGCTCGGACAGTGATACGGACGGCGAGTCCACGGACTCTCCTCCCGCCCCGGTGCGCTTCGACGCCGACGACCTGTCGCACCGCGTGCGCCGGCTGTACGAGCTGACGGCCGAGGCGATGGCCGCCGGCCGGGCGACCGGCACGGCGTCACTGACCGCGTACCACCTCGGCAAGCAGGGCCTGCTGTCCGACGCCACCCGCCTGACCGCACCCGACGGCGCCCCACTGGGCCGCAACTGGACGGGCCGGCCCGCCCAGGACCTGGACGTCTCCTCGTACGACGTGGTGGACGGTGACGACCGGGACCCCCGGCCGTCACCGTGGGCACGCCGGCCCGGTGCCCCCCTCCCGTACGTGATCGGGACGAAGGACGGCGACCACACCAAGGTCAGGCTGTCCCTGCCGGACGGCAGCAAGCGGTGGCGGCTGTCGCCGGAGGAGTTCGCCGAACTGCTGGCCCAGGACGGGGAACTGGCGGGCCGTGAGGACGCCGCCGAAGTGGTGCTCGTCTCGCCGAACGCCGGCGCCATGGGACTGGACCTGCCGCGCAGGGCCGCGGCCCGGTCGGGCAGGACGCTGTGGTCGCACAGCGGCGAGGTCGCCCTGAAGCCGCACCCCGACACCGGCCGGCACCGCATCGGGGTGACCGACGACCGGGCCCTCGGCGACGATTCGACGGGCGAGTCGGCGGACGACCTGATGGGCGAGCCGATGGGCGAGTGGATCGCCAGTGACCCCGACGGCCTGGGGCCGGACGAGGGACGGCCGGAACCCGGGGAAGGCGCCCTGCGCACGCTCGACGGGAGGACCCTCCGGGACGCGGACGTCAAGTCGGTCACCCTCACCGACGAGGGCCGGCCCGTCGGCCGCGCGGTGGTCAACGGCGCCGACCTGGTCCGGCGCGAGCCGTGGCTCCAGGACCTGATCCGGTCGACGGAGTGGTCCGTCTACGACCCGGTCACCGGCGAGCCGATCGGGAGGCCCCGGCCGGTGCCGTGGAAGGGCCGCAAGCCCTACTTCTTCCTGGTCCACGGCCTGCCGGGGCAGACCCTCATGGTCGAGAACATGTTCCAGAACAACGTTCCGGTCCGGGGCACGGAAACCGGCGGCTACCTCCGGCGGCGCCCCAGCGTGACCCGGCTGGAACGGGACACCCCCATCGTGTTCCTGTCCTGCTGGGGGAGCGGACCGGAGGGGTACACCGCCGCCGCCCTGAAGCGGAGCCGCCCGTTCGTTCCCGACCCGCTCGCCGTCCCGTCGGCGGCCCAGGACGTCTCCAACTCGACCCGGCGCGACGTCTACGCCCCGGACAGGGAGCACTGGAGCCGCCACGCGAACGGGAGGCTGCACGACCACGGCATCCCCACCACCCCGGCGAACGACCCGGTGGACATGGTGAAGCTGCGCCCCGAACCGACCCCGGACGAACTCGACACCCTGGCCGCGCAGGCCGGCCTGGAGACCTCCCCGGACCTCACCCCGGCCACGGCCCGGGACACGGCACTGCGGCTGGTCCGCGCCCTGCGCATGACGTTCGGCGTCGACGTGGAGAAGGACAAGGACGACCCGGCCGGCACGTACCGCCGACTGCTGCGCGGCATCGGCGCCCTGGAGGTCATGCGCCGCGGGGACGGGAACCTGCGGGAGTACGGGGAGCTGACGCTCGACCTGCTCGACCGGGTCACCCGCGCGCACCACGGCCTGACGACCGCCCCCGGCACCAGGCCCGCGCCGCCGGACCCCGACGACGTACGGACGATGCTCGAGGCCGCGTCGGCGCGCCTGTCCGCCGACCCGGGGGCCGCGCTGTCCGACTTCACCGCCCTGCCCTCCGTGGACCGGGCCCGCGAACTGACCGGCCGCCACGACCCGGACCGGTGGACCCGTCAGGTGCTGGGACTGCGCCCGTCGGCGCACGTCACCGCGACCGACCGGCAGCACGCGCTGTGGGCCACGGTCAAGGCCGTGGAGAGCGTGGAGAACCACCCCGACCCCGACGCCCTGACGACGAAGGCGCTCCACCTGCCCGCCGGCGAGGACCCGCGGGACGAGGCCCTGCGGACGGAACTCCTCCGGACGGCTGCCACGGCGGCGGCCCTCGGCCGCGACGTCCACGACCCCACCGCGCTCGCCGCGTACGACCTCGAACGCCACGGCGCGCTGGACGACCGCACCCTCGTCACCTCCGTGAACGGGACGAGCGCCGGCCGCAGCTGGACGGGGAGGCCCGCCCCGGGCCGCGTGTGGGCGGACCGCTACGTGATCTCCCCCGACGGCGGTCTGGGCAACAGCCGCGGGGCCCTGGCGCCCTGGCACCGGAAGGACGCCGCGAAGGGCGCCCATCCCGGCGCGTACGTACTGGACATGACCGGCACCACCCCGGGACGGATCGACATGCCCTGGCCGGACGGCACCACCCGCCCGGTGCCCCACGACGAGATCGCCGAACTGCTCTCCCACGACCCCGTCCTGGCGCAGCTGGACCGGGACGTCACGGTCGTCCCCGTCGGAGCGGGAACGGGGGACGCCGGCCTGGCCGAGGCGATCGCCGCCCGGACGGGGGCCGCCCGGACGGTGTGGCTGCCGACGCGGCCCCTCCGGCTCCTCGACCGGCGGCCGGCGGTGAACGAGAGCCTTCTCGTGCTGACCTCGCCCCAGGACGACACGGGAGTCCACTGGTCGCGGACCCGCCCGCCCGCGCCCGAGGCCCAGCCCACCGGACCCGCCCCCGGCGTCATCACGGCCGGCGACGACACCCCGCTCCAGGCGCCGCCGTCCGAGGAGGCCCGGCGCCGGTGGATCGCCGGCCTGGTGAGCGCGGAGGACCTGCCGGGCAACCCGCCGGGGTTCACCGGCACCGAGCT
>NZ_NCTE01000403.1 GCF_002114215.1 Streptomyces sp. 13-12-16 | reverse complement strand
CGGCGGGCCGGGCGGTGACGGCTACGCCCCGCAGCGTCCCGCGCCGGACTGGCGCCGCCGCATCAAGTGGACGGCGATCAGCGTCGTCACCGTGCTGGTCGTGACGACCGTCGGCACGTACTTCTGGGCCGACTCCAAGCTCAACCGCGACGTCGACCTGTCGAAGGTGATCGAGCGGCCCGAGAAGGGCGAGGGCACCAACTACCTCATCGTCGGTTCCGACAGCCGTGAGGGCCTGTCCGCCGAGGACAAGAAGAACCTGCACACCGGGTCCGCCGACGGCAAGCGCACGGACTCGATGATGATCCTGCACACCGGCGACAACGGCCCCACCCTGATCTCGCTGCCCCGGGACTCGAACGTCGAGATCCCGTCCTTCGTGGGCTCCGAGTCGGGCAAGACCTACCCCGCGACCGGGCGGCAGGTGAAGCTCAACGCCGCCTACGCCGAGGACGGGCCCGAACTGCTGGTCCGCACGGTCGAGTTCAACACCGGCCTGCACATCGACCACTACGTGGAGATCGGCTTCGCCGGCTTCGCGAACATCGTGGACGCGGTCGGCGGCGTCGAGATGGACATCCCGCAGGACATCAAGGACACCAAGTCCGGCGCCGACCTCAAGAAGGGCAAGCAGACCCTGAACGGCGAGGAGGCCCTCGCCTTCGTCCGCACCCGGTACGCGCTGGCCGGCTCCGACCTGGACCGTACGAAGAACCAGCAGAAGTTCCTCTCCGCCCTCGCCAACCAGGTGGCCACGCCGGGCACGGTCCTCAACCCCTTCAAGCTCTACCCGACCATGGGCGCGGGGCTGGACTCCCTGATCGTCGACAAGGAGATGGGCCTGTTCGACCTGGCCGACATGTTCTGGTCGATGAAGGGCGTCAGCGGCGGCGAGGGCACGTCCATGAACATGCCGATCGCGGGCTCCACCGGCGGCAACCTGCTCTGGGACAAGGCGAAGGTGAAGCAGCTGGTGAGCCAGTTGAACAACGACGAGAAGGTCACCGTCAAGGGCAACTGAGACCGGCCGTGGGCACCCCCTGCGGGGTGCCCACGGTCGTGTCCGGCGACGGCGTCACATCGTGGCGCCCGCCATGGCGCGGCACATCTCGGAGCAGCGGCGGCAGGACTCGGCGCAGCGCGTCATCCGCTCGTCGTCCGGCATGGACATGCACGCCTCGGCGCACATGTCGCAGGCCTGCACGCACATCATGCACATCTCGTTCGCCAGCGGCGAGCGGCGCATCATCATGTCCGCGCACATGCGGGTCATCTCCGAGCAGTCCATGAGCGCCCGCATGATCTGCATCTGGGCCTGGCCGCCCATCTGCAGACAGGAGCTCATGGTCTCCTCGCACACACCGTGGCAGGCCATGCACGCCTGGATGCAGTCCTGCATCTGCTGGCTCATCGGTTCCGTGGTGGTCGGCTGCTGCTGGGTCATGGTTCCTCCCAGGGGACGGAGAGGGCCGGGGCCCGGCCCCCGCCCTCTCCGTCCTACGCCCCTGACCCCATGACCACCACAGGAAGGGACCGGATCACACCCCTGCTTGGAAACACCGGCAGCGGAAAAAAGGGGTGGGGCGGGTACGGACGACTCAGGGGAGGGCTCGCATGACACCACAGGCGGAGAGACAGCGGCTGCGCAGACGGCTGGAACGGCTCATCGGCATCGCCGCGACCGAGGGCAACGAACTCGTGCCGCTGCGCAACGGCGACCGGATATTCCCCGCCATGCTGGAGGCCGTCCGCGCCGCGGAGCACACCGTCGACATGATGACGTTCGTGTACTGGCGCGGCGACATCGCGCGGGAGTTCGCCGACGCCCTGGCCGAGCGGGCCCGCGCGGGGGTCCGGGTACGGCTGCTGCTGGACGGTTTCGGCGCCAAGGAGATCGAGCCGGAGCTGCTGGACGCCATGGACGACGCCGGCGTCCAGGTGGCCTGGTTCCGCAAGCCCCTCCATCTGTCACCGATGCGGCAGAACCACCGCTGCCACCGCAAGGTCCTGGTGACCGACGAGCACACCGCGTTCACCGGGGGCGTCGGCATCGCCCAGGAGTGGTGCGGCGACGCCCGCGGCCCCGACGAGTGGCGCGACACCCACGTACGGGTCCGGGGGCCCGCCGTGGACGGGATCGCCGCGGCCTTCGCCCAGAACTGGGCCGAGTGCCACGACGAGCTGTACGACGAACACGACCGCTTCACCCCCCAGGAACAGCCGGGGAACGCCACGGTCCAGGTGGTACGGGGCTCGGCCAGCTTCGGCTGGCAGGACATGCAGACACTGCTGCGCGTCATGATCACCTCGGCGCGGGAGCGCTTCCGGCTGTCCACGGCCTACTTCGCGCCCGACACCTACTTCATCGACCTCCTGGCCGCCTCCGCCCGCCGGGGCGTACGGGTGGAGATCCTGCTGCCGGGGCCGCACACCGACCAGCGGGCCTGCCGGCTGGCCGGCCGGCAGCACTACCAGACCCTGGTCGACGCGGGGGTGGAGGTGCGGGAGTACCAGCCGACCATGCTGCACACGAAGGTCATCACCGTGGACGGCGTCTGCTCCCTCATCGGCTCCACCAACTTCAACCGCCGCTCCCTGGAGCACGACGAGGAGGTCATGCTGGCCGTCCTCGACGAGGACTTCACGGCCGAGCTGGACGCCGACTTCGACGCCGACCGCAAGCTGAGCGAGCCCGTCGACCCGGCCCGCTGGAGGCGCCGCCCCCTGACCGAACGCCTCGCCGAGGCCGCGGTCACCCCGATCCGCCGCTTCCTGTGACGGCGCACGCCGGCCGGAGGGGGCGGAGGGCGCCCGGCCCCCGGACGCCCTCCGCTCCCTCCGGCCCGCCGGCCGTTACGGCAGGTTGCGGGCCATGACGATGCGCTGGACCTGGTTGGTGCCCTCGTAGATCTGGGTGATCTTGGCGTCGCGCATCATCCGCTCGACCGGGTAGTCGCGGGTGTAGCCGTAGCCGCCGAGGAGCTGGACGGCGTCGGTGGTGACCTCCATGGCGACGTCGGAGGCGAAGCACTTGGCGGCGGCGCCCTGGAAGGTGAGGTCGGCGTCGCCGCGCTCGGACTTCGCGGCGGCGGCGTAGGTGAGCTGGCGGGCGGCCTCGATCTTCATGGCCATGTCGGCGAGCATGAACTGGACGCCCTGGAAGTCGGCGATCGGCTTGCCGAACTGCTTGCGCTCCTTGACGTAGCCCTTGGCGTAGTCGAGGGCGCCCTGGGCGATGCCGAGGGCCTGGGCGGCGATGGTGATGCGGGTGTGGTCCAGGGTCCTCATCGCGGTGGCGAAGCCGGTGCCCTCCTCGCCGATCATGCGGTCGGCGGGGATGCGGACGTTGTCCAGGTAGACCTCGCGGGTCGGGGAGCCCTTGATGCCGAGCTTCTTCTCCGGGGCGCCGAAGGAGACGCCCTCGTCGGACTTCTCCACGACGAAGGCGGAGATGCCCTTGGAGCGCTTGGTGGGGTCGGTGACGGCCATCACCGTGTAGTACTCGGACTCGCCGGCGTTGGTGATCCAGCGCTTCACGCCGCTCAGGACCCAGGAGTCGCCGTCGCGGACCGCCCGGGTCTTCATGCCGGCCGCGTCCGAGCCGGCGTCGGGCTCGGACAGGCAGTACGAGAACATGCCGTCGCCCTTGGCGAGCGGGGTCATGTACTTCTTCTTCAGCGCCTCGGAGCCGGAGAGGATCACCGGCAGCGAGCCCAGCTTGTTCACCGCCGGGATCAGCGAGGAGGAGGCACAGACGCGGGCCACCTCCTCGATCACGATCACCGTGGCGAGGGCGTCCGCGCCCGCGCCGCCGTACTCCTCGGGCACGTGCACGGCGTGCAGGTCGTTCGCGGTCAGCGCGTCCAGGGCCTCCCGGGGGAAGCGGGCCTCCTCGTCCACCGCGGCGGCGTACGGCGCGATCTTCGCCTCGGCCAGCGAGCGGACGGCGTCACGGAGCATGTCGTGCTCCTCGGACGGGCGGTACAGGTCGAAGTCAGCCGATCCGGCCAAGGTCTCTCACGCTCCAAAACGCTGCGATGCTGGTCACGCTAACTACCGTTAAGTAACTCAAATTTTAGAGCGTCATCCACGGTTGTGGATAGGTGAGCTGGGCGACAGCCCACCGGTGACGGTTCCGTGCCCCCGGTTATGCTCGGGCCCGCACTGCATGCCGTATACCCCTGGAGCACTCATGGCCCTCAAGATCACCGTGATCGGCACCGGTTATCTCGGTGCGACCCACGCGGCGGCCATGGCGGAGCTGGGGTTCGAGGTGCTGGGCCTCGATGTCGTACCGGAGAAGATCGACAAGCTCCGGCGCGGTGAGGTCCCGATGTACGAGCCGGGACTGGAAGAGCTGCTGCGCAAGCACGTGGCCGGGATCGAGGGGTCCAGCGGGCGGCTGCGGTTCACGATGGACTGGGCCGAGCTCGGGGAGTTCGGCGACGTCCACTTCGTGTGCGTGAACACCCCGCAGCGGCACGGCGAGTACGCCTGCGACATGTCGTACGTCGACTCCGCGATCGCCTCGCTCGCGCCGCACCTGAAGGGTCCCGCGCTGGTCGTGGGCAAGTCGACGGTGCCCGTCGGCTCGGCCGACCGGCTGGCCGCCTACCTGGCCGAGCACGCCCCGGCCGGGGAGGACGCGGAGCTGGCGTGGAACCCCGAGTTCCTGCGCGAGGGCTTCGCCGTGCAGGACACGCTGCGCCCCGACCGGATCGTGGTGGGCGTGCGCAGTGAGCGGGCGGAGAAGGTGCTGCGGGAGGTGTACGCCACGCCGGTCGAGGAGGGCTCGCCGTTCGTGGTGACCGACTTCGCGACCGCGGAGCTGGTGAAGACCTCGGCGAACTCCTTCCTGGCCACGAAGATCTCGTTCATCAACGCGATGGCCGAGGTGTGCGAGGCCGCGGACGGTGACG
Source organism: Streptomyces sp. 13-12-16 (assembly GCF_002114215.1). Classification (GTDB taxonomy): domain Bacteria; phylum Actinomycetota; class Actinomycetes; order Streptomycetales; family Streptomycetaceae; genus Streptomyces. Next base: position 813 of record NZ_NCTE01000403.1, on the reverse strand, counting down.
TCGCCAAGCTGGCGGAGGCCATCGGCTACGACGACCGGATCGGCGCGAAGTTCCTGCGGGCCGGGATCGGTTTCGGCGGCGGCTGCCTGCCGAAGGACATCAGGGCGTTCATGGCGCGCGCCGGTGAGCTGGGTGCGGACCAGGCGCTGACGTTCCTGCGGGAGATCGACTCGATCAACATGCGCCAGCGCGGCCGGATGGTGGAGCTGACACGACAGGCTCTGGGCGGGGGTTCCTTCCTCGGCAAGCGGGTGGCGGTGCTGGGCGCGACCTTCAAGCCGGACTCGGACGACGTCCGGGACTCGCCGGCGCTGAACGTGGCCGGGCAGATCCACCTCCAGGGCGGCCAGGTCACGGTGTACGACCCGAAGGGCATGGACAACGCCCGCAGCCTCTTCCCGACCCTGGGCTACGCCGACTCCGCGCTGGAGGCGGTGCGCGGCGCGGACGTCGTGCTGCACCTGACGGAGTGGCGGGAGTTCCGCGAGCTGGACGCGGCGGCGCTGGGCGAGGTGGCGGCGGAGCGGCTGATCCTCGACGGCCGCAACGCGCTCGACCCGGAGGTGTGGCGCCGGGCCGGCTGGCGCTACCGCGCGATGGGACGCCCCACCGCGTAGTCGGCAAGCGGGTGACGCCGGTTCGGCCGAGGCTCAGTCGGCCGAACCGGCGCCTTGCCGCATTCTGCCAAACCACGCGCGAACACGGCGCGGCTACGCGCCCTATAGGGGCGCGGGACCGTACCGACCGTGCGGCTACCGCCGCGCGGGCGCGACCGGCCACGGCGGCGCGGCACACGGCCGACGCCACACCGCC
>NZ_NCTE01000402.1 GCF_002114215.1 Streptomyces sp. 13-12-16 | reverse complement strand
GCCCCGCCGCGATGGTCAGGCCCAGCCCGTGACCGCGGCCGGCCCGGTCCGCGCTGCCGGTGCGGAAGCGGCTCGGCCCCTCGGCGAGCAGCGCCTCGGGGAAGCCGGGCCCGTGGTCGCGGACCCGGATGACCCGGCCCTCGACGGTGACCTCGATGGGCGGCCTGCCGTGCCGGGCGGCGTTGGCGAGCAGGTTGAGCAGCACGCGCTCCAGCCGCCGCGGGTCGGTGGTGACCTCCGACTCGTGCACCACCCGCACGGTGACGTCCGGGTCCTTCGCCGCCACCCGCCGGGCGACGAACTCGCCCAGCAGGATGTCCTGCAGTTCCGCCCGCTCGGAGGCGCTGTCCAGCCGGGCCACCTCCAGGACGTCCTCGACGAGGGTGCGCATCGCCTTGGCCCGGTCCAGCACCAGCTCGGTCGGCCGGCCCGGCGGCAGCAGCTCGGCGGCGGTGAGCAGACCGGTCACGGGGGTGCGCAGCTCGTGCGCGATGTCGGCGGTGACCCGGCGCTCGGCCTCCAGCCGCTGCCGCAGCGCGTCCGCCATGGCGTCCACCGCGCTGGCCAGGTCGTCGGTCTCGTCGCGCACCACCCCGCCGATCGCCTCGCGCACCCGGACGTCCGTCTCGCCCTTCGCGACCCGGTTGGCGGCCGTGGCCGCCTTCCGCAGCCGCCGCGACAGATGCCCCCCGACCAGCACCCCGAGCGCGCTGCCGCCCAGCACCACCGCGATGGAGCCGATCACCAGGGCCTGGTCGAGGTCCTCGAGGATGTCGGAGCTGCGGTCCGTGAACCCGGAGTGCAGCGACATCACGTGCCCGTTCTTCAGCGGCACCGCCGCCCAGATGTCCGGCGTCCCGTCCGGCCGGTCCGCCACGTAGGTCGCCCGCCGGCCCCCCTCGGCCTTCTCCCGCAGCTCCTTCGGCAGCTCCGGGTCGTCGATCTTGGTGTTGGGGAAGTTCAGCCGCCCCGACAGCTCGTAGTTGCGCTGGGCGATCATGACGCGCTCGTCCGCCAGGTCGCGCGCGTTGTCCAGCATCGACACCCGGGCCGCGTTGTGCACGACCAGGCTCAGCGCGACCGCCACCAGCGCCCCGACCAGCGCGATGGCCGCGCTGAGCTTCCACCGCAGACCCGTACCTATGCCCACCCGGTCGACGCACGCCGCCACCAGGCGCCGGAAATACCCGCGCATCCGCTTCGCTCAGGCCTTCAGCTTGTAACCGAAGCCGCGGACCGTCTCGATACGGTCCTGGCCGATCTTCGTACGCAACCGCTGCACATGGACGTCGACGACCCGTGTGTCGCCGCCCCAGCCGTACTCCCACACCCGTTCGAGCAGCTTGTCGCGGGAGAGCACGGTTCCCGGCGCCGCCGAGAACTCCAGCAGCAGCCGCATCTCGGTCGGCGTCAGCGCCACCGGCCTGCCCGCCCGCCGCACCTCCATGCCCCCGGTGTCGACCTCCAGCTCGCCGAACGCCAGCACACCCCCGTCACCCGGACCGTCCGCGTCCTCCCGGCCGCCGTTCGCGCGCCCGAAGCGGCGCAGCACCGCGCGGATCCGGGCCACCAGCACCGCACTGTCGAACGGCTTGGTCACGTAGTCGTCGGCGCCCGCCTCCAGGCCCAGCACCACGTCGATGGCGTCGGCCCGCGCCGACAGCATGATCACCGGCACCGTCGACTCGTCCCGGATGCGCCGGCACAGGCTCACCCCGTCGAGCCCGGGCACCATGACGTCGAGCAGCGCGATGTCGGGACGGTCCGTGCGGAACGCCTCCAGGCCCGACAGCCCGTCGGGCATCGCGGTGACCGCGAAGCCGTCCCGCTCCAGGGTGAGCTGGGTGGCCTCGCGGATGACGTCGTCGTCCTCGACGAACAGGACGTGGGTCTGGTCTGCCATCCCGGTGTTCTCAGTCCTCGTGTGATCTCGGGGTCGGTGCGCGCGTGTTCTTCTCGTCCACCCCATGGACGCGGGGACCGCGCCGCGGGTTCATCCGTTCATCGGCCCGGGTGGTCCCGCCGGTTCACGACGTGAGCCATGTCTCAGCTCTCGGGCACCGGTGTCGGCTCCGTGCCGGCCACCCGTCCGTACTCGTTGTGCGTGCGGTACTTCTCGGCGAACCGGCCCGAGTCCCAGCGGTACGTGATCACGTTCTCCCCGGACGGGCTCGACACCGGGTCGCCCCGGTCGTACACCTGCTTGGTCACCACCAGCTCCCCGCGGTCGATCTCCGCGTACACCGGGGGCTCCTCGGCCGAGAACACGTTCACGTACGCGCCGCCCTGCTCGCGGTACACGTACGTGCCGACACCCACCGCGTCCCCGCAGGTCAGCACGTTGACGACGACGTCGTCCACGGCCCCCTGGGTGAGGTTGCCGTAGCTCACGTCGACGGGGTACTGGTCGGCGACGCACGGCTGCAGCACCCGCTTGACCGCCGTCGAGACCTCCGGGTCGGCCTTGATCAGCCGGACCGCGTCCACCCGGTCGGGGGTCCGCGAGGGCTCGGCCGACGCCGCGGCGGGGGCGCTCGCCACGGAATCCGCGTGCGCCGGACCCTCGTCCCGCGCACCGGTGCCGCCCGTGCCGCAACCGGCGACGAACAGGACGACGGCGGCGAGCACGGCCGTCACCGTGGTCGCCGCCCGGGCGGTGGTCCGGACCCAGGTGGGCCCCGCGCCGGTCAGGCCGCGCAACGCTCCCGCTCCTCACGCTCCAGCGCGCGGGCGTCCAGATCACGCGCCTGAAGCTCCTCGCGGAGCCGGGCGAGCGCCCGGTGCAGGGTGCTCTTGACCGTTCCGGCCGACATGCCGAGGGCGGCGGCCGTCTCCTCCGTGGACATCTGCTCCCAGTGTCGCAGCACCACGACACTGCGCTGCTTCGGGGCGAGGACCTTCAGGATGTCCATCAGCAGGGCGCGGTCGGCGTGCTGCTCGGTGGAGTCGTCCACACAGGCGTCCGGGAGCTGCTCCGTGGGCACCTCCTCCAGCTTGCGGGCCCGCCACCACTCCGTCCGCGTGTTGATCATGACCCGGCGCAGGTAGGCGTCGGCCAGCCGCTTGTCCTCGATGGTCTCCCAGCGGCCGTACGTCCGGGCCAGCGCGGTCTGCAGCAGGTCCTGCGCGTCGATGGGGTCCGGGACCAGGCGGCGGGCGCTGCGCAGCAGCGCGTCCTGCCGGGTGCGGACGTACTCCTCGAACGCGAGGACCTCACCCCGTACCTCGTCCCGCGCCATGTCCTGCGCCATGGTGAACCGCCTCCCGCTCCCCGTGCCCGGCCCGCCCGCGCGGGCCGGTCGTACCGCCTGTGATCCGTCGTCACCGTGCCCTCGTCGA
>NZ_NCTE01000401.1 GCF_002114215.1 Streptomyces sp. 13-12-16 | reverse complement strand
GCCCGGCACCGGACGTCTCCGCGCGGGGCGGCGGGCGCGTCTCCGCACGGGGCGCGGCGACGGACGCCACCCCGGTTCCGGCGTCCCCGGCCGCGCACCCCGACGGCCGCTCCGGCTGGCGGCTCACCGGGGAGAAGTGCTGGATCTCCAACGCCCCAGGGGCCGACTTCTACACCGTCTTCGCCCGGACCACCCCCGGCGCCGGCGCGCGCGGTGTGACCGCCTTCCTGGTGCCCGCCGACCGGCCCGGACTCACCGGGTCCGCCCTCGACATGCTCTCCCCGCACCCCATCGGCGCCCTCCGCTTCGACGCCGTACCGGTGACCGCCGACGACGTGCTCGGCGAGGTCGACCAGGGGTTCCGGGTCGCCATGGACACCCTCAACCTGTTCCGCCCCAGCGTCGGCGCCTTCGCGGTCGGCATGGCCCAGGCCGCCCTGGACGCGACCCTCGCCCACACCGCCCGGCGGGACGCGTTCGGCGGCAAGCTGAAGGACCTCCAGTCCGTCGCCCACCAGGTCGCCGAGATGGCGCTGCGCACGGAGTCCGCCCGGCTCATGGTGTACGCGGCGGCGACGGCGTACGACGAGGGCGCCGACGGCGTCCCCGGGCGCGCCGCGATGGCGAAGCTGCTGGCCACCGAGACCGCGCAGTACGTCGTCGACCGGGCCGTCCAGCTGCACGGGGCCCGCGCCCTGCAACGCGGTCACCTGCTCGAACACCTCTACCGGGAGGTCCGCGCACCCCGCGTCTACGAGGGGGCGAGCGAAGTGCAACGGGGCATCATCGCCAAGGAGTTGTACAGGAACCTGGAGGACCGGTGACCACCGAGCGCGTCAACCCGCCCGAGCTCTCCCCGCCGGCCGGTTTCTCGCACGCCGTCGTCGCCACCGGCTCCCGGCTGGTGTTCCTGGCCGGCCAGACCGCCCTGGACGCCGACGGCAAGGTGGCCGGCGACACCCTGCCCGAACAGTTCACGCGGGCCCTCACCAACCTCCTCACCGCCCTGCGCGCGGCCGGCGGCACCCCCGCCGACCTGGCCCGCGTCACCGTCTACGCCACCGACGTGGCCGCGTACCGCACCCACGCCCGCGAACTCGGCCGCATCTGGCGGGAGCTGGCCGGCCGGGACTACCCGGCGATGGCGGTCGTGGAAGTGGCCCGTCTGTGGGACGAACGGGCCCTGGTGGAGCTCGACGGCTTCGCCCTGCTGCCCTGAGAGGGGCGGACCGGCTCAGACGGCGACCGCGAGCCGGTCGGCGGGCACCCGGTGCGGGGCGACCACCCGGCCGTCGGGGAGCAGCTCGCCGGTGTCGTCGAAGACGATCGCACCGTCGCACAGCAGGCTCCAGCCCTGCTCGGGGTGGGCGGCCACCACATGTGCGGCCACCACATGCGCGGCAGTTTCATGGGGCTGAGGGCAGGAAGACCGGTGGGCACACATGGCGCACCTCCACATCGGTGGAACGATCCGAACGGACCGTATGCACAGACCATGCCCGGACCGCGCAGGCGCCGGAACCGGCCGCCGGGAAACGTGACAGCCCCCGGACAATCCCGGGACGGTTCCCCGACGGCCGGGGCCGACTCGCCACCGAAGGGGTGACGATGACCGGCCCCGGGCCCTGTGCCGGGTACTGGTGGAATCCCTCATCACGCTCGTTCCGGGAGGTTCCCCATGCCCGTACGTCCCGCCCTCGGCGTCGCGGCCGGTTCCGCGCTGCTGCTGCTCGGCTTCGCCGCGGCGGCTCCCGCGCCCGCGTCGGCCGCCCCCGCCGCCCCCTCGGAGTCCGTGACGGTGGACAAGGAGGGCCGGATGGCCGACGGGTCCGTCACCCTCTCCGGTACCTACCGCTGCCTCGGCGGCGACGGGCCGGTCTTCGTCAGCTCCTCGGTCAAGCGGCCCTCGTCCGACGTCCACTACTCCGTCGGCGGCACCCGCGCGGTCTGCGACGGCGAGGAGCACCGCTGGGAGAACACCGGAACCGTGCCCGCGGGCGCCCTCGAGGCGGGCCGGGCCCGCGTCGAGGCGACCCTCATGGAGCTGCGTCCCGGCGGCATCCTCCTGGTGCCCGTCGTCCACGCGGTCGGGCACCGGGACATCACCCTGGTCGAGGGCTGACCCGGGCCCGGACGCTCACAGCTCGCCGGCCGGCCAGTCCAGCAGACGTGCCCCGATCACCGCCGTCTGGAGCATGTAGCGGTGGGACGCGTCCGACGGGTTGGCGCCGGTGAGCTTGTGGATGCGCTCCAGGCGGTACGTCAGCGCGCGCACGCTGAGCGAGAGCCGCCGGGCCGCCTCCGCGGCGACACAGCCGGAGTCGAAGTACGCGGTGAGCGTGTCCAGGAGGGGCACGGCACCGCCGCGGGCCGTGGTCAGCGGCCCCAGGGTGTTGCGCACCAGGTCGGCCATGGCCTGGCGGTCGCGGGCCAGCACGGGGTAGACGAGCAGGTCGGCGGCGCGCAGCACCGGGTCGTCGAACCCCAGCCGCTCGGCTATCTCCAGTGAGCTCAGGGCCTCCTCGTAGGACTGGACGACACCGCCCGGCCCGGACTGCGGGCGTCCGATGGCGACCTGCCCGCCGTCGGTGGCGGCGTACGCCTGCTTCGCGAAGTACGTGAGTACGTCCTCCTGGTGTCCGGGCGCGATGCACAGCAGCCGCCCGTCCTTGGTGGTGAGCAGGATGCTGCGGTCACCGAACCGGGAGATCAGGGCGCGCTCCACCTGCCGCGGCACCGGGTCGCCGTCGTCGTAGGCGACCGCGCCCCGGGCGACCGCGACCGCGTGCGCGTGGGACAGCCGCAGCCCGAAGCGCTCGGCACGCTCCGCCAGCCGTCCCAGATCGCTGCGGCCGTAGAGCAGGTCGTCGATGAACTCCCGCC
>NZ_NCTE01000039.1 GCF_002114215.1 Streptomyces sp. 13-12-16 | reverse complement strand
GCGGCGCCGTACCCGCCACCGCCGCCCGACACCGTGGCGCCCCCGTCCGGCGCCTCTCCGCCGGGCCTCCCCGCGGAGTGCGACGGCCCGCCGCTCCCGCCCGCACCGTCCTCACCCACACTCATGCAGCCGGCGGCGGCGGCGACGGCGACGACCGTGGCGGCCAGGCGGACGGGTACGTACAAGCGGCGCACGGGGCCACCTCCGATTGGAGTACAGGGTCAACAACCCCAACTCCCACCACCCGCAAGAAGACACGCGCACGGCCCCGCTCACGGACTATCCGTAGCCGAGCGCGTGCAGCCGGGCGTCGTCGATGCCGAAGTGGTGCGCGATCTCGTGCACCACCGTGATCTCCGTCTCGGCGACGACGTCCTCCCGGGACTCGCACATCCGCAGCGTCGGCCCCCGGTAGATGGTGATCCGGTCCGGCAGCACCCCCGCGTACCACTCGCCCCGCTCCGTCAGCGGAGTCCCCTCGTACAACCCGAGCAGCTCCGGGTCGTCCGCCGGCGGCTCGTCCTCCACGAACACCGCGACGTTGTCCATCAGTCGCGTCAGCTCCGGCGGGATCCGGTCCAGCGCCTCGGCGACCAGCTCCTCGAACATCTCGCGCGTCATCTCCAGCACGAAGCCATTGTCGGGTACGAGCCGTCCGTACGAGTTGCGTACGGCCCCCGCATATCCGGCCATCGACTTGGGCATACGGGACCAATGGCCCGCGTCCCCTCCGCCGTCCTGAACGCCCTCCACCGCCTTCCACGGGTCCTGCGGGCCCCCGCCCGCCGCCGGCGCTCCCCCCGGCCCACCACCGCGACGCTCGCCCTCACCCCGCAGCCGCGGCCCTGGACGCGCGCGGCCGGTCTCGTCGCCGTGGTGGTCCTCGGTGCCTGGCTCGGGCTGCTCGTCGTCGGCAACGTCCGCGTCCCCGTGGGCCCCATGGACACCACCATGACCCTGCGGCCCTCCGTCACCGGCGGCACGAAGATCAACATCTCGCCCCTCGGCGACCTCCAGCTCGCCAGCCACACGGCCCCCGTCCGCCTGGACGTCAACGTCGACCAGCTCGACCCCGAGCGCTCCCAGGCCCTCGTCGACCACCCCGAACGCCTCTCCGGCCTCCAGGGCGAGGTGACCGAGGACATCGCCCGCGGCACCGCCGACCTCGCCGTGCGCTCCTGCGTCGCCGTGGTCACCGGCGCCACCGCCCTGGGCCTCCTCGTCTACCGCCGTCCCCGCCGCGCCCTCGCCGCCGGCGGCCTCGCCCTCGGCCTGCTGGCCGCGTCCGGCGGCACGGCGTACGCCACCTGGAACCCCGACTCCGTCCTGGAGCCGAAGTTCTCCGGCCTGCTCTCCTCCGCCCCGTCCCTGGTCGGCGACGCGCGCAGCATCGTGACGGAGTTCGACGTCTACCAGAAGGAGCTGGCACGCCTGGTCACCAACGTGACCAAGCTGTACGACGCCACCTCCACCCTCCCCGCCTACCAGCCGGACCCGACCACCCTCCGCGTGCTGCACGTCTCCGACATCCACCTCAACCCGGCGAGCTGGAAGATCATCGCCTCGCTGGTGGAGCAGTACCGGGTGGACGTGATCGTCGACTCGGGCGACACGATGGACCACGGCACCGCCGCCGAGAACGGCTTCCTGGACCCCATCGAGGACCTGGGCGCCCCCTACGTCTGGGTCCGCGGCAACCACGACTCGCTCGTCACCCAGCGCTATCTCGAAGGCCTGGAGAACGTCCACGTCCTCGACGACGGCAGGGCGAAGACGGTCGCCGGGCTGCGCTTCGCCGGCATCGGCGATCCGCAGTTCACCCCCGACCGCTCGAGCCGGACCGGGGCCGAGCAGTCCCAGGAACTGGCGGGCGCCCGGCTCGCCTCCGCCCTGCGCGACCAGCGGACCGCCGGCACCCCGGTGGACGTGGCGGTCGCCCACGAGCCGTCGGCGGCGCGCGAGGTCGACGGCACCGTGCCGCTGGTGCTGGCCGGGCACATCCACCGCGAGGAGACGGAGGTCATGAAGTACGGCACCCGGCTGCGCGTCGAGGGCTCCACCGGCGGCAGCGGCCTGCGCGCGATCGAGGGGAAGTACCCGGACCCGATCGAGACGTCGATCCTCTACTTCGACCGCGACACGCGCCGCCTCCAGGCCTGGGACTCCATCGAACTGGGCGGCCTCGGCCTGACCACGGCCGAGGTCAGCCGCCACCTCCCGAAGGAGAACCAGCCGGGCGCGACCACCTCGCCGTCCCCCTCCTCCGGCTCCTCCGGGACCCCCTCGGCCACCCCCTCGACGCCCTCGCCGTAAACCGTTTTGGCGAACGCTCCCGACAGCACGTATGCTTCTCACGTCCCCGACGCGCTGAGAAGCGCCCAGGCGGGCCGATAGCCCTCATCGTCTAGCGGCCTAGGACGCCGCCCTTTCAAGGCGGTAGCACGGGTTCGAATCCCGTTGGGGGCACGCACCACCCTGTGCGACACTGTCGTACGACACGCTTGGTCCTGTGGAGCAGTTTGGAGTGCTCGCCACCCTGTCAAGGTGGAGGCCGCGGGTTCAAATCCCGTCAGGACCGCTGGTGTTTCACGTGAGACACCTCGGCTGGGTAGCTCAGTTGGTACGAGCGATCGCCTGAAAAGCGATAGGTCGCCGGTTCGACCCCGGCCCCAGCCACAGCAAAGGCCCCGATCATCGATCGGGGCCTTGTTGTGTGTCCCCGCACACGGGTCCTCGCACATGCGCCCCGCGCATGGGTCCCCGTGCACGGGGACCCCGTACATGTGCCCCGGCAAAATCATTGGCCGCGAATTTTCGCGGGATGAGATCCTGGAGTCCGTATGTCTACGCACTCTGCCCCCGCTCTCGGCTCCCTCGCCTCCCGCCTCACCGAGTTGTCGCTGCGCGACGCGCACCGGCTCGGGCGCAGGCTCGAAGGCGCACGCAAGATCCGTAAGCCGGAGGCCCGCGCCGCCGTGCTCGCCGAGATCGAGGCGGAGGTCGCCGGGTCCGAGGAACGGATGGCCGGGCGGCGCGCCCGGGTGCCCGCGGTCACGTATCCCGAGCAGCTCCCCGTCAGCCAGAAGAAGGACGCGATCGCCGAGGCGATCCGTGATCACCAGGTGGTGATCGTCGCGGGTGAGACCGGGTCCGGCAAGACCACGCAGATCCCGAAGATCTGCATGGAGCTGGGCCGGGGCGTCCGGGGCATGATCGGGCACACTCAGCCCCGCCGGATCGCCGCGCGTACGGTCGCGGAGCGGGTGGCGGAGGAGCTGGACACCCCGCTGGGCGAGGCCGTCGGCTGGAAGGTCCGCTTCACCGACCAGGTGAATCCGGACGCCACGTTCGTCAAGCTGATGACGGACGGCATCCTGCTCGCGGAGATCCAGACCGACCGCGAGCTGCGCGCCTACGACACGATCATCATCGACGAGGCGCACGAGCGGTCGCTCAACATCGACTTCCTGCTCGGCTACCTCGCGCAGCTGCTGCCGAAGCGTCCGGACCTGAAGGTCGTCATCACGTCCGCGACCATCGACCCGGAGCGTTTCTCCCGGCACTTCGGGGACGCGCCGATCATCGAGGTCAGCGGGCGCACGTATCCGGTGGAGGTGCGGTACCGGCCGCTGCTGGAGGAGGACTCCGACGACGCCGACCGCGATCAGATCACCGCGATCACGGACGCCGTCGAGGAGCTGATGGCGGAGGGCCCCGGCGACATCCTGGTCTTCCTCTCCGGTGAGCGGGAGATCCGGGACACGGCGGACGCGCTGACGAAGAAGCGGTACCGGTCCACCGAGGTGCTGCCGCTGTACGCGCGGCTGTCGCACGCCGAGCAGCACCGGGTGTTCCAGCAGCACAGCGGCCGCCGGATCGTGCTGGCGACCAACGTGGCCGAGACGTCCCTGACCGTGCCGGGCATCAAGTACGTCATCGATCCCGGGTTCGCCCGCATCTCCCGCTACAGCCACCGCACCAAGGTGCAGCGGCTGCCGATCGAGCCCGTGTCGCAGGCCAGCGCCAACCAGCGCAAGGGCCGCTGCGGCCGTACGTCGGACGGCATCTGCATCCGGCTGTACAGCGAGGACGACTTCCTGGCCCGTCCGGAGTTCACGGACGCGGAGATCCTGCGCACCAACCTCGCCTCGGTCATCCTGCAGATGACGGCGGCCGGCCTGGGCGAGATCGAGAAGTTCCCGTTCATCGACCCGCCGGACCACCGCAACATCCGTGACGGCGTGCAGCTGCTCCAGGAGCTGGGCGCTCTCGACGCGGCGCAGAAGGACCCGCGCAAGCGGCTGACGCAGACCGGGCGGAAGCTGGCGCAGCTCCCGGTGGACCCGCGGCTGGCGCGCATGGTGCTGGAGGCGGACAGGAACGGCTGTGTCCGCGAGGTGATGGTCATCGCCGCCGCGCTGTCCATCCAGGATCCGCGGGAGCGGCCGGCCGACAAGCAGACGCAGGCCGACCAGCAGCACGCCCGGTTCCGGGACGAGTCCAGCGACTTCCTCGCCTACCTCAACCTGTGGCGGTACGTCCGCGAGCAGCAGAAGGAGCGCGGGTCGTCGTCGTTCCGCCGGATGTGCAAGCAGGAGTACCTGAACTTCCTGCGGATCCGTGAGTGGCAGGACATCTACACGCAGTTGCGCACGGTCGCCAAGCAGATGGGCATCCACCTCAACGAGGAGGACGCCCCCGACGACCGGATCCACGTCTCCCTGCTGGCCGGTCTGCTGTCGCACATCGGCATGAAGGACGTGAAGGAGTCCAAGGACTCCGGTCCGGGCGCCGGCCGCAAGGACGGCGGGCGCAACGAGTACCTGGGCGCGCGGAACGCCAAGTTCGCGATCTTCCCGGGCTCGGCGCTCTTCAAGAAGCCGCCGCGGTTCGTGATGTCGGCCGAGCTGGTGGAGACGTCCCGGCTGTGGGCGCGGGTCAACGCGAAGATCGAGCCGGAGTGGGTGGAGCCGCTCGCGGAGCACCTGCTCAAGCGCACGTACAGCGAGCCGCACTGGGAGAAGGACCAGGCGGCCGTGATGGCGTACGAGAAGGTCACGCTGTACGGCGTGCCGATCGTGGCGCAGCGCAAGGTGAACTACGGCCGGATCGACCCGGAGGTCTCCCGGGAGCTGTTCATCCGCAACGCCCTGGTCGAGGGCGACTGGCGGACGCACCACAAGTTCTACGCCGACAACCGGAAGCTGCTGACCGAGGTCGAGGAGCTGGAGCACCGGGCGCGGCGCCGGGACATCCTGGTCGACGACGAGACCCTGTTCGACTTCTACGAGCAGCGGATCCCCGAACACGTGGTGTCGGGGGCGCACTTCGACTCGTGGTGGAAGCACAAGCGGCACGAGCAGCCGGACTTCCTCGACTTCGAGCGGGAGATGCTGATCCGTGAGTCGGCGGAGGCGGTCACCAAGGCCGACTATCCGGACTCGTGGCGGCAGGGTCCGCTGAAGTTCCGGGTGACGTACCAGTTCGAGCCGGGCGCGGACGCGGACGGTGTGACGGTCCACGTTCCGCTCCAGGTGCTGAACCAGGTGACGGACGAGGGGTTCGACTGGCAGATCCCGGGGTTGCGCGAGGAGGTCGTCACGGAGCTGATCCGGTCGCTCCCCAAGCCGATCCGGCGGAACTACGTGCCGGCGCCGAACTACGCGAAGGCGTTCCTGGAGCGGGCGGTGCCGCTCCAGGAGCCGATCACGGTGACGATGGCCCGTGAGCTGAAGCGGATGGTCGGGGTGCCCTTCGAGGCGGAGGACTTCGACTGGTCCCGGGTTCCGGACCACTTGAAGGTGACGTTCCGGATCGTCGACGAGCGGCGCCGCAAGATCGCCGAGGACAAGGACCTGGAGGCGCTCAAGCTCCAGCTGCGGCCGAAGGCCCGCAAGGCGCTGTCGCAGGCGGCCGCCGCCACGGCGCAGCGCCAGGGCGGCGAGTCGCTGGAGCGCAAGGGGCTGACGGACTGGACGATCGGCTCGCTGACCCGGGTGTTCGAGACGCGCCGGGCCGGTCAGCCGGTGAAGGCGTATCCGGCGCTGGTCGACGACGGTGACACGGTGTCGGTGCGGCTGTTCGACACGGAGGCCGAGCAGGCGGAGGCGATGTGGAAGGGCACGCGCCGGCTGATCCTGCTGGGGATTCCGGTGAACCCCGCGAAGTTCGCGTCCGAGAAGCTGACGAACGCGCAGAAGCTGGCGCTGTCCGCGAATCCGCACGGTTCGGTGCAGGCGCTGTTCGACGACTGCGCGACGGCGGCGGCGGACCGGCTGATCGCCGACTTCGGCGGGCCGGTGTGGGACGAGGAGTCGTTCCGGAAGCTGTACGACAAGGTCCGCGCGGAGATCGTCGACACGACGGTCCGCGCGGTGGGCCAGGTGCAGCAGGTGCTGGCGGCGTGGCAGGCCTGTGAGCGCCGCCTGAAGGGCGTACGGAGCCCCGCGCTGCTGCCCAACCTCCAGGACGTGCGGGGGCAGCTGGACGGGCTTGTGCGGCCCGGTTTCGTGACGGAGGCGGGGCTGCGGCGGCTGCCGGACCTGATGCGCTACCTGGTGGCCGCGGACCGGCGCCTGCAGCAGATGCCTTCGAACGTGCAGCGGGACACCACGCGCATGGCGAAGGTCCACGAGATGCGGGACGAGTACGCGTGGCTGCTGGAGCAGTTGCCGCAGGGGCGGCCGGTGCCGCGGCAGGTGCTGGACATCCGCTGGATGATCGAGGAGCTGCGGGTCAGCTATTTCGCCCACGCGCTCGGCACGGCGTACCCCGTGTCGGACAAGCGGATCGTGAAGGCGATCGACGCGGCGGTGCCGTAACGGCACCCGTACGCAGGGTGAGTTCGACCAGGAGGCTCCACCTCCTGTACAGTCCTTCTCGCAGCGCAACGCAAGAATCGCACTGCGAAACCTGGTCCTGTGGAGCAGTTTGGAGTGCTCGCCACCCTGTCAAGGTGGAGGCCGCGGGTTCAAATCCCGTCAGGACCGCAACAACCGGAAGGCCCGCACCCCGCAAGGGATGCGGGCCTTCCGCATGAACACCCCCAACCGAGGCCGCGCCCCGCGGCGGAGCCGCGATCCAACACGGCAGATCCCGTCAGGACCGCAGCCAACACAAGCACCCGCCCCGCAAGGGATGCGGGCCTTCCGCGCGAGCACTCCCAACCGAGGCCGCGCCCCGCGGCGGAGCCGCGATCGGTACGGCAAACCCCGCCAGGACCGCAGCCAACACAAGCACCCGCCCCGCAAGGGATGCGGGCCTTCCGCATGAACACCCCCAACCGAGGCCGCGCCCCGTGGCGGAGCCGCGATCGGTACGGCAAACCCCGCCAGGGCCCCACCCCCCTCAAGGGACCCCGGACCTTCCGTGTGAGCGCTTCCGAGGAAGGCCCGCGCCCGTAGGGGGCGTGGGCCTTGCTCGTGAGTGGGTGCCGTCCCGGCCGGAGCCGCGATCGGTACGGCGGATCCCGTCAGGGCCGTCCTGCGCGCAAGGCCCGCGCCCGCGAGGGACACGGGCACTCCACATGAGCCCGCCACCCCGCGCGAAGCCCCGGCGCCCTCCGCGCGCCAGGAAGCACCCGGCTCCTTCACGCGTGCGGGACGCGCTGTGCGCCCCCCTGCCGTCTTGACGGGTTCACCGTCCCTCGGTACTCCAGGAAGCAGGGCACGGCTCCGTGTTGCCCCTCGGAGGTGGCGTATGGCGGTATCGGCCAGGCACGAGACACGGGCGCTGCTCCGTGCGCATCTGGCGGCCGCGTCGTCGTACCGGCACCTCACCCGGCACTGCCCGATCTGCCACCGCCTCCTGCGGCTGGCGATGGACGCCCCGGACACCCCCCGGCCGGCCGGGGAACAACCCGGTCCCAACGCCCGTTCGCTCTAGCGCATATGCCACAGGCTCAACAAGCCGACTGGTATGTGACGGGTGTCACCGTATGAGTTTCGGGAAGTGCAGTACTTACACCTCTCCTACAACAGGTCAATTTAATATGTGCAATTGCACTACTCGGAGAGGTCCGCGCCGGCCTGCGCACAGGTGACCCCCCGCCCGCCCCCAGAGTCCGACAAGCCCGCGCACAGAGCACCCCCGGGAGCCCGTCGGGGCCGGCCCCACCCCCTCACGAGCGCACAAAAAAGATCGCGCTGGACCCGGCGGGGTCCAGCGCGATCGACGACGCACCCTTGTTCAGTTGCCTGGAAAGCTCTGATCAGCTTGGGCGAGGGGTCTGTTGGGGCAGTCCCCGCGTCGCTTGGAGCCAGGGTTCCCGGGCGTCTCGGCCAGTGGGGGACCAGCCGGTGCTGCCCGGTTCATGCGGTTGTTCAGGCCTCGCTGCGCTGCTGCGGAATGCCCGCGAGCAGTGCGCGGACCTCGGCTTCGCGGTAGCGGCGGTGCCCGCCGAGCGTGCGGATCGACGTGAGCTTGCCTGCCTTCGCCCAGCGCGTGACCGTCTTCGGGTCGACGCGGAACATGGTGGCGACCTCAGCCGGGGTCAGCAGCGGCTCGGCATCAGGGGTGCGAGCGGTCATGAGCGGCCTCCTCGGGAGAACCGAACCTTCTCGGTTCTTTCCTCTAAATTCTGCACCTTGACCCGCGTTGCCCGAAATGGCGGACGCGAGTCGAGTCGGTTATAGGACGAACGGCTTGTCCTCGGCACTACAACTACACCATCTGTCCAGCCACGTCGGCCAAACCGATGGAATTGCCCTCCCAGGTGTTCATCAGCCGCGGAAGCCGATGGACCATGCCATAGCGGACAGTCACGTCACTGTGACGATCAGTCACAGCAGCGATCAGGAGTCACCGGACCCCCCAAAGCGTGCATTACCGAGAATCCGCCCATAGTTGAGCACAGCAGGACGGAAGAGTCCTCCCCGGACTCCTTGTCCTATTTTGGCATGAGGGTGGGCAAGGGGCGCAAGGGCCATGTAAGTGCGGTCCGTCACGCTTGACGCGCTTGGGACATACGCCCGGATCGGCCTCTACGTCCGTTGTCGGGCCCGCACTGACGGAACCTCAGACACCTCAGGGCGAAGACAAAACCCCAAGAACGGCGTTTGGTCAAACGTCAGTTCGCCGAACGCAGGTCGCGGACCGACCGCCAGCGCTCCACGAGGCGCCCGTAGGCCTCCCCGGCGCCCTCCCCGTCACCGCGCCGCAGCGCCGCGATCCCTTCGGCCACGTCCGCCGCCGAGTGGTCGCCCTCGAGCGTGCCCGCCGGCAGGGCGTGCACCAGTCCGCCGTAGTCCAGCTCGACCAGTGAGCGCGGGTGGAACTCCTCCAGCCAGCGCCCGACGTCCACGAGGCCGTCGATCAGCAGGCTCTCGTCCACGGCGTCCCTGAGCGCCCGCAGCCCCCGCGCCACCCGCCGGCGGGCCTGGACCATCGGGGTCCGGTAGCGCAGGACGGGCTCCTCGCCCGCGGCCCCCTCGACGTACTCCCGCTCGTCGTCCGCGAACAGCACGAACCAGTTGATCGGTACCTGCCAGGTCGCGGTGCGGATCCACGGCCGGGCGTCGGGGTGGCCGGCCAGCCAGCGCTCGTAGTCCCGGGTCGCCTGGTGCCGTACGACCGGGGGCAGGAGCGCGTCCAGGACCGGTGGCGGGAAGTCCTCGGCCAGCTCGCCCAGGGCCTGCCAGCCACGCAGCCGGGTGCGCCAGGGGCAGACGCAGACCACGCCGTCGGCCTCCAGCACGAACGCGTCGTCGCTCTCGTGCACCGGCACCGGTACCGGCGGGGTGGGCGCCAGGTCGGCCAGGGACCGGCGGAGCTCGTCCTGGCAGGAGGGGAGGTCGGGGCGGCCGGCGTAACGGGCCCAGTGGCCGCGTTCCGGTTCCGGGAAGGCGGCCAGCGGTTCGTACACGCGCAAATAGGTCGCGTAGGGGACGATCACCGAGGACACCTTGGGCACGCCTGCTCCCTCCCCCGGAGGCCGTCGCGAAAACCTGCCGGGTCCCCGCCCGGACGGGTGGGAAACCCCTGCAAACCGTCGCACGGCGGTACTCCGGACGGAGGTGATCCGGGACACAGTGCCGCCGACGGACGGGTAAGGATCTACTCTCGTGCCACGGTCCCCGCCACCTCTACGGGGCCCGGCCCCACCCGCCGCTACTTACTCAGGAGTCACCACAGTGACCGACGTATCTGACGGCGTCCTGCACACCCTGTTCCGTTCGGAGCAGGGGGGCCACGAGCAAGTCGTGCTCTGTCAGGACCGCGCCACCGGCCTCAAGGCCGTCATCGCCATCCACTCCACCGCACTGGGCCCCGCCCTCGGCGGTACGCGCTTCTACCCGTACGCCTCCGAGGAGGAGGCCGTCGCCGACGCACTGAACCTCGCGCGCGGGATGTCGTACAAGAACGCCATGGCCGGGCTCGACCACGGCGGCGGCAAGGCCGTGATCATCGGCGACCCGGAGCAGATCAAGAGCGAGGAACTGCTGCTGGCCTACGGCCGGTTCGTCGCCTCGCTCGGCGGCCGGTACGTCACCGCCTGCGACGTCGGCACCTACGTCGCCGACATGGACGTCGTGGCCCGCGAGTGCCGCTGGACCACCGGCCGCTCCCCGGAGAACGGCGGCGCGGGCGACTCCTCCGTGCTCACCTCCTTCGGCGTCTACCAGGGCATGCGGGCCGCCGCCCAGCACCTGTGGGGCGACCCCTCGCTGCGCGACCGCAAGGTCGGTGTCGCGGGCGTCGGCAAGGTCGGCCACCACCTGGTGGAGCACCTGCGCGCCGAGGGCGCCGAGGTCGTGATCACCGACGTGCGCGAGGACGCCGTGCGGCGGATCCTCGACCGGCACCCCCAGGGCGTGTCGGCCGTCGCCGACACCGAGGCGCTGATCCGCACCGAGGGCCTGGACATCTACGCCCCGTGCGCGCTCGGCGGGGCGCTGAACGACGACAGCGTGCCGGTGCTGACCGCCAAGGTGGTCTGCGGCGCCGCCAACAACCAGCTCGCCCACCCGGGCGTGGAGAAGGACCTCGCCGACCGCGGGATCCTCTACGCGCCGGACTACGTGGTGAACGCCGGCGGTGTCATCCAGGTCGCCGACGAGCTGCACGGCTTCGACTTCGACCGGTGCAAGGCGAAGGCGTCCATGATCTTCGACACCACGCTGGCCATATTCGCGCGTGCGAAGGAGGACGGGATTCCGCCGGCCGCCGCGGCCGACCGGATCGCCGAGCAGCGGATGGCGGAGGCACGCCCGGTGCGATGAGGTGTGCGTGGGCGGCCCGGACCGGGCCGCCCTCGTACAGGTGAGCGGTACCCGCCGGGGGGTACTTGGAGAGAACTCTCACTTCTCCCGGCGGGTCGACCGTCGATAAGTGGTTAAAATCGCGATTGACCTGCGAGGACGGGGTACCTCGAAGGTCCTGGGCGCGGGCACGTCATGCGGGTGACGTACCGTATGGGCGCGGGCTCAGGTACCGTGGAAGCCCTACGGACCGGTCTCTCCGCGGAGAGTCCGTTCTGGACCATGAACGCGTGTCAAGACTCTGGGGCCGTCGAGCCCCGTCGTTGAGGGGGTCGAGCCATGGGGCGCGGCCGGGCCAAGGCCAAGCAGACGAAGGTCGCCCGCCAGCTGAAGTACAACAGCGGTGGGACTGATCTCTCCCGCCTGGCCGAGGAGCTGGGCGCATCGCCGTCGAACCAGCCACCTAACGGTGAGCATTTCGAGGACGATGAGCAAGACGACGACCTGTACGCACGGTACGCCGACCTCTATGAGGACGACGAGGACGAGGACGGCACGTCCTCGCAACAGCGTCGCGGCGCTTGACCTTGCGTTGAACCCGGTCGGTGACCCCGGTCACCGACCGGGTTCAGTGCTGCCTCGGCGGCACTGGACACCTGGTGCACTGCCCGCACGCTCACCGCGCGGGCAGCACACCGTCGCTCACTTCGCGTAGTCACCGACGAGGGCCGCGCCCGTGACGTGCTCGCCGCGGTCGGTGATCTCACCGGCCACCCAGGCGTCCACCCCGCGGTCGGCCAGCGTCGCCAGCGCCACGTCGACGGACTCCTGCGGCACGATCGCGATCATGCCGACGCCCATGTTCAGCGTCTTCTCCAGCTCCAGCCGCTCCACCGAACCGGTCCGGCCGACCAGGTCGAACACCGGTGCGGGGGTCCAGGTGGAGCGGTCCACGGTCGCGTGCAACCCGTCGGGGATCACGCGGGCCAGGTTGGCCGCGAGTCCGCCGCCGGTGACGTGGCTGAAGGCGTGCACCTCGGTGGTGCGGAGCAGCGCCAGGCAGTCCAGCGAGTAGATCTTGGTGGGCTCCAGCAGCTCCTCGCCGAGGGTGCGGCCCAGCTCGTCGATCCGGGCGTCCAGGGCGAGCCCGGCCCGCTCCAGCAGCACGTGGCGGACGAGGGAGTAGCCGTTGGAGTGGAGCCCGGAGGACGCCATGGCGATCACCGCGTCACCCGTACGGATGCGGTCCGCGCCGAGCAGCCGGTCGGCCTCCACGACGCCCGTACCGGCGCCGGCGACGTCGAAGTCGTCCGGACCCAGCAGGCCGGGGTGCTCGGCCGTCTCGCCGCCGACCAGGGCGCATCCGGCCAGCACACAGCCCTCCGCGATGCCCTTGACGATGGCGGCGACGCGCTCGGGGTGGACCTTGCCGACACAGATGTAGTCGGTCATGAACAGCGGCTCGGCGCCGCACACCACGATGTCGTCCATGACCATGGCGACCAGGTCGTGGCCGATGGAGTCGTACACGCCCATCTGCCGCGCGATGTCGACCTTGGTGCCGACGCCGTCCGTGGCGGAGGCGAGCAGGGGCCGCTCGTAGTTCTTCAGGGCGGAGGCGTCGAAGAGGCCGGCGAAGCCGCCGAGGCCGCCGAGGACCTCGGGGCGCTGCGTCTTCTTCACCCACTCCTTCATCAGCTCGACGGCGCGGTCGCCCGCCTCGATGTCGACGCCCGCCGCTGCGTAGCTGGCACCAGTGTTCTGGGACATGACTGTGAGAGCTTTCGTGTCGTCCGTCAGGGCTTACGGGCGGCGGATCGCGTCGACCGAGGCCGGGGCGGCGGTGCCGGCGGCCAGCTCGGTCTCCAGGAGCTGCTTGCCGAGGAGCTCGGGGTCGGGCAGCTCCATCGGGTACTCGCCGTCGAAGCAGGCGCGGCACAGGTTCGGCTTGGCGATGGTGGTCGCCTCGATCATGCCGTCGATGGAGATGTACGCCAGGGAGTCGGCGCCCAGCGAGGTGCCGATCTCGTCGATCGTCATGCCGTTGGCGATGAGCTCCGCGCGGGTGGCGAAGTCGATGCCGAAGAAGCAGGGCCACTTCACGGGCGGCGAGGAGATCCGGATGTGGACCTCGGCGGCGCCCGCCTCACGGAGCATCCGGACCAGGGCGCGCTGGGTGTTGCCGCGCACGATCGAGTCGTCGACGACGACCAGGCGCTTGCCCTTGATGACTTCCTTGAGCGGGTTCAGCTTCAGGCGGATGCCGAGCTGCCGGATGGTCTGCGAGGGCTGGATGAACGTACGTCCGACGTACGCGTTCTTGACCAGGCCGGCGCCGAAGGGGATGCCGGACGCCTCCGCGTAGCCGATGGCGGCCGGAGTGCCGGACTCCGGGGTGGCTATGACCAGGTCGGCCTCGGCCGGGGCCTCCGCGGCGAGGCGGCGGCCCATCTCGACGCGCGAGAGGTACACGTTCCGGCCGGCGATGTCGGTGTCCGGGCGGGCCAGGTACACGTACTCGAAGACACAGCCCTTGGGCTTCGCTTCCGCGAACCGGGAGGTGCGCAGCCCGTTCTGGTCGATGGCGACGAACTCGCCCGGCTCGATCTCGCGCACGAAGCTCGCGCCGCAGATGTCGAGGGCGGCGGACTCGGAGGCGACCACCCAGCCGCGCTCCAGGCGGCCGAGGACCAGCGGGCGGATGCCCTGCGGGTCACGGGCCGCGTACAGGGTGTTCTCGTCCATGAAGACGAGGCTGAAGGCACCCCTGACCTTCGGGAGGACCACGTGCGCGGCCTGCTCCACGGTCACCGGTTCGCCGTCGGCGGCGCGCTGGCCCGCCAGCAGGGCGGTGATCAGGTCGGTGTCGTTGGTGGCCGCCACCTTGGGGGCGCGGCCGTTCTCCTTGGGGAGCTCGGAGACCATCTCGGCGAGCTGCGCCGTGTTGACCAGGTTGCCGTTGTGGCCGAGCGCGATCGATCCGTGCGCGGTGGCGCGGAACGTCGGCTGGGCGTTCTCCCACACGGAGGCACCGGTGGTCGAGTAGCGGGCGTGTCCGACCGCGATATGACCCTGGAGCGAACCGAGTGAGGTCTCGTCGAAGACCTGGGAGACCAGGCCCATGTCCTTGAAGACGAGGATCTGGGAGCCGTTGCTGACCGCGATACCCGCGGATTCCTGGCCCCGATGCTGGAGGGCGTAGAGCCCGAAGTACGTGAGCTTGGCGACCTCTTCACCCGGAGCCCAGACACCGAAGACGCCGCAAGCGTCCTGGGGGCCCTTCTCACCGGGGAGCAGGTCGTGGTTGAGTCGTCCGTCACCACGTGGCACGCCTCCGAGTGTAGGCGAGGCCGGCCGCTGGTCCGAATGCGGGATACGGCCCCGGCTGTGGGTCAACGCTCTGCGACGGCCCGCACACTGGTTCCGTTTTCGCTGGTCAGCGTGAGGGTTCGGCCTTCGATCCGGTAGTCCGCGGTGCCGTTGAACAGCTTCGTCAGCGCCTTCTCGGCGTCCATGAGTGAGTCTTCGCACATCATTCGGGTCAGGGACGGCGCGCCGAGGGTGATATGGCCGTCGCGCACGGTGGCGTCGGCGTTCACGTGGTTGCAGCCGAGGCGGCCGGCGACGGTGCCCTCCTCCTTGTCGAAGGTGAGGTGGGCGCGGCCGTCGACGGCGGGGGTGGTGACGGTCCACTCGGTGCCGTACAGCGGGGTGTCCCCGGCCCTGCTGAGGCGGACGGTGTCGCCGGACCCGGTGGTGAGGGTGAGGCGGTCGTCGTTCACGTCGGTCCTCAGGGCGCCGTCGCCGAGGGTGTCGGCGAGGGCGCTTTCGAGGTCCATGACCCGCTGGTCGCAGGCCCGCAGGGTGGTGTCCCGGTCGGTGAGCCGGATGCGGTCGCCCTCGAAGGCGACCCGGCCCTTGAACAGGTTGCATCCGTAGTCGCCCTCGACACCGCCGTCCTCGTCGAAGGTGAGGTGCGCGCCGTCGGGGGCGCGGTGGGCGGTGCCGTCGACGGTGACGCCGTCGACGGTCCAGCGGATGCCGGTGATCGGGTCCTCCGCCCGCGCGGTGCCGCTGCCGGCGCCCGCCTTCTCGCTGCCACAGGCCGCCGCGAGCGGGACGACGAGCACGGCGAGGGCCGTCAGGGTCATGCGCTGCTGGTGCTTCTGCCTGTACATGCCGATTCGACGAGGGCGGGGAGCAGGTGGTTCCCCTTCCGTCCCGGGCTCACCCCAGCAGCGGCAGATACGGTCCGAGGTCCGCCCGTTCCCCGCTCGCGCTCACCTTCGCGGCGGCCACCGCGTCCTGCCAGGCCGTCCGTCCGCCGGCCAGCCGGATCCAGGTCAGCGGGTCGGTCTCGACGACGTTCGGCGGGGTGCCCCGGGTGTGCCTCGGCCCCTCCACGCACTGCACGACCGCGTACGGCGGGATCCGCACCTCGGTGGAGCCGCCGGGGGCCTTCGCGGCGAGCGCGTCGGCCAGCAGCCGGGTGCAGACGGCCAGGGCCTGACGGTCGTACGGGATGTCGAGGCCGGGCACGGCGGCGTTCAGGTCGTCGGTGTGGACGACGAGCTCGACGGCGCGGGTGACGACGTAGTCGGCCAGGGGCAGCACGCCCGCGCTGGTGGGGATCAGCCGGCCGCCGGGATGCGCGTCGAGGCGGCCGGTGAAGCGCCGCTCGACGTCGGCGAGGTGGGCGTCGAGGTCGGGATGCCCGGCCGCGAGCCGGCGTGCGGTGCCGGCGATGGCGTCCGCGTCGGCGGCGATGGCGGACGGCCAGTCGAGCAGCCGCCCGTCCTGCCGCGCCGGCTCGGGCTCGTCGAGCAGC
>NZ_NCTE01000400.1 GCF_002114215.1 Streptomyces sp. 13-12-16 | reverse complement strand
GGACACCGCGATAGGGGAGGCCCTGCGCGTCGCCGCCGCCCTGGAGACCGGCCAGCGCGCGGTCCGCCTCGCCGCCCAGGCGGTCACCTACCTGGAGTCCTCCCCCTGCCAGTACGAACACGCCGCGGCCCGCGTCGAGTACGGCATCCTCGCCCGTTCCGTCCCCGACCTCGAACGCGGTCTCGCCCTGGCCCGCTCCTGCGGCGCGGACGGCCTGGTGGAGCGTGCCGGGCAGGAGCTCAGGACGGGCGTGGGACCGCGCTAGAGGGGTGCCGTCCGGACCGGGCCGGCTCCAGCGGGCGGTGCCTCGCCGCCGGACCGAGCGGGGTCCGGCGGCGAGGGCGCCCCCCACGCCCCTCGGACAGTGGGAGGACGGTGCCGGACCCCGCGACCCCGGCAAGATCCGAGCGGCACTCCCGGGGGGGGCGTCCCCGGTCACTCTTCCTCCGCCAGCACCCGCCGGGCCGTCGCGAACGCCGAGTTCGCCGCCGGGACCCCGCAGTACACGGCCGTCTGGAGCAGCACCGCACCGATCTCCTCGGGGGTGAGCCCGTTGCGGCGCGCCGCGCGGACGTGCATGGCGAGCTCGTCGTAGTGGCCGTGCGCGACCAGTGCCGTGAGCGTGATCATGCTGCGTTCGCGGCGGGTGAGGGTCGGATCGGTCCAGATCTCGCCCCAGGCGTAGCGCGAGATGAAGTCCTGGAAGCGTGCCGTGAACGGTGTCTGCCCGGCCTGCGCCCGGTCCACATGCGCGTCGCCCAGCACCTCCCGGCGCACCTCCATACCGCGCCGGGCGGCCCCGTCGAAGTGGGTCCGCAACGCGGTCAGCACCGCCTCCGGGCGCTGTGCCGGCGCCAGGTGCGAGGCACCGGGGATCTCCACGAGCGCGGCGTCCGGCACCGCGTCCGCGATCTCCCGCAGATGTTCGGGCGGCGTCGCCGGGTCCTCCCGGCCGGCCACCAGCAGCGTCGGCACGGACACCTCCGCCAGCCGGTCCCGCAGGTCGAACGCGGCCAGCGCGTCACAGCAGGCGGCGTACGCCTCCGGGTCGGCCTCCCGGTGGTCCCGGACCAGCCCCGGCACGGTGAACCCGGACGTGAACCACCTGGCGTCCGCGCCCTGAGCGAGTTCGGCGAGCCCTCCGCCGCGCACCCGCGCCGCCCGCTCCTGCCACGGCTCGGCGCCGTTGAAGTGCGCCGAGGAACAGATCACGGCCAGCGACGACAGCCGGTCGGGATGGTGCACGGCCAGGTGCAGCCCCACCGCACCGCCCAGCGAGACGCCCGCGTACGCGAACCGCTCGATGCCGAGCGCGTCGGCGAGCGCGAGCACCAGACCGGCGAGATCGCCGACAGTCGCCCCGGGACCGATCAGCCCCGCCGCCGAACCGCCGTGCCCCGGCAGGTCCCAGCGGACCACCCGGTGCGCGGCCGACAGTTCGGGCGCCACCTCGTCCCACAGGGCGTACGACGTGCCGAGCGAGGGGCCGAGCAGCAGCGGGGGAGCGGAAGCGGGGCCTTCGGTACGGTGATTGAGCAGCTCACTTGTCAACGTCGCTCCAGGGCACGGTCGGTGAGGGCTCCGGCGGAGCCGGTGTAGTGGGCGGGGTCGGTCGCCTCGGTGAGGTCGACCCCCTGCAGCCCGGGTTCCGGGGCGAGCAGTTCGCCGAGGTCGCGGCCCTCCTCGTACGCCCGCCGGGCCAGTTCCGTCAGCAGTTCCTTCGCACGGGCGCGGCCGAGGACCGGCGCCAGTTCGGCGGAGAGCCGCTCGGAGACGATCAACCCGTGGGTGAGGCCGAGGTGTTCGCGCATCGTGTCCGGGTGCACCCGCAGGCCTTCGGCCAGTTCGGCCGCGTCGCGGGCGGCACCGCCCACCAGGCGGAGCAGGTCCCTGAGCGGTTCCCACTCGGCGTGCCAGGCCCCGGCCGGCCGTTCGTCCTCGGCGACCAGGGAGCCGTACAGCGTGGCCGCGAGCTGCGGCGCCCGCCGGGCCGCCGCCGCGATCAGCGTCGAGCGGACCGGGTTCGCCTTGTGCGGCATGGCGGACGAGCCGCCGCCGCTGCCCTCGCCGACCTCCGCGACCTCCGTACGGGAGAGGGTGAGGACGTCCGCCGCGAGCTTGCCCAGGGCGCCGGCGGTGAAGGCGAGGCAGCCGGCGAGGTCGGCGACCGGCGTGCGGAGCGTGTGCCAGGGCAACGGCGGTTCCGCGAGGCCCAGTTCACGGGCGTACGCAC
>NZ_NCTE01000399.1 GCF_002114215.1 Streptomyces sp. 13-12-16 | reverse complement strand
CCGGCCGCCGACGAAGGGCTGGCGCGGCGGCTGCGCGCGCTCGCGTGCACCGCGCCGCTGCACGACCTCGACGCGCGCAAGGCCAACCTCGCCGGCGAGTACTCGGTGTACGGCATGGCGGAGATCGCCCTCGCGGGCATCGACCTCGTCACCCTGAACATGGACTTCGACACGGGCGCGGACCACGACCAGATAGTCGCCCGGCTCATCCCGCGCATCGCCGCCCAGGCCCCGAGCCGCCCCGCCGCCGAGCACGAGCGGGTGGCCCGCTGGGTCCTGGAGAACCTGATCAACGTCGGCAGCGTCGACCGCGGCTTCCGCGCGGTGTACGGCGTGTTCGGGGCGGACGGCACCTACGTGCGCCGCGACTACGACTTCAAGCTGATCGAGGAGGTCCCCGGCCCCGGCGGCACGGTGTACCTGCGGACCACCGACGAGGCGGTCAACGTCCTGGTCGGCGCCCTGGACACCGATGTCACCAGCGCGCAGATCGCCGCCGAGGTCAAGCTGGAGGTGCTGATCAGCCGGGGCAGGCTCGCCGACGCCCAGCTCGCCGCCGAGCAGGCCCGCTACCGGACCGTGCAGTACTCCGAGACCCTGCGCCGGGCCCTGGACGCCACCCGCCGCAACGTCCGCGCGGTGGACTGGCTGAGCGCCGTGCCCGACATGATCGCCGAGGCCCTCGACCACGTGGCGGACCGCTACCGCCACGAGAACGCGATCCTCACCAACATCCGCAAGGCCCGCGACGAGTCCGAGGACCCCGAGCACAAGCGCCGGGCGGCCGAGCTGGTGGACATCGTCAAGGACTGCATCCGGCGCCACACCCAGCTGCAGTCCCGGCTGCTGGAGGCCGGCCCGCTGTTCCGCGCCGAACAGGACCGGCAGGCCTTCGCCACCCCCACGTCGGCCTCGGGCACCGACCTCTACGGCCACCTCCTCGCGCCCCTGCTGCCACTGCCCGTGGAGCGGGCGGTCCGGGTCACCGACGCCTTCTTCGCCCACGGCACCGGACTGCGCACCCCGGTCTCCGTCCGGGTCGCCGACCTCGTCGAGATCCTGCTGACGCCGCCCGTGGAGCGGGAACACCTCGGCGCCGAGATGCCCGAGCCCGACCTGATCGCCACGCCCGACGACAGCCGCTTCAGCGAGGAGCAGCTCGCGGCCGCCACGGAGCTGCTGGACCTGCCGGCCGACGCACCGCGCCGGCTGTCCGGACTGCTCGCCGACGCCCGCCGCCAGGACCCCGAACTGCCCTACCTGGTCGCCCTGCTGGCCATCCACGCAGCCAGCCCCCCGGTCGGCACCGCCTACCGCCAGGGCGAACCGAAACTGCTGTTCGCCGTGGACGACGGAACCGAACTCGACGACCCCGAGTTCGGCGGCGCCGACCTCATCGTCGGCACGGCCCTGCTGGACGCGGCGGGGATGGCCGCGGACCGGTCGGAGGCGGCATGACGGAGCAAGCAGTCCGTACCGAGGTGTCCCAGAACAAGGAGTCCCGACCGTGACCGAGCACGTCGAGTGGAGCGAGCCGGAGGCCGTGGCCGCACCGGCGAGCGCCGCCGTCACACCCGCCGACGCCGCCGACGCCGCACGGCTCGTCGCCTTCGGCCTGCAGCCCAAGCTCCAGCCCGCCCGCGACCAGGAGTACGCCGACCTGCTGCGCCGCTACCGCGAGGACCCGCCGTTCGCGCGGCTCGCCGACGCCGTGGCCACCGGCCTCGGACTGATCGTGCTGGAGGTGTCCCCGCGCGCCGGCATGGCCGTCACCGCCGCCGAGGACTCCGTCTTCGCCGTCCGCATGGGCGACTACGCGCGCCGCACCTCCGCCGACGGCGGCGACAGGTTCCTGCACGGGCTCGCCCACCTCGCCGTCGCCGCCATGGCCTTCCCGCGCCCCGAGGACCTCGCCGACGACGGCTACATCGGGCGCGTCACGGTCAACGGCGTCGACTCCTTCGTCCGCCAGGCCTGCCACCGCCTGGAGGAGCGGGCCGCGGAGCAGGGCGAGAACACCGACCCGGCCAGCGACGCCCCCGGCCTGGAGGCCGCGTGGCGGATCTGGGCCAGACGCAGCTCGACCGGCGCCACCAAGGACGCGCGCCGGCTCGCGGGATCGACCACCGGCATCGTCGCCAAGGCCGTCGGCTTCCTCACCGACTCAGGCTTCCTGCAGCGCACCGGCGACGACAACGGCGGCACGTACCGCACCACGGCCCGCTACCAGCTCCAGGTCCGCGACATGGCGGGCGGCGCCGCCATGGCCGAGCTGCTGGAGCTGGGCGTCGTCCCGGTCACCGACGGGACGCCCACCCTGCTGCCGCCCGAGGACGGCGACGACCTGGAACTGGTCGCCGACGCCGGCCTGCCGTTCCACTCCGCCTGAACCCCCGTCTCACGAAGCCTCACGAGAGTCCGCCATGTACGAGCTGTCCCGGGTCCGCCTCTACTCCATCGGGCCGGCCGGTGCGCGCTACGCCGACACCGTGCTCGACCTGCGCGGTGTCGGCGGGGCGGTGCCCGACCCCGCGCCGATGCAGGCGGAGTTCTTCCAGGAGGAGCCCGTCGGCCCGCCGCGCCGGCCGGCGCCCGCCGGGGTGCTCTTCCTGGAGAACGGCGGCGGCAAGTCGGTCCTGCTGAAGCTGATCTTCTCCGTGATGCTCCCGGGCCACCGCAACACCCTCGGCGGCGCCAGCTCCGGTGTGCTGCGCAAGTTCCTGCTCGCCGACGACTGCGGTCATGTGGCGCTGGAGTGGCAGCACGTGCAGACCGGCGAGTGCGTCGTCGTCGGCAAGGCCAGTGAGTGGCGGGGCCGCCAGGTCTCCAACGACCCGAGGAAGTTCGCCGAGGCCTGGTACTCCTTCCGGCCCGGCCCCGGTCTCAGCCTGGACAACCTCCCCGTCGCCGAGTCCACCGCCGTACGGCCGCCCGTCGAGGGCCAGTCGGGCGCGCGGGGACGGCGCCGCACCATGAAGGGCTTCCGGGACGCCCTCACGGAGGCCGGCAAGAACTACCCGCACCTGGAGGTGCACTGGGAGGAGATCCACGAGCGCTGGACCGAACACCTCGGCGAGCTGGGACTCGACCCGGAACTCTTCCGCTACCAGCGGGAGATGAACGCCGACGAGGGTGAGGCAGCCGGCCTCTTCGCGGTCAAGAAGGACTCCGACTTCACCGATCTGCTGCTGCGCGCCGTCACCGACACCCGGGACACCGACGGACTCGCCGACCTGGTCGGCGGCTTCGGCAACAAGCTGGGCCGGCGCGCCGAACTGATCGCCGAACGCGACTTCACCGCCGGGTCCGTCGACCTGCTCGGCCGGATCGTCGAGGCCGCCGAGGCCCGCGCCCGCGCGCGGGAGATCCACACCGCCGCCGAGCGCCGCACCCGCACCCTGGCCCGCAGGCTCTCCGCGCGCGGCGCCCAAGAACGCGTCCGCGCGGCCGACCTGG
>NZ_NCTE01000398.1 GCF_002114215.1 Streptomyces sp. 13-12-16 | reverse complement strand
GTGCGTTCCCGCGGCGGTCGAGCGCAGCGGACGGGCGACGGCGATACGGCGGCTCAGCACCCGGGCGGTCACCGCCCAGCCCACGCACAGCGCCACCGAGTACGCCGCCGCCATGCCGGTCACGGCCCAGCGGGCGGGCAGCAGTTGGGCCGCCGCCACGGACAGACCCGCGTTGAGGACCACGATCACCAGGTTGAGCAGGAACGGCGTACGGGTGTCGGAGAGCGAGTAGAAGGTGCGGGAGAGCACGTACTGGCCCGACATGGCGACGAGCCCGGGTGCGAAGGCCATCAGGATCGCGGCCATGGCCGCCGTGTCGTCGGCACTGGTCCGGCCGTGTCCGAAGACGAGATCCATCACCGGCCGGGCGAGGGCGAACAGCATGCACGCGGCGGGTACGACGGCGGACGCGGAGGTGCGCAGGGCCCGGGAGACGTCGCGCCGCAGGGCGGCGGTGTCCCCGTCGGCGGCGGACGCGCTCATCCGGGGCATCAGCGCGGTGACCAGGGAGACGGTGATGATGCCGTGCGGTACGACCCACAGGACGTAGGCGCTGTTGTACGCGCTGTACCCGGGGCCGCCGGCGAGGCCGGCGGTCGTGGCCAGCCGGGTGGTGACCCAGTAGGCGGCCTGGTTGGCCAGCACCAGCAGCACCAGCCAGAAGGCCGACCGCAACGGGCGGGTCAGCCCGCTGCCGCGCCAGTCGAAACGGGGCCGCCAGCGGAACCCCGCCGCGCGCAGCGCGGGCAGGAGGGCGAGGGCCTGGACGGCGATGCCGGCGGTGGTGCCCCAGCCGAGCAGGGAGATCTCGGCCGGGGTGAGGGTGTCCCCGCGCGTGGCGAAGACCAGGTACACGCCGAACACGGCCATGACGACGAGGTTGTTGAGAACCGGCGCCCACATCATCGCGCCGAACCGGCCGCGTGCGTTGAGGACCTGTCCGAGCAGGGTGAACAGACCGAGGAAGAGGATCTGCGGCAGGCAGTAACGGGCGAACGCGGTCGTCATGGCGGCCTGCCGGCCGCTGTAGTCGGTGTACGCGTCGACGATCGCGGGAGCCGCCCACACCGCGGTCGCGGTGATCGCCAGCAGGCCGGCCACGCAGACGGTGACGAGCCGGTCGGTGTACGCGACGCCACCGTCCTCGTGCTCCTTGGCCGCCTTGACCAGCTCGGGGACGAAGACGGCGTTGAGCGCGCCGCCGAGGAGGAGCATGTAGACGATGGTGGGCAGGGAGTTGCCGACCGCGTAGCCGTCGGCGGTCGGCCCGATGGTGCCGAGCGCCGCCGCGACCACGGCGGAGCGGGCGAAACCGGTACCCCGGGAGACGATCGACCCGGCGGCCATGACGGCACTGCTGCGTGCCGTGGAGGCCGCCTTCGCACCGGTACCGCCGTCGCCGCACCGCCCGCCGTCCGGCGGGGAGGCGGCACCGTCCGTACCGGTCGGAGCCGTGGCGCTCACCGGCGGTTCAGATACGCCTGGAAGGCGCGGTACAGCGTCTGGTTGGCGGTGCCGCCCAACGGTCTCTCCCATTCCCCCAACGTCTCGACGACCTGCCCGCCGGTGCCGAGCTTCCACCGCAGCAGTCCGTACGCACGTTCGGCAGGGTCGAGAGTGGAGGGTACCCCGCGCATGTCGTAGACGTCAGCGCCGAGGGCGTGGGCGTCCTGCAGCATCCGCCACTGCAGGGCGTTGGAGGGCCGTACCTCGCGGCGGTGGCCGGCCGACGCCCCGGTCTGGTACCAGACCCGGCGGCCCACCGTGATCATGGTGTGGGCGGCGAGGACCTCACCGCGGTGACGGGCGAGATACAGCTTCATCCGGCCCGGTTCCTCGGCGTTGAGCGCCGCGTACTGACGCTCGTAGTAGGCGAGGGAGCGGCCGAGCCGGAAGCCGTCGCGCTGCTCGGTGATGCCCAGCAGCCGGTAGAACTCGGGGAGTTCGGCGGCGCTGCCCACGACCACCTCCACGCCCTCCTTCCGGGCGCGCCGGACGTTGCGCCGCCACTCCTGGTTGAGCCCGGACCACAGGTCCTCGGTGGTGCGTCCGGCGAGCCGTATCCGGAAGACG
>NZ_NCTE01000397.1 GCF_002114215.1 Streptomyces sp. 13-12-16 | reverse complement strand
GGACCAGCCGCCCCCCGGCTGGACCGGCCCCATGGACCCGCCGCCGGACCACGGGGAGGACTCCTACCGGGGCAGCGGCCGGCTGGCGGACCGCAAGGCCGTGATCACGGGCGGGGACTCGGGGATCGGCCGGGCGGTCGCCCTGGCGTTCGCCCGCGAGGGCGCCGACGTGGTCTTCACGTACCTGGACAGCGAGAAGGACGACGCCGCCGAGACCGCGCGGTGGGTGGAGGAGGCCGGCCGGCGGGCCGTGCCCGTCGCGTGCGACATCCGGGAGGAGGAGAACTGCCGGGCGCTGATCGACCGCGCGGTCTCGGAGTTCGGCCGGATCGACATCCTGGTGAACAACGCGGCGTACCAGATGTCGCAGCCCGACGGCATCGAGGCGATCTCCACCGAGCAGTTCGACCGCGTGATGCGGACCAACCTGTACGGCATGTTCTGGCTGTGCAAGCTGGCCGTGCCGCACATGCGGGAGGGCGCCAGCATCATCAACTCGGCCTCCGTGCAGGCCTACAAGCCGAGCCCGCACCTGCTGGACTACGCCACCACGAAGGGCGCCATCGTCACGTTCACCCAGGGGCTGGCGCAGATGCTGATCGAGCGGGGTGTCCGGGTCAACGCCGTGGCACCGGGGCCGGTGTGGACGCCACTGATCCCGGCGACCCTGCCGGACACCGCGGAGTTCGGCAAGCAGGCGCCCATCGGACGTCCGGCCCAGCCGGCCGAGATGGCCCCGGCGTACGTCTTCCTCGCCTCGCAGGAGGCGTCGTACATCACCGCGGAGATCGTGAACGCGACGGGCGGGACCCCGCTCCCGTAGACACGGGCGGGCGTCCGTACGGCAGACTCCTGCCCATGGACACAGACTGGTTCCTGGAAACGCTGGAGAAAGAGGGCCAGTTGCTGGCCGACGCCGCGGAGCGGGCGGGCACGGACGCCGCCGTGCCGACCTGCCCGGGGTGGCGTACGCGGGACCTGGTCCGGCACACCGGTGTGGTGCACCGGTGGGCCGCGGCCTTCGTCGCGGACGGGCACACCGCGCCGCGCCCGATGGATGAACACCCCGCGCTGGACGGCCCCGCGCTCATGGCCTGGTACCGCGACGCCCACCGCCGCCTGGTGGACACCCTGGCGGGGGCGGCGCCCGACGTGGAGTGCTTCACCTTTCTGCCCGGACCGCCCTCCGCGCTCGCGTTCTGGGCCCGCCGGCAGGCGCACGAGACGACCGTCCACCGGTTCGACGCCGAGTCGGCACGCGGCGGCACGCCGTCGCCGGTCGCCACGGACTTCGCCGTGGACGGCGTCGACGAGCTGCTGCGCGGGTTCCACGCACGGCCCAAGAGCCGGGTGCGCACCCGGACGCCCCGCGTCCTGCGGGTGCGCGCGACCGACGCGGACGCGGTGTGGACCGTACGGCTGTCCCAGGAACCGCCGGTGACCAGCCGGGGCGCGGCCGGGGACGCGGAGGGCGAACTGGCCGGACCCGCCGAGCAGTTGTATCTCGCGCTGTGGAACCGGGTGCCGGTGCCGGCGGTGTCGGGTGATCCGGAGCTCGCCGCGCTCTGGCGGGAGACGTCCGCCGTGGGCTGAGGGCCCCGCCGGTCAGCCGTCGGAGAGCATCCGGGCCAGCACCGCGCGCTGCACGGGCAGTACCTCGCCGTGCAGCGCGCGCCCCTTCGCCGTGAGCGACACCCGTACTCCCCGCCGGTCCTCCGGGCACGTCCCGCGCTCGGCGAGGCCCTCCCTCTCCAGCCGGGCGACCAGCCGGGAGAGGGCGCTCTGGCTGAGGTGGACGTGCTCGGAGATCTCCTGGACGCGGTAGGAGCAGCCGCCCGGTCCGGGGCCCTGCGCGAGGACGTCGAGGACCTCGAAGTCGCTGGCGCACAGGCCGTGTCCGTGCAGGGCGCGGTCGATCTCGCACTGGGTGCGCGCATGCAGCGCGAGCACGTCCCGCCACCGTTCCACGAGCGCCTGTTCGGCCTGTTTCGCCGCCATGGGCGCACCGTAGCAGGCATGTGCGCGCGGGTCTCCCGGGCATGGCCCTCTGTGTTCACCGTCCCCTGCCGGATTCCTTGCCCACCGGGGCGCGCGCCTGTTTCACTCCTCGAGTGACCGGGTGCGGGGGGTGAGCGTGACGGGGTACGGGGGACGGCGGAGTCCGGCCGAGCGGGACGCCATCACCGTGGAGACCGGATACGCGCTGTGCAGCGCGGCGTTCGCGGCGGTGGTCGTCCTCGGGGCCGTGGCGGGGCCGGTGCTGCTCTTCGAGCTGCCGGGCACTCTCGAGACGGTGCTGCGCCGCACCGGGGCACTGCTCGCGGCGGTGCTGTTCGCCGTCCGCACGGTGTCCGTGCTGGTCCGGTTCCGGCGGGCGGCTCAGCCCAGCCAGCCGGGCCGCACCAATCCCGACTCGTAGGCCAGCACGACCAGTTGGGCCCGGTCGCGGGCGCCCAGTTTCACCATGGCGCGGCTGACGTGGGTCTTGGCGGTGAGCGGACTGACGACCAGACGGCGGGCGATCTCCTCGTTGGACAGGCCGATGCCGACCAGCGCCATGACCTCCCGCTCCCGCTCGGTGAGCCCGGACAGGGCGCCGGCGGCGGCCGGTTCCTTGGAGCGGGCCGCGAACTCGGCGATCAGCCGGCGCGTCACCCCGGGCGACAGCAGCGCGTCACCGTCGACCACCGCCCGCACCGCGCGCAGCAGTTCCTCCGGCTCGGCGTCCTTGACCAGGAAGCCCGAGGCTCCGGAGCGGATCGCCTCGAAGACGTACTCGTCCAGCTCGAAGGTGGTGAGCATGACCACCTTCACGTCCCCCAGCCCCGCGTCCCCGGTGACCCGGCGGGTCGCGGCGAGACCGTCGAGCGCGGGCATCCGGATGTCCATGAGCACGACGTCGGGCCGCAGTGCGCGGATCAGCCGCACCGCCTCCTCGCCGTCGGACGCCTCCCCGGCCACCTCGATGTCCGGCTGCGCGTCCAGCAGCGCGCGGAATCCCGCCCGGACCAGCGACTGGTCGTCGGCGAGCAGTACGCGGATCACCGGTCCTCCTCGGCCTCGATCGGCAGTACGGCGAGTACCCGGAAGCCACCGTCCGGGCGCGGGCCCGCCTCGATGGTGCCATCCAGCGCGGCGGCCCGCTCCCGCAT
>NZ_NCTE01000396.1 GCF_002114215.1 Streptomyces sp. 13-12-16 | reverse complement strand
CCGGGAAGCCCCGTCGCCCGCGTCGTCCGGGGCGCTCACGTCGGGCGGCTCCGGCGAGGGGGCCCCGCCCTCCGCGGGCTCCGGTGCGGCGTCGGGGGCCGGTTGCGGGGGCGGGGCGTCCGCCGTGGTCGCCGGTTCC
The DNA here is from genome assembly GCF_002114215.1 of Streptomyces sp. 13-12-16. Taxonomy (GTDB): domain Bacteria; phylum Actinomycetota; class Actinomycetes; order Streptomycetales; family Streptomycetaceae; genus Streptomyces. Next base: position 10,513 of record NZ_NCTE01000396.1, on the reverse strand, counting down.
TGCGGCTCTGTGCGGTCCATGTCGGCTCCCCTTCGGCTGTCGACTCCCGTTGGGCAGCCGTGTGGTCGATGTTGCGGGGGAGGACGAGGGGAACGGGTGTTCCGGTTGCGATCATGTGGCGCGGGGCGCCCGCCGTATGTGCCGGTGGCCGTCGAGGGGGAAGGCCGGCGGGGCGGCGGGGAGCAGGCCGGACAGCGGGAAGCCGCTCTTCTCGGCGACCCGGCAGGAGGCCGTGTTGTCGACCTGGTGCAGCAGGTCCAGGCGGGTCAGGCCCTCCCGGGCGAAGGTGGCGAAGGCCCAGTCGGCCAGGGCCGTCACGGCTCGCGGTGCCACTCCCCTGCCCCGCGCGTGGGCCGCCGTCCAGTAGCCGACCTCGGCCGTGGCGGCGGTCGCGCTCGGCCGCTTGAGCACGACATGGCCCGCCGGCCGGGCGTCGGACGCCTCCGTCTCCTCCACGGCGAACGCGAGGCGTTCGCCGGTCTCCCAGCCGCGCCGCTGCTCGGCCACCCAGCGCTCCGCGCTCGCCGTGTCGTGCACGGGCGCGCTCGCCCAGCGGCGCATCGCCTCGTCCTCGTACAGCTCGGCCAGGACGGCCGCGTCCTCGGGCGCCCAGGGGCGCAGGGTGAGGGGGCCGGCCGTCAGGCGGGCCGGGGCGATCGGAGTGGTGGGCACGGCGCGAGCGTATACGCACCGCGCCGACGGGCCGTCAGAACAGGCTCAGCAGCGCCTCCGCCGGGTCGGTGAGGGTGGTGTCCGTGCCGGGGAGGGGGAGCTCGAACCAGACCGTCTTGCCGCGGGGGGTGCGGCGGGAGCCCCAGGCCGCGCTGAGCAGGCCGACCAGTTGGAGGCCCCGGCCGCCCTCGTCGGTGTCGCGGGCGCGGCGGCGGCGGGGCTGGACCAGACCCGAGTCCCAGACCTCGCAGACCAGGGTGCGGTCGAGGAGGAGACGGAGTCTGATCTCCCCCTCGCCGTACCGCAGGGCGTTGGTGACCAGCTCGCTGACCAGGAGCTCCGTGGTGTCGACCAGGGGCTCCATGTCCCAGCCGGTCAACTGGGCGCGGGCGTACTCGCGGGCGCGGCCCACGCTGCGGGGCTCGCGGGGCAGGGTCCAGTCGCCGACGGACTCGGCGGGCAGCCCCTGGACGCGGGCCATCAGCAGGGCGATGTCGTCCTCGCCGTGGTGGGTGTCGAGGGTGTTGAGGACGTGGTCGCAGACGTCCTCCAGGGGTGCGGAGGGGTCCGTCAGGGTGTTCACGAAGGCCTGGAGTCCCTCGTCGAGGGGGTGGTCGCGGCTTTCGACCAGTCCATCCGTGTAGAGCGCGAGAAGGGCGCCTTCGGGCAGTTCGACCTCCACCTCCTCGAAGGGCTCGCCGCCGACGCCGAGCGGCATTCCGGGCGGTACGTCCAGCATCAGCGCGGGCTCGCCGGGTTCCACCAGGACGGGCGGCAGATGGCCCGCGTTGGCGAAGGTGCAGCGCCTGGTCACCGAGTCGTAGACGGCGTAGACACAGGTCGCCAGGTAGACCTCGGAGAGGTCGGCCTCGCGGGGGCGGCGGGCGGCCCTGGTGGCCTGCTGGACGCCTCCGGGGGCACCGAGGCCCCGGGCGATCTCGTCCAACTGGGAGAGCACTTCGGCGGGTTCCAGGTCGAGCTGGGCCAGGGTGCGTACGGCGGTGCGCAGTTCGCCCATCGCGACGGCCGCGCGCAGACCGCGCCCCATGACGTCGCCGACGACCAGCGCGGTGCGGTGGCCGGGCAGTTCGATGACGTCGAACCAGTCGCCGCCGACCTCGCTGGGGCGGCCGGTGGCCACGTTGCCGGGCAGGTAGCGGCAGGCGATGTCGAGGCCGGACGCCTCGGGGTCGCCGGGCGGGAGCAGGGAGCGCTGCAGTATCAACGCGCGTTCGTGCTCACGCCGGTAGAGGCGGGCGTTGTCGATGCAGACGGCGGCGCGGGCGGCCAGTTCCACCGCGAGTTCGCGGTCGCGGTCGCCGAACGGCTCGCTGCCCTTGGTGCGGGCGAACTGCGCGAGTCCCACGACCGTGTCGTGGGCGACCATCGGCACGGCGAGCGTGGACTGCACCAGGCCGCCGTCCCCGCCGGGGACGCTCTGCGGGCGGGCGGTGCGCAGGGCGTCCGCGCAGGGCGAGTTGAACGGGTAGTGGTGGACGGCGCCCAGCTTCACCGGCTCCCCGGTGACGCTGAACGGCGCGTCGGACACGGCGCTGGCGAAGGCGACGCGACGGACCTCCGCGCTGCCGTCGGCGAGCCCCGGCGGGGTCTCGTCACCGGCCAGCAGGCCCTGGTACAGGTCGACGGTGGCCAGGTCGCAGAAGCCGGGGACGACGACGTCGAGGAGTTCGCGGGCGGTCGTCTCCAGGTCCAGGGAGTTGCCGATCCGGGCGCCCGCGTCGTTGAGGAGGGCGAGATTGCGCCGTGCGGCGGCGGCCTCCCGGGCGGCCGCGCGGCGGGCGGTGATGTCGGTTCCGAGCCAGGCGATGCCGATGGGCCGGCCGCTGCCGCTGTGCACGCGGTAGAGGTTGACGGACCAGTGGCGGCGCTCGTCGGAGCCCGGCACGAAGCCCGTGACGTGCATGTCCGTGATGGAGTCGCCGGACTCCAGGACCCGGCGCAGGGTCGCGGCGACCCGCTCGGCCTCCCCGCGCGGCAGGTAGTCGTGCACGCCCTTGCCGCGGTGGTCGTCGGGGGTGCCGCCGAAGATGGACGCGAACCGCTGGTTGGCACGGCGTACCCGCAGGTCGGGGTCGATCAGCAGGAAGCCGAACGGAGATTGGCCGAATATGGCCTGCGAGGCGGCGAGGTCGGTCTCGATACGGCGCAGGGTGCGGACGTCGACGACGATGCAGACGGCGGCCTTCTCCCCCTCCTCGGTCCGCGTCGGCATGACGTAGACCTCGGCGAGGCCCTCCCGGTCGCGCTCGTCCGCCACCATGGCGGCCGGCAGCCGGAAGGGCACCACTCCGGTCCACTCCCGGCCGTCGAGGATCTCGGCCATCTTGCGCTGGCCGCGCTCCCGCCGGACGGGCTCGATGAACGCCTCGATGGGGTCCATGCCGACGGCACGCTCGGCGGGGATGCCGAAGATCTGCTCGGCGCGCAGGCTCCACTGGTCGACCAGCCCGTCCGGGCCGATGGAGAAGGAGGCGACCTTGATGTAGTCGTAGATGGAGCCGGGCGGACTGCTCTGCCACATCGCGTCGGCGGACGGAGCATCGCCGAAGACGGGGCCGTCCGCGGCCCCGCTCCTCGCGCCACCCGACGAGTCCTCGGACTCCGTGGCCTTCGCTGGTATCTCGCTCACGCGAACCGTCCCCTCCAGCTCACCGCGTCCGGCACCGGTCACCGGGGGCGGCTGCCCGCAGTATCCAGCACTACGGCGCCGCACAACACGGTGTTCACGATCACAGCACGGTCCCGATGCTTTTCGGTCCGCGCCGTGAGAACACTTCCAGTCTTCTAACCAGCGGACACGTCGTCGAACCCCCCTCTTCGACAACCTCCACAGCCCTCAACCGGTCACTCGACGGAAGTGGCGGGCGCGTACACCGTGAACGGGCGTGCGATCCCTCATCTCGGCACCGAGAGTTCGAACCACACGGTCTTGCCGGGGGCGCCCGGCCGGGTGCCCCAGCGGTGGGAGGCGGACGCCAGGAGCTGAAGCCCGCGCCCGCCCTCGTCCTCGGGGCGGGCGGCGCGTTCGTGCGGGGGCTCGGGGAGGGGGTCGGAGACCTCCACCAGGAGGACACCGGTGTGGCCCGTGGGGCGTGTCAGGCGTACGCCGACGGGGGCGGTGGCGTGTCGCAGGGCGTTGGTGACCAGTTCGCTGACCAGCAGGGTCGCGAGGTCGCCGACGCTGTCGAGGTCCCAGAGGCGCAGTTGGTCACGGACGGCGCGGCGGGCGGCGCGCACGGTTCCGAGGTCCGCGGAGAAGGTCCACGCGGCGTGGTCGCCGTCGCCGTCGAGCACGCGGATCACTTCCCCGCCGAGGGAGTCCACCCATGTCCGGTTTCATGGGGTTAATGGGCACATACCCGATATCCCGGACGGAGTACCGCGCTCGACGGCGCATCGTGGCACGAGCGGCGTGGAAGGGCGCCCACGCACCGTCACCCCTGCCTCCGCACGCCGGACTCACGCTTCACACGCTCTCCCGGAGGCCGAGGTGGGCGAGGGTGTCGCGGACGGCGGGCACGTCGTGGTCGAGCCAGTCGACGTCCCGGATCCGGTCGGGGGTGAGCCAGCGCAGCTCGTCGTGGTCCTGCAGGGGCCGGGGCGCGGCGGATCCGGGGCGCAGCCGCGCGGTCCACACCCGCATCACGTACGGCGTTCGCAGCGGCCACTCCCCCGGGACGCGCTCCACGGCCTCGGCGTCGATCCCGAGCTCCTCGCGCAGTTCCCGCACGACGGCCGCCTCGGGGGTCTCGCCCGGCTCGACCTTGCCGCCGGGCAGCTCCCAGCGCCCGGCCAGTTCGGGGGGTGCGCTCCGGCGGGCGGCGAGCAGCCGCCCCTCGTGCCACAGGGCCGCACCGACCACCACGATCCGCTCGCTCATGCGCCGGAGCCTACGGGAGGTGCGGGCAGGGGCCCGCCGGCGGTCCGGGTCAGTCGGCGGACGTTCCGTTCTGACCGATCCGCTCGACCCAGTAGAGCTGCTTGTGTCCGCGCCCGTCGAGGCTGTCCGCGATCCTCTCGGCCTCGGCGCGGGTCGCGTACCTGCCCACTCGGTAGCGATTGCCGTTGTCGTCCTGACGCACGACGAGCCAGGGGAGAGTCACCGTGCCGTCGTTCATCGCTCCCCTCCGCTTCCCGTCCGTGGCCGGTGCCGCACCCCGCCCGATAACGAAACCCCAGTCCGCATATGCCCGAGCCTACGCCTTACCTTCACTGAGCGAATACGCCTTTTCACAAAGAGGCACGCAACCAGCCAGAACGCAGGGGGCGCACGGTGGCGGACGCGCCGTGCGGGGAGGCCGACACGTCCGGTCAGCGGCACGACGCCCGGCACGCCGTGCTCCGGGGGCGACCTGGGAGAACGGCCAGATTGCTACGGCACGGGGGCGACGGCGCCCCGGGTGGGGCGCCGGAGCGGAGGCGGACCGGGGGCGCGGAAGGGCGCGCGAAGGCGCGCGAGGATCACCCGGCGGGGGTCCCGACGGGAGCGCGGAGGGCCGAGGACCAGGTCCCCGGGGAGGGAGTGACGGGGCGGGCGGGGCCGTCCCGTCGGGTTCGCTACTTCACCGGGAGGTGGTAGGCGGCCCGGTAACGGTCGGCGGGGATGATCACGTCGGCGGTCTCGACCGGCCGGCCCGAGGCGAAGTAGGTGCGCTCGATGACCAGGACGACGTGCCCGGGCACGCCGCCCAGCAGCACCAGCTCCTCGGCGAGGCCGGGACGTGCGCCGACCTCCTCGGTGACGTTGTCCACGATCACGTCGATGGCGCGCATGCGCTCGACGACGCCCATGCCGCCGAGCGGCCCCTCCTCGGGCAGCATCACGGGGGTCCGGCCGGTGAGGGCGAGCGGCTCCCAGGAGGTGGAGAGCATCATCGGCTCACCGGCCTCCCGGAAGAGGTACCTGGTGCGCATCACGCGGTCGCCGGGTTCGATGCCGAGCCGCTCGGCGACGGCGTCGGGGGCCTCGGCCTGCTCGCTGCTGGACTCCCAGGTGCCCCGGACGCCCGCGTCGGCCTGCTCCTGACGGAACGGCGTGGCCCCCCGCTCCGGACGGAACCCGGAGCGGGCGACCCGCCGGGGCACCGGACGCTCGCGCACATACGTCCCCGAGCCGGAGCGGCCCTCGACGAGCCCCTCCGCCATGAGGACCTTGCGCGCCTCCAGCGCGACCGTGTCCGAGACGCCGTACTCCTCGCGGATCCGCGCCTGGGAGGGGAGCCGCGTGTGCGGCGGCAGTCGGCCGTCGACGATCTTCTTGCGGAGATCACCCGCGACGCGCAGGTACGCCGGCTGCTCACCGAATGTCACGGGCCGCTCCCATCAGGTTGTACAGACAGCAACAGCGTGGCAACCGTAGGTTGTCCCAGGCAAGCGAAGGCCAGAGAATCACTCGATGTGATGACATCTGCCGGGTAAGGGCTTTACGCAGGCACTTTCTCCCCGCTATGGCGGCTCTCACACCTTCATTCCACCGTCGCCGGTGTCGCGCTCGGCCTCCTCGTCGTACTCGGGCGGTGTGGAAGCCAGCCCCAGGGCATGGCGCGCGGTGACCGAGACATAAGGGTCGGTCACCTCCCAGCCCGCGTCGGCGTGCTCGATGTACGTGTCCGCGTCGTCGGCCCCGGCGGCCTTCGCCCACGCCCCTTCCGCCTCCTCCAGGCCGGCGGCGAGGTCCCCCACCGCCTTTTCGGCACCGGCGGGTCACTCGTGCGCACGCAGCATCCGGACCTCCTCGGCGAGCGCGTCCGCGACCTTCGCCGCCCACTCCGTGTGTCCCGGCAGGTCGTCCTCGGGGTACTCCGACCCGGGGGACTCCTCGAGCGCCGCGTCGAGGACCGCCTCGGCCTCCAGATAGGCCAGTTGGTGCGCGTCGAGAGTGGTCCCGTCCCGGCGCAGCGACCCGGTGAGGGTCTTCCGCGGGTCCCGGTCGCCGAAGACGCAGACGATCTCGCGGTCGCCGAAGCGCCAGCTCTCCCGGGACGGGACGAGGTGGTACACGCCCACGGTGGCGGGCAGCGCCCAGCCGTCCATGACGTAGGCGTCCCGGAGGTCGTGGCACCGCTCGTCGGCGGTACCGGTGAGCCCGTCGTCGCCCGGATAGCGGTCGCCGGTGAGGCGGACGACCGCGAAGACCTCACCGTCGTGCTCCCGCGCGCAGGGCACCCGGTGGGCGTCGGCGGTCCAGCCCTCCAGCCCGCCGGGCGAGTCGAAGCACTCGCCCTTGGCCAGGGCGAGGACGCTGTCGCCGCGCACCCCGTCCTCGACGCCCTCCCAGACGTCGGTCAGGACACCGGAGGCGAGGGCCGCCACCCACAGCGCGAGCCCGAGCGACGACAGCGCGGTTCCGGCGATCGCCATCCCCCGCCCCCGCTCCCCCCGCCGCTTGATCTGCCGCAGCGCGACCAGCCCCAGCACCAGCCCGGCGGCCGGCACCAGGCACAGCACGCCGAACACCAGGGCGGCGACGGCGACACCGTTGACGACGGCCGGCGGCCGGGGACCGTACGGCCCGTAGAGCCCGTACGGCGCGAGGCCGGATTGTCCGCCGTAGGTGAACTGCGGCGGCGGATACGGGACCTGGCCCCGGGGCGCGGGGGGCTGGCCCTGGGGTTCCTGTGGGGGCCCGTGGGGCGGAGGTATGGACACGGGCCGCATCGTAGGCGCGGGACGGCGCGCCCCGTCCCCGGGGCACCTGCCCCGGGGACGGGGGTCGTGCGCGGTGAGCGGTGCCGTCCTCAGGGGCTAGAACTGCAGGGCCCAGCCGTTCAGCCGCCCGCTGTCCCACCACGCGTTGTCGCTGACGCGCAGCTTCCAGGTGCCGTCGGCCGGCTCCGCGGAGGCGTCGACGGTGTAGGTGGTGTCGATGTCGTCCGCGCTGCCGCCGGTGCCGTACGACTTCAGCGTGTACGCCGTGCCGTCGGGGGCGATCAGCTGGACCTGGAGGTCGCCGATGTAGGTGTGGGTGATGTCGACGTCGACGGCCAGGTTCGAGGGCGCGTTGCCGGAGACACCGGAGACGGTCACCGGGGACTCGACGGTGGAGTTGTCGGAGATGGTGACGTCATCGGTGTTCTCGAAGCGGTCACCGGTGGGGGGCGGGGTGGTGTCCCCTTCACCCACGAACAGCAGGCGGTCGGGCGATCCGCTGCCCGGGTTGCCGACGACGCCGGTGGTGGCGGCGGAGGTCAGCGCGGAGGAGACCTGGGCGGGGGTGGCCGAGGGGTTGTCGGCCAGGTGGAGGGCTGCGGCCCCGGCGACGTGCGGGCTCGCCATGGACGTACCGGAGATGGTGTTGGTGGCCGTGTCGCTGGTGCGCCAGGCGGAGGTGATGGAGGAGCCCGGTGCGAACAGGTCGAGGACGGAGCCGTAGTTGGAGTAGCTGGCGCGCGCGTCGCCGGAGGTGGTGGCGCCGACGGTGATCGCCTCGGTCACCCGGGCCGGGGACTTGGTGGATGCGTTGGTGGACTCGTTGCCGGCCGCGACGACGAAGGTGACGCCGGAGGCCACGGCGCCCCGTACGGCCGCGTCGAGGGCGCTGTCGGCGCCGCCGCCGAGGGACATGTTGGCGACGGCCGGCTTGACCGCGTTCCGCGCCACCCAGTCGATGCCGGCGACGACCTGGGCGGTGGTGCCCGAGCCGGAGTTGTTCAGCACCCGGACGGCGACGATCTCCGCCTTCTTCGCCACACCGTGGGAGGTGCCCGCGACCGTGCCGGCGACGTGGGTGCCGTGGCCGTGGCCGTCCTGGGCGGTGTTGTCGTCGTCGATGGCGTCGTAGCCGTCGGAGGCACGGCCGCCGAAGTCGCTGTGGGTGATGCGGACGCCGGTGTCGATGACGTACGCCGTCACGCCCTCCCCGGCCGAATCCGGGTAGGTGTACGAGCTGTTGAGCGGGAGGTTCCGCTGGTCGATCCGGTCCAGGCCCCAGGAGGGCGGATTCGGCTGGGTGCCGGTGACGTGGAAGGTGCGGTTCTGGATCACGGAGGCGACGGCCGGGTCGGCGGCGAGACGTTTCGCCTCGGTCTCGGAGGCCTCGACCTCGTAGCCGTTCAGGGCCTTGGTGTACGTGCGCTCGATGTCGGCGCCGTACTTCTCCGCCAGGGCGCGGCCCTCGGCGGAGCCGGAGCGGGCCTCGTCCGCCTTCAGGGTCACGATGTAGCTGCCGGCGACGGCGTTCGCGGCGCCCGCGTACTGGATGCGGCCTTCGGGTGCGGCCGGGGCCGCGCCCGCGGGGAGGGCGGAGACGAGACTCGTGACGAGGGCCGCGGTGGTCGCGGCGCCGAGGGCGGCCAGTCTTCGCCGGGGGTGACGCATCACTGTCATGTGAGGGTTCCTCCTCAGTCGGTGGTGCGTGTGCTGTGGGGGTTCCGTGCGGTCGACGCACGTGCCGCGCGGGTGGCGAAGCGAACCGGCCAGTGACAGGATCATGTCAAATATGGTGACCGGGTCCGTGCGTCAGCCGAAAGATTGAGGGTTCCACAGGAATTGCACAAGGGCCCTGCACCGACGTTGTGGCCGCGTCCCGGACGGCACGGCGACGGGCGGCCCGCCCACCGGGGGCGGGCCGCCCGGTTCCGCACGGGCCCCGGTCAGTCGTCGAAGGCCGTGGCGCGGGCGCGCTTCTCCCAGGCCAGGACCTCCGCACGGACCTGGTCGAGGTGCGCGAGGATCCCGTCGACGCCGTCGGCGCCGAGCGGCAGCCGCAAGGGGGTGTCCGCCGCCTCCAGGGCGGCCAGGATCAGCTCCGCCGCCTTCGCGGGATCGCCGGGCTGGACGCCGTCACCGCCGGCGACGGCGGAACGGGTCTCGCCGACCTTGGCGTAAACGCCACTGTCCGGGCTGGCCCCGGCCCGGCTCGTCTCGAACAGACCGGTCCGGAACGCCCCCGGCTCGACGATCAGCACCTTGATGCCGAACTCCCGCACCTCGTCCGCGAGCGCCTCCGACATGCCCTCCAGCGCGAACTTGGTTCCGCTGTACGCCGCGAAACCGGCGAAGGAGAGCTGCCCGCCCATGCTGCTCATCTGCACGATCGCCCCCGAGCGCCGCTCCCGCATGCTCGGCAGCACGGCCCGCACCAGCGCGGCGGGGCCGAGGACGTGCACGTCGAACAGTTCGCGCAGCTCGTCGTCGGCGGTCTCCTCGAACGCCCCGACATGGGTCCGGCCCGCGTTGTTGACCAGGACGTCGATCCGGCCGTGCCGCGCCACCACGTCCCGCACCGCGGCCTCGGCGTCCTCGACGTCCGCCACGTCCAGGCGCAGCGACTCCACCTGGTCGGGGTGGGCGGCGACCAGATCGTCCAGCAGCTCGGGCCGGCGGGCCGCGCCGATCACCACGTCGCCGGCGGCGAGGGCCGCCTCGGCGATCGCCCGCCCGAACCCGCTGCTGGCTCCCGTGATCAGCCACACCTTGTTCATTCCGGCTCCTCGTGCCTCGCTTGCCCCTCGGTCTGCGTGAACCACCCTGCCTTCAGGACGGGTTGCCCGTCCAAGACCTACGCTGACAACCGATGGTTATGAGGACGGACGTTCACCTGCGGGACCTGCGCTACTTCCTGGCCGTGGCGGAGGAGCTGCACTTCACCCGTGCGGCCGAGCGCGTGTACGTGTCACAGCCCGCGCTGAGCAAGCAGATACGCGCGCTGGAACGGCAGCTGGGCGTCGAGCTGTTCCGGCGCGACCGGCGGGGCGTGGCGCTCACCGCCGCCGGTACGGCACTGCTGCCGCACGCCCGGCGCGTACTGGAGGGCTGGGAGGAGGCGGCCACGGCGGTGGAGCGGGCGCGGGCGGCCCGGCGCAGCACGCTGGTCGTGGGC
>NZ_NCTE01000395.1 GCF_002114215.1 Streptomyces sp. 13-12-16 | reverse complement strand
AGGCGAGGGCGGCATGAGGAGGCCGGTGACGAGCGGAGCGGTCATGCCTCCCGGCCTGCTCGACGGGGTGCGGCGGTGGCTGGCCGAGAGCGGGGCCGAACCGACACCCGCGCGGGTGGCGCAGGCGCTGCGGGACCAAGGACGGGTGCTCGGTGACGCCGAGGTGCTCGGAGCGGCCGAGCAGTTGCGGTCCGAGCTGGTCGGCAGCGGACCGCTGGAACGGCTCCTGTCCGAGCCCTCGGTGACCGACGTGCTGGTGTCGGCGCCGGACCGGGTCTGGGTGGACCGGGGCGGTGGACTGGAACTGACCGAGGTGGCCTTTCCCGACGAGACGGCCGTCCGGCGCCTCGCCCAACGGCTCGCCGCCGTGGCCGGCCGGCGCCTGGACGACGCCCGGCCCTGGGTCGACGCGCGGCTGCCCGACGGGACCAGACTGCACGCGGTGCTGCCCCCGGTGGCCGTCGGCGGCACCTGCCTGTCGCTACGGGTCGTACGACCCCGCGCCTTCACCCTCGACGAACTCGTGGCGGCCGGGACGGTCCCGCCGGGCGGGGACCGCGTGCTTCGGGCACTGCTGGACGCGCGGCTGTCGTTCCTCGTCAGTGGGGGGACCGGCAGCGGCAAGACGACCTTGCTGAGTGCGCTGCTGGGACTGGTCGGGCCGGACGAGCGCATCGTCCTGGCCGAGGACTCGGCGGAACTGCGGCCCGACCACCCGCACGTCGTGCGCCTGGAGACCAGACCCGCCAACCAGGAGGGCGCGGGCCTGGTCACCCTCGAGGACCTGGTGCGGCAGGCGCTGCGGATGCGCCCGGACCGGCTGGTCGTCGGTGAGGTGCGCGGCCCGGAGGTGGTCCATCTGCTGGCCGCCCTCAACACGGGCCACGACGGCTCGGGAACGGTCCATGCCAACGCCGCCACCGACGTACCGGCCCGGCTGGAGGCGCTCGGCACGGCCGCCGGACTCGACCGGTTCGCCCTGCACAGTCAGGCGGCGGCCGCCCTCTCGGTGGTGCTGCACCTCGTACGCGACCGGAGCGGGCGGCGGCGGATCGCGGAGGTGCACGTGCTGGAACGGGACCCGTCGGGGCTGGTGCGGACGGTGCCGGCGCTGCGGTGGGGCCCGCAGGCCTTCACCCGGGAGCGGGGATGGCAGCGCCTGCGGGAGCTGCTCCGGAACGCGGACACCGGAGGACCGGACGAGGGGATCGGAGGATGAACGGGACGACCGAGGTGTCGACGGGTGCGGCCGTGGCGTGCCTGGGGACCGCGGCCTGGCTGCTGGGCGGCGGGCATGCCGGGGCCAGGCGGGCGCGGTTGCTGTCGGCCGGTGGAGGCGCGGTGGGCAGCGGACCACCGGGGTGGCTCCGGATGACCCGTGCGTGGGGGCGGACGCGCGGGCGGCTGCGGGCCGAGTGGTGGTCGTTGGCCGCCGGCCTGGTGCTGGCGGTGCTGGG
>NZ_NCTE01000394.1 GCF_002114215.1 Streptomyces sp. 13-12-16 | reverse complement strand
GGCGACCGCCGCCGCCGTGAGCGGCGGCTTCTCGCCCTGGGAGGCCGGGCTCGACCTGGTGCTTTCGGCCGTGGTGGCGGTGGCGGTCGGGCTCGCCCTGGGCTGGGGCGCCAACAAGCTGATGGATCTCCTCGGGGACGCGACCCTGCAGATCGGGCTGAGCCTGCTCGTGCCGTACGCCTCCTACGTCACGGCCGAGGAACTGCACGGCTCGGGCGTGCTCGCCGTGCTCACCACCGCGCTGTTCCTCGTCGAGTACGCCACCGACGCCGACGACGTCATGACCCGGCTGGCCGGGCACACCTTCTGGGACATCGTCGACACCCTCGTCACCGGGGTCGCGTTCGGGCTGGTCGGGCTCGAACTGCACAACGCGGTGCGGACCGCGTCCGGCCACTGGAGCGAGCTGCTCGGCTGGGCGGCGGTGATCGTGGGCGTGGTCGTCCTGGTCCGGCTGCTGTGGCTGCTGCCGGCGACCTGGCTGACGAAACGGCTGCACGCCGCGCGGGACACCGCCGAGGAGATCCCGGTGAGCTGGCGCGAGACCGTGGTGATGTGGTGGTCCGGGATGCGCGGGGTGGCCTCCGTCGCGCTGGCGCTGGCGATTCCGCTGGAGACCGACGCCGGGGGCGACTTCCCCGGCCGGAGCGAGATCGTCTTCATCGCGTTCGGCGTGATCATGGCGACCCTGCTGGTGCAGGGGCTGAGCCTGCCGTGGCTGGTGGGGCGGCTGGGGGTGCGGGCCGACACCGGGCGGGAGAAGCAGCTCGAGCACGACCTGGCGGTCCGGGCGGCGAAGGCGGCGAAGCGGAGGCTGCGCGAGATCGAGGAGGCCGAGGAGCTGCCGGAGGACCTGTCCGAGCAGATGCTGCGCAGCGCGTTCGACATCGGGGTGCGGATCAGTCCCGACCTCGCGGACGACGAGCGGCGGGAGGCGCACCGGCAGCGGGCGCGGCGGCTGAAGCGGGTGCGGGGGATCCAGCGGGAGATGCTGAGCGCGGCCCGGCACGAGGTGCTGGCGGCGCGGAGCGAGGCGGGGGCGGATCCGGAGGTCGTGGACCGGGTGCTGCGGCACCTGGACGTGCGCAGCCTGCGCTGACGCTTCAGGGTCTCCCACCCGTGCACCGCCTGTCCCGGTCGGTGGGGAAGCGGGCGTTTCCCACGGCAGCTTGGCACCTTCGGCGGCTTTCCGTTCGTAAGGTGCCGTTATGACTCGGAATGTTGTGATCAGTGGAGGCGGCAGCGGGATCGGACTCGCCACCGCACGGGTGTTCGCCGCCGACGGGGACCGGGTGCTGCTGCTCGGGCGGCGCAAGGACGTGCTGGAGCGGGCCGGGGTGCCGGGCGCCCTGACGTACGCCGCCGATCTCGCCGACCCCGAGGCCGTGCGCGGTGTCGCCGGCTTCGTGGGGCGGGAGTTCGGGGCCGTGGACGTGCTGGTCCACAGCGCCGGAGGCGACGGGCTCCTCGAACCCCCGGCCGACGGCGACGACCCGCTCGACGCCGTCGCCCACTCCTGGACGGTCAACTTCCGGCTCAACCTGCTGACCGCCGCACTGCTCACCGAGGCCCTGCGCGGCCGGCTCGCCGAGCCCGGCGGACGGGTGCTGTTCCTCAGCTCCCTCGCCGCCTACCAGGGGCGCGGACAGGTGGCGTACGCGGCCGCCAAGGCCGGCCTGCACCCGTACGCCCACGCCCTCGCCCGGACGCTGGGCCCGCACGGCATCACCGTGAACGTGGTCGCCCCCGGCTACATCGAGGACACCGCCTTCTTCGGCGACGGCATCGACGGGGAACTGCGCGCCTGGCTGATCGGCCAGACCCTGGACGGGCGCGCCGGAACGCCCGGGGACGTCGCCGCGACCCTGCACTGGCTCGCCTCCCCGGGCGCCGCACACATCACCTCGCAGATCGTCCAGGTCAACGGCGGCGCCGAACGCGGCCACTGAGGCCCGCTCAGCGCTCCCTCGGATGGGTGTGCACGCGGCGGGCCGCCGGTACGCCGTCGGCGGAGCGGTGATCGCGCCGGCCGGGCGGCGGCACCGCGTCGGCCGCGTTGACCCGGGGCAGCGCGTAGGGGTGGTCGGCGGCCAGCCAGCGGATCATTTCCTCGCGGACCGCGACCCGTACCGTCCAGATGTCGTCCGCGTCCTTGGCCGTCACCAGGGCGCGCACCTCCATGGTGCTGGGCGTGCTGTCGGTCACGGTCAGGTTGAAGGCGCGGCCGTCCCAGGCCGGGCACTCCCGGAGGATGTCGCGGAGCCTGTCGCGCATCGCGTCCAGCGGGGCCGAGTGGTCGAGGTGCCAGAAGACGGTGCCCGTCATCTGCGGCGTCCCGCGCGACCAGTTCTCGAACGGCTGGGACGTGAAGTACGACACCGGCATGGTGATCCGGCGCTCGTCCCAGGTGCGCACGGTCAGGAAGGTCAGCGTGATCTCCTCGACCGTGCCCCACTCGCCGTCCACGACCACCGTGTCGCCGATGCGCACCATGTCGCCGAAGGCGATCTGCAGCCCGGCGAACATGTTGCCGAGCGTGGACTGGGCGGCCACACCGGCGACGATGCCGAGGATTCCGGCCGAGGCCAGCAGCGACGCCCCGGCCGCCCGCATCGCGGGGAAGGTCAGCAGCATCGCGGCCACCGCCACCACGCCGACGATCGCCGAGACCACCCGCCGGATCAGCGTCACCTGGGTGCGCACCCGGCGGACCCGCGCCGGGTCGCGTTCGCGGTGGGTACTGGCGTACCGCGTGTACGTGGTCTCGACGACCGCGGCCGCGATCCGGATCGCCAGCCAGGCGGCCGACCCGATCAGCACCAGGGTCAGGGTCCGGCCGACGGCGGCCTCGTGGTCCTGCAGCAGTTCCGCCTGGTCGTACGACCCTCTCAGCAGGGCCGCGCACAGCACGAGCTGGTAGGGGATCCGGCCGCGGCGCAGCAGACCCCACAGCGGAGTCTCGGGGTGGCGTTCGTCGGCCTTGCGCAGCAGCAGGTCGGTGGCCCAGCCGAGCAGCAGTGTGAGCACGACCGAGCCGCCGACCACGATCAATGGGCGGAGCACGTCATCCATGCCCCCGAACCTAACCGGCCCGCGCGGGCATGAACATGTGACTTCCGCGCGATCGCGGGTAGGGCCGTGATCCGGCGCCGTCACACCGGGCTGGCACCATGGACCGCATGAACATCATGCTCTTTCACTCGACCTACGGCCTGCGGCCCGCGGTGCACCGGGCCGCGGACCGGCTGCGCGCGGCCGGACACGAGGTGTGGACGCCCGACCTCTTCGAGGGCAGCACGTTCGACACGGTCGAGGACGGCATGGCGTACAAGGAGGGGATCGGCAAGGACGAGCTGCTGAAGCGGGCCGTGCTGGCCGCCGCGCCCTACTCCGAGCGGGGGCTGGTGTACGCGGGGTTCTCCTTCGGTGCCTCCGTCGCCCAGACGCTGGCCCTCGGCGACGACAAGGCGCGCGGACTGCTGCTCCTGCACGGCACGTCGGACATCGCGGAGAACGCCTCGGTGGACGAACTGCCGGTGCAGCTGCACGTCGCCGAGCCGGACCCGTTCGAGACGGACGACTGGCTCACCGCCTGGTACCTGCGGATGGGCCGGATCGGCGCCGAGGTCGAGATGTACAGGTACGCCGGGGCCGGTCACCTCTACACCGACCCCGACCTGGAGGACTGGGACGAGGAGGCCGCCGAGGCCACCTGGCGGGTGGCGCTCGGCTTCCTCGACTCGCTGGAGGGCTGAGCCGGCGATCGGCGGGGCGTCACACCGGGTCGTGGACGCGCTCGACCTTCTGCGTGCCGCTGCGGGTGCGGTAGGAGCGGACCCACTCGGACGTGGCGTCCGCCGCCGTGCGGTCGGACAGCACGTAGTAGTCCATCTGCGCCCGCTCGGCGGTGATGTCCAGTACGCCGTAGCCGTGCCGGTCGGTGTCGACCCAGTGGACGTGCCGGTTGGCCGCCCGGATCAGCGGTGCGGCGAGCGCGGAGACGGTGCCCTCGGGGACCTTCACGATGTCGTCGAGGTTGTCGGAGGTGACCGAGGTGACCACGAACTCCGTGGCGGCCGACGCCGACAGCGGGTAGGTACCGGCGTTCACCGGCACGTCGTTGGCCCACGCCATGTGGATGTCGCCGGTGAGGAAGACCGTGTTGCGGACGGCGTTCGCCCGCAGGTGGGCGAGGAGTTCGCGGCGGTCGTCGGTGTAGCCGTCCCACTGGTCGGTGTTGAGGGCGAGTCCTTCCTGCGGCAGGCCCAGCAGCTTCGCGAGCGGCTTGAGGAGGCTCGCGGGGAGGGAACCGAGGGCGAACGGCGAGATCATCACCGAGGTGCCGACCAGCCGCCAGGTGGTGTCGGACGCCGTCAGACCCGCCTTCAGCCAGTCCAGTTGGGCGCGCCCGGTGAGCGTGCGGTCCGGGTCGTCGACCTCGCCGTCGCCGAGGGAGACCTGCGGGGAGCGGAAGGAACGCAGGTCGAGCAGGGACAGATCGGCGAGCTTGCCGAAGCGGAGCCGGCGGTAGGTGGTGCCGGCGAGCGCGGGCCGTACCGGCATCCACTCGAAGTAGGCCTGCTTGGCGGCGGCCTGGCGGGCCGCCCAGGCGCCCTCCGCGCCCTCGGTGTGGTTCTCGGCGCCGCCCGACCAGGTGTCGTTGGCGAACTCGTGGTCGTCCCAGATCGCGACGACCGGCGCCTCGGCGTGCAGGGCCTGGAGGTCCGGGTCGGTCTTGTACGTGGCGTGCCGGAGCCGGTAGTCGGCGAGGGTGACGATCTCGTGGGCGGGGGTGTGCGGCCGTACGGTCTCGCCGCGGGCGGCGTACTCGCCGGTGCCGTACTCGTAGATGTAGTCGCCCAGGTGCAGCCAGGCGTCCAGGTCGCCGCGGGCCGCGAGGTGGCGGTACGCGGCGAAGTGGCCGGCCTCCCAGTTGGCGCAGGAGACCACGCCGAAGCGCAGCCCGGTCACGGCGGCGTCGGCGGCCGGCGCGGTGCGGGTGCGGGCGGCGGGCGAGTCGGTGCCGCCGGCGGAGAAGCGGAACCAGTAGTCGGTGGCCGGACGGAGACCGCGGATGTCCGCCTTGACGGTGTGGTCGGAGGCGGCGGTGGCGAGGGTCGAACCCTCCG
>NZ_NCTE01000393.1 GCF_002114215.1 Streptomyces sp. 13-12-16 | reverse complement strand
CGGACCGAGGCCGGCGACGAGCTCGGTCACCGCCCCCGCCTCGTGGCCGACCGCGCCGCGTACCCGGCCGTCGGCGGCGCCGAGACCGACGAGGAACGCGCCACCCCCTCCCCGGAGGACCCCCCGCCGACCCGCGCACCTCCCACGGCTGCTCCGAACCCGTCGGCGGGCGGGCCGTGTTGGCGGAGCCGCCCGGGGCGAGCGCGGTGGCGCGTACCCCTTGGCCCCACGGGCTCCACGGCACTAACTTCGTGCGGACGATGATCGGTCCCGAACCCCGCCGCCCCACCGTCGACGTCCTCGACGGCCGGCGCGGGCAGCCCACCCGGAGCACGGACGTCACCGAGCACACCGCCGGTCTCGGGGTCCGCCCCGGCGACGGCGGGCACGTACGGTCCGCCACCGGTGCGGTCCTCCCGCGGCCCGCAGCACTCTCCCTCATCCGCAAAGAGCTGTCCCAGTGAAAGGAACGTCTCGCGATGTCGATCAGGCCAATGGTGAAGTCCGCGTTGGGCGAGAAGAACGTGCGGGTTCTGCGCCAGTTGAAGCGACAGATCACGGGCAGGCCGGTCGCGCCGGCCAAGCCGACCGGGCTGGATGCGATCTCCCACGACCTCAGCAAACTGGCTGTGCACTTCAAGACGGACAAATGGGGGACGCACCGTTACACGCGGCACTACCAGCGCCATCTCCAGCACCTGAAGAACGAGAAGTTCAACCTTCTGGAAATCGGGATCGGCGGGTACAACCGGGCCGGTCAGGGCGGGGCGTCGCTGCGTATGTGGAAGGCATTCTTCCCTAACGCGCAGATCTTCGGAATGGACATCCAAGACAAGTCGTTTGTCGACGAGGACCGCATCACGACCTTCATCGGTGACCAGTCCGACCC
The DNA here is from genome assembly GCF_002114215.1 of Streptomyces sp. 13-12-16. GTDB lineage: Bacteria > Actinomycetota > Actinomycetes > Streptomycetales > Streptomycetaceae > Streptomyces. The sequence goes on along the minus strand of NZ_NCTE01000393.1, from coordinate 3,962 downwards.
CGATTCCCTGAACGCCATCGCCGAAAAGATCGGCGAGATCGACGTCATCATCGACGACGGCAGCCACCGCAGCCCGCACGTGATCACGACGTTCGAGACGCTCTTCCCCCTGCTCAAGGACGGTGGCATCTACGCCGTCGAGGACACGCAGTCGTCGTACTGGCCCGAATGGATGGGCAGCGAGGACCTCGACGCGAAGGACACCAGCATGGGGTTGCTGAAGCGTCTGACGGACGGGCTGAACTACGAGGAGTTCGTGGACGAGAGCTACGAGCCGACCTACACGGACCGCAACGTGGTCGGCGTGCACTTCTACCACAACCTGGTGATCATCGAGAAGGGCAAGAACGCCGAGGGCTCCAACAAGCGCAGCGCGCTGAAGCAGCGTTACGCCAAGTCCTGACGCCGAAGCGGGTCAGTGGCGCGGGGCGGCCCCACGACGGGGCCCGCCCCCGTGGCCGCCGTACGCCGGATCCACCGGATCCGTGCGGAGGTGCGGTTCCTCACGACGTCGCCGTCCGGACCGGGCCGCGGGCCGTCATGGGTCACCGTTCCCGGTCCGGGCGACGCCGAGCGCCATGAAGGCGTGTCCGAGGCTTTCGGTGAGGAGCCGCCGTGCGCCGGGTGTCCTCGTCGAGCCGGACCGGCTCGTCCAGGAGGGCCCGGACGTGAGGAACCGGGCCCCTTCGGACTCCGGCGCCCGCGCCCCGTCACCGCCTTCCGCTGATCACGGGAGCCACCTTCGTACGGGCGGCGCCGAGCACGCGCCGCACCCCCCGTGCCAGTTTCCGCACCGTCTTGGGGCGGGACAGGGACACCACCGGCATCCGGCCGCCGACGGCGCACAGCGAGAACGGCAGCCCGCTCCAGGCGGGTCGCGCGGCATCGGGGTCCGGGCTCAGGGCGACCCGCCAGATCCCCCGGGGGAGCAGGGCGGGCAGCGTGGCCTCCAGCAGGGAGCCCGGCCCGTCCGTCCCACCGGTGAGCGTGCCGGACGCGTGCAGCGTCCTGCCGGAAGCGGTGAACCTGAGTCCCACCCGGGCGTCCCCGGCCGCGTGCAGCGGGATCCGGGCGCTCAGCCGGGTTCCGGAGACGGTGACGTCCGGCCGCCGCGTATCACCCAGGCCGAGCCGCCTGCCCTTGACTCCCGTGTCCAGCGAGAGATTCCCGTGCGGCTCGGTCCAGTACGGCAGGACCGCGCGACGGCCGGTCACGGCCGCGCACGGCTCGGGGCGCGTGGCGCGCGGGGCGGGGCCGAGCCGGCACTCCTTGGTCCAGCCGCCGAGCCTCACCCGCACGACGGCGTCCCAGACCCCGTCGCCCGGCAGCTCCGCGGGGTCGACGGTCGCGGTCGCCCGCAGCACCAGCCGCACCCGCTCACCGTCGTCGACGGGAACCGTCTCCCGGGTGAACTCCACGGGCTGGAAGTACTGGGCGGAGCTGGACCGTTCACGCAGCAGCAGGTCCGCGGTGGCCTGTTCGAAGCGGGCCGCGGTCTGAGCACCGACCCACGCCACCGCCTCCTCCACGTTCTTCGGGGTGTCGGCCAGTGGGGTGCGGGCGGCGTCCGCGGGAAAGGTCATCGGCTCGCGGGCGGAGGTGTACTCGGCGGTGAAACCGATGCGCAGCGAGCCGTTCAGCCACTCCACGCCCACGGGCGCCGCCGTCGGCGCGACTCCGGCCTCCCATTCGGCGAAGGCCACCACGTCGTCGTACCGGTCGGCCTCGGCCAGCGCGGCGACGACCTGCTGCGTCGGCTGCAACCCGGCCGGGACACCCGGGCCGAACCGCTCGACGACCACTTTGTGGATCTCCGCGAACAGCTCCCTGCGGTAGTCGTCCGGCAGTCCCAGCAGCCGCCGGCCCCGCAGCCGCTCCACCATCTCCACCCGCAGCCAGCGCCGGAACAGCCGGTCCCGCACCGCACCCGGCTCGGTGTACCGCTCGACGACGTCGAGTGCCTCCCGCAGATTGCCGAAGTACCCCACGGGATCGAAGCGCTGGAAGCCGGCGTTGGAGGCGTCGTCGCGTCTGATGTGGTAGTAGCAGACGTAGTCGCTGAGCACGGACACGTTGTCCGCGCGCAGATACGCCTCGGTGACGAAGACGTGGTCCTCCAGGCGCCGCCGTCCCTCCGGGAAGCGCAGCCCGATACGGTCGAGGAACTCCCGGCGGAACATCTTGTGCGGGGTGAGGCTGTCGATCAGCGGGGCGTTCTCGACCGTCGCCCGCGGATGGTTGCGGCGGAACAACTCCACCGGCACCCCGCGGTTCCTGCCGGCCATCTTCCCCACGACGACATCGGCGCCGTGGGCCACGCCGTACGCGTACATCCGCTCCAGGGCCTCGTCGCCGAGATGGTCGTCGTTGTCGACGAACATCACGAACTCGCCCCGCGCGGCGTCGATCCCCACGTTGCGGGGCTTGCCCGGCCAGCCGGAGTTCTCCTGGTGGATCACCCGCATCCGGGGGTCCTCGGCGGCGAGCCGGTCGAGCCGGGCCGGTGTCCCGTCGGTGGAGCCGTCGTCGACGAAGATCGCCTCGTACTCGTCGGGCGGCAGCGACTGCCGCCGCAGCGAGGAGACGCAGTCCTCGATGTGGATCCCCGGGTTGTACACGGGAATGATGACGCTGACCTTGACCGGCATCTGGATCTGGGCCCTTCGGGTCTCTCGCCGTCGCACGTGCGGGCTTGGTGCGCGTCGCCCGATCGTAGTGCCACGGCCGCCGCGTTCCCCGCTTCGCCCCGCGGCCGGGAGCCGCCGTGCCGGCCCTCCCGCACCCGCCGATCGGCGTGCTCGCCGGGTCACTGGGGGCGTGGCGTCCCACCGCGGGTACGGCGCCGCCTAGTCTGCCGTTCGTGCGACTGCTCCTGACCTCCGACACCCACCTGCCGAAGCGCGCCAAGCGGCTCCCCGCGCCGCTGCTGGACGAACTCCCGCGTGTGGACGTCGTGTTCCACGCGGGGGACTGGGTCGACACCGCCACCCTCGATCTCCTGGAGAGCCGCAGCCGGCGGCTGGTCGGCGTGTACGGCAACAACGACGGGCCCGAGTTGCGGGCCCGGCTGCCGGAGACCGCGTACGCGGATCTCGGCGGGCTGCGCTTCGGCGTGGTCCACGAGACGGGTCCGGCGCAGGGGCGGGAGAAACGGTGCGCCGCGCGCTTCCCCGGGGTTGACGTGCTGGTGTTCGGGCACAGTCACATCCCGTGGGACACCACCGCTCCCACGGGACTTCGCCTGCTCAACCCGGGATCGCCGACGGACCGCCGCCGACAGCCCCACTGCACTTACATGACCGCCGCGGTCACCGGGGGCCGGCTCACGGAGGTGGAGCTCCACCGGCTGCCCCCGCGCTGACGGGCCGGGCCGCTTCGTGTCGGTGGAAGCGGCCCGGGCATTGCGAGTAGGTGCGCTCTCACGGACCTCCTTCCCACGATCGGAGGTGATACCGGGCGACTACCCCCTCCCGTGGGACTCACACCTGATTGTCGGGTTTTCCGCCGGATCGCCCGGTCGCCGTCCCGTCGTGACCGGTGGGAAACGAGTGGGTCGGGTGGGTCAAGTGAGTCAGGGGGCCGGAGAGGCCGGACGGGCCGGTCCGGTCCCGTGTGAACGGGCGGACGGCGGTGGTGTCGGTACTGGTTGCCGTGTCCGAATAGGTGCAATATGTGGCGAGTTGTCCGGCAGTCTGCTGCCGCACACCCCTTCGGCGTGCTGCGCGCCGCGACCATCCACCACGCACGCGCGAACAAGTCGCGCCGGGAGTGCACCCATGTCTGACCAGTCGGCCCCACGCGGGCTGAACACCGACCCGTACGGCACCGAGCCCCCTCGGACCCTCCGCCGGGACACCGTGCCCGGCACGGAGCTGACGCGACGCGGGGTCCTCGGGCTCGGCGCCGCACTGGGGCTGGTCGCCGCGGGCGGTACGGCCGCCGCCGCGCCGGCGCGCCCCCCG
>NZ_NCTE01000392.1 GCF_002114215.1 Streptomyces sp. 13-12-16 | reverse complement strand
CCCGCCCGCCCCCGCCGGTACCGCAAGTCCCCTCCCCTCCGGGTCCGACGCCCCTCGCGGCCCGGAGGGGGCACGGGGACCGATTCGAGACGAGGTCAGTCCGTCATGCGCCGCAGGTTCCGCCGGACCGGGGGTCCGGGCAACGCAGCGATAGCCGCCGTCACGGTGTGCGCCCTGTGTGCGGGGATGTGGCTGCTGCACGGCGGGACCGGGACGCAGGCGCCGCCGCAGCCGTCCGCCGCCCAGGCCCGCACGGGGAACGACGACCGCGGCGCGGACCGGGCCTCGGCCCCCGCCCTGCCGCCCTCCCCTCCCGACCGCATCCGCATCCCCGCGATCGGGGTGGACGCGCCCCTGACCGGCCTCGGCCTGACGAGGACCGGCAGTCTCGACGCGCCCCCGGCCGACCGCGAGAACCTCGCCGGCTGGTACGAGGCCGGCACCACCCCCGGTGAGACGGGCACCGCGATCGTCGCGGGCCACGTCGACAACGCCGACGGCCCCGCCGTCTTCTACTCCCTCGGCGCCCTGCGCAAGGGCGGCACCATCGAGGTGGACCGCCGCGACGGCACCGTCGCCGTGTTCACGGTGGACGCCGTCGAGGTGTACGACGCCCGGGACTTCCCCGACGGGAAGGTGTACGGCGCGGTCCCCCGCCCCGAGCTGCGGGTCATCACCTGCGGCGGGGGCTACTCCCGGACCACCGGCTACCAGGGGAACGTCGTCGTGTACGCCCACCTGACCGGCAGCCGCTGAGCCGGGCGACACCGGCCGGGGACGGAGCGCGAGCACCGGGGGGCGGTTGCCGCCGTCGGCGTTGACGATCACCCGGCCGCCGCCCGCCCGGACCGGTGTCGCGGGGCGCTGTCGAGCTCGCGGGAGATGTCGCGCACCGGCGGCGCCCACGAACCGGCGTGCCGCTCAGGCCAGCCACTGCTCGTACGCCAGGTTCGCCACCAGGGCGAAGACGACCGTGAGCAGGACGACGCGGACGAATCCGCTGCCCTTCTTCAGGGCCGTGTGCGCGCCGAGCGTGGCGCCCGCCAGGTTGAACACCGCCATCAGCGCCGCGAGCTGCCACAGCACCGCGCCCTGCCAGGCGAACATCGCGAGCGCGCCGGCGTTGGTGCAGCAGTTGACGATCTTGGCGGTGGCGGAGGCGGTGACCAGGTCGAGGTGGAGCAGGGCGGTGAGCGCCAGGACGAGGAACGTGCCGGTGCCGGGGCCGATGAGGCCGTCGTAGAAGCCGATGCCGAGGCCGGCCAGGCCGATCGCGGCGAGGATCTGGCGGCGGGTCGCCGGGCCGGTGGCGGGGGCCGTGCCGAAGGCGGGGCGCAGGATCACGAAGGCGGCCACGGCGAGCAGCACCACCATGATCACCGGTTTGAGGACCTCGGTGCTCATCCCGGCCGCGAAGAAGGCCCCGCCCGACGATCCGGCGAGGGCCGCGAGGCCGATGCGCACGGCGGTCCTCACGTCGACCGGCGCCTTGCGGGCGTAGGTGACCGCCGCGCCCGTGGTGCCGACGATCGCGACCGCCTTGTTGGTGCCGAGCGCGTGCGCGGCGGGGGTGCCGGCGGGCAGGCCGAGCAGCAGGGCGGGCAGGAGCAGCAGCCCGCCGCCGCCGACCACGGCGTCGATCCAGCCGGCGGCGAGGGCGGCCAGACAGAGCAGGACGACCGTGGTCAGGGAGATGTCGGGCATGGTCGGGAGCCTAGGGACGAGGTAGATGCCACGTCCATCAAGATGAGCGTTACTTGAGGTTGCCGCCGGGGTCGGCCTCCTCACACCCGCCGCGCCCCTTCGCTGAGGGCAGCGTTCCGTGCGGGAAACAGAAGGGATGCCGACGGGTAACACCCGCACCGCAGGCTCAGGGGCATGACCTCGAATGAGCGTGTGGTGGTGATCGGCTCCGGCCTCGCGGGCGTACGACTCGCCCGGCGGCTCGGCGAGCTCGGCACGCCCGTGACGCTGATCGGCGAGGAGGAGCACCGCCCGTACAACAGGGTGCTGCTCGCCGAGGTGCTGGCCGGACGTTACAGCCCCGAGGTGATCGCCCTGCCGGCGCCCGCGGAGCTGACCCGCGCCCGGGTCACCGGCATCGACCGCGCGGCACGGACCGTCGGCTGCGCGGACGGGTCGGTGATCGCATACGACCGGCTCGTCCTGGCCACCGGCTCCAACCCCGTGCTGCCACCGCTTCGCGGCCTGTTCACCGAGGACCACGAGCTGCCCGAGGGCGTGCACGCGTTCCGCACCCTGGACGACTGCCTGGGCCTGGCCGAGGCGGTACGGCCCGGGGTGCGGGCGGTGGTGATCGGCGGCGGGCTGCTCGGGGTCTCCGCGGCCCGCGCGCTCGCCGTGCGCGGCGCGCAGGTCGTCCTCGCCCAGCAGTCCGAGCGGCTGATGGAACGCCAGCTCGACCCGGCCGCGTCCAAGCTGGTCCGGCGGCATCTGACCGACCTCGGCGTGGAGGTGCACACCGAGTGCCGGGTGCGGGACGTGCGCTGCGTCGGCGGCGCGGTCCGCTCGGTGGAGATGGCCGACGGCTACGCCCTCGACGCCGACCTGGTGGTGCTGGCCTGCGGGGTGCACCCGAGGGTCGGTCTCGCGCAGGCCGCCGGGCTCGACGTGGCCAAGGGCGTCGTCGTCGACGACGAGCTGCGCACCTCCGACCCGTACATCCACGCGATCGGCGACTGCGTCCAGCACGCCGGCACGGTGTACGGGCTGGCCACCCCGGCGCTGGAACAGGCCGACGCGCTCGCCGCGCTGCTCGCCGGGGACACCGGCTCCCGCTACACCGGCACCCGCTCCCTGACCCGGCTCACCCTCACCGGCCCCGACAGCCCCTTCGACCTGGCCGCGTTCGGCGAGACCGAGGCGCTGCCGGGCGACGACGTCGTCCAGCTCACCGACGCCACCCGGGGCACCTACCGCAAGGTCGTCGTCCGCGAGGACCGCCTGGTCGGCGGGGTCCTGGTCGGCGAACTCGGCACCGTCGGCGCCCTCGCGCGCGCCTGGGAGGGAGCAGAGCCGCTCCCGTCCGCCGGCGGGCCCCTGCTCCACCTGCTCACCAATGACGGAGGCTCCTGATGTCCACGGACACATCGACCATCGTGCTCATCGGCCACGGCATGGTCGGCCAGCGTTTCCTGGAGGCGCTCGCCGAGCGCGGCCTGACCGCCACGCACCGCGTGGTCGTGCTGTGCGAGGAGCCGCGCCCGGCGTACGACCGTGTCCAGCTCACCTCGTACTTCTCGGGGAGGACGCCCGAGGACCTGTCGATGACGGACATGGCGTTCATCGAGGAGCACGGCATCGAGCTGCACGTCGGTGACCCGGCGGAGACCGTCGACCGCGAGGCGCGCAAGGTGACGGCCCGCTCCGGGCTGGTCGTCGACTACGACGTCCTGGTGCTGGCCACCGGCTCCTACCCGTTCGTGCCGCCGGTGCCGAACAAGGACGCCGAGGGCTGTTTCGTCTACCGCACGATCGAGGACCTGCTCGCGATCGAGGAGTACGCGAGGAAGTCCACGACCGGTGCCGTGGTCGGCGGCGGCCTGCTCGGCCTGGAGGCGGCGGGCGCGCTCAAGGGTCTCGGACTCACCTCCCACATCGTGGAGTTCGCACCCCGGCTGATGCCCGTCCAGGTCGACGAGGGCGGCGGCGCGGCGCTGCTGCGCACCATCGAGGAGATGGGCCTGACCGTCCACACGGGTGTGGGCACCCAGGAGATCGTGGTCGGCGAGGACGGCTCGGTCACCGGCATGAAGCTCTCCGACGGCTCCGAACTCTCCACCGACCTGGTGGTGTTCTCCGCCGGTGTCCGCCCCCGCGACCAACTGGCCCGCGATTGCGGCCTCACCGTCGGCGAGCGCGGCGGCATCGCGGTCGACGAGCAGTGCCGCACGGTCTCCGACCCGCACGTGTTCGCGATCGGCGAGTGCGCGCTGGCCGCCGACGGCCGGGTGTACGGCCTGGTGGCGCCCGGTTACGAGCAGGCCGAGACGGTCGCCGCGACCATCGCCGAGGACGAGTCCGCGTTCACCGGAGCCGACCTGTCCACCAAGCTGAAGCTGCTCGGCGTGGACGTGGCGTCCTTCGGCGACGCCCACGGCACCGCCGAGGACTGCCTGGACGTCGTCTACTCCGACTCCCGCTCCGGCCTGTACAAGAAGCTGGTCATCGGCCGGGACGGCACGCTGCTCGGCGGCATCCTGGTCGGCGACGCGGAGGCGTACGGCACGCTGAAGGCCTTCACCGGCTCCGTCCCGCCGGTCTCGCCGGAGTCGCTGGTGCTGCCGGCCGGTGCCGGGGCGCCCGTGCAGCTCGGCCCGTCCGCGCTGCCGGACGACGCGATCATCTGCTCCTGCAACAACGTCCGCAAGGGCACGATCCGCGAGGCGGTCACCGAGCACAGGTGCACCACCGTGCCCGAGGTGAAGAAGTGCACCAAGGCCGGTACGACGTGCGGCAGTTGCGTCAAGGTCCTCGGTCAGCTCATCAACGCCGAGCTGGAGGCGAGCGGCGTCGAGGTCGACAAGGGCCTGTGCGCCTGCTTCTCCCAGACCCGCGAGGAGCTGTACGAGATCGTCCTCGCCCTGCGCGTCACCTCCTTCCGGGACCTGCTCGACCGCCACGGCCGGGAAGCGGCGCGCGGCGGCGACGGCTGCGAGGTCTGCAAGCCGACGGTCGGCTCGATCATCGCCTCCCTCGCCCCGACGATCGGCGCCAGCACCCACGTCCTGGACGGCGAGCAGGCGGCCCTCCAGGACACCAACGACCACTTCCTGGCCAACCTGCAGAAGAACGGCTCGTACTCGGTCGTGCCGCGCATCCCCGGCGGTGAGATCGCCCCGGAGAAGCTGATCGTGATCGGTGAGATCGCCCGCGACTTCGGCCTCTACACGAAGATCACCGGCGGCCAGCGGATCGACATGTTCGGCGCGCGGGTCGAACAGCTCCCGGTGATCTGGGCCCGCCTGGTCGACGCCGGCTTCGAGTCGGGGCACGCCTACGGCAAGTCGCTGCGCACGGTGAAGTCCTGCGTCGGACAGACCTGGTGCCGCTACGGCGTCCAGGACTCCGTCCGCATGGCGATCGACCTGGAGCTGCGCTACCGGGGTCTGCGCTCCCCGCACAAGCTCAAGTCCGCGGTCTCCGGCTGCCAGCGCGAGTGCGCCGAGGCCCAGTCGAAGGACTTCGGCGTCATCGCCACCGCGGGCGGCTGGAACCTCTACGTCGGCGGCAACGGCGGCGCCACCCCGCGCCACGCGGACCTGCTCGCGCAGGACCTCTCGGACGCCGAACTGATCCGCCTGATCGACCGGTTCCTGATGTTCTACATCCGCACCGCCGACCGCCTGGAGCGCACCAGCGTCTGGCTGGACCGCATCCCCGGCGGCCTGGACCACGTACGGGACGTCGTCGTCCACGACTCGCTCGGCATCTGCGACGAACTGGAGGCCCTGATGGCCGCCCACGTCTCGCACTACCGCGACGAGTGGGCCGAGACCATCAACGACCCGGAGAAGCTGGCCCGCTTCGTGTCCTTCGTGAACGCCCCCGACACCCCCGACCCGGTGGTCGCGTTCGTCCCCGAGCGCGACCAGATGAAGCCCGACCTGCCGCTGCTGAACATCGGCCTGCGCCCTGCCGACGACGTCCTGGAAGGAACCGCGACGCGATGACCCTGGCACTCGAGACCACCGATCTGAAGGTCCGGCTCCGCCTCGCGGACGACTGGTTCACGGTCTGCGACCTGAGCACGCTGCTCCCCGGCCGCGGGGTGGCCGCCCTCCTCCCCGACGGCCGCCAGGTCGCCCTCTTCGCCGACCGCACCGGCCGCCTGTACGCCATCGACAACCGCGACCCCTTCACCGGCGCGGCGGTCCTCTCCCGCGGCCTGACCGGCACCCACCAGGGCCGCCCCTTCGTCGCCTCCCCGCTCCTGAAGCAGCGCTTCGACCTGGAGTCGGGCCAGTGCCTGGACGACGAGGCGGTCCGGGTGACGGCGTACGAGGTGAAGGCCGCCTGACCACCGTTTCTTGACCGACCGTTTCAGAAAGTCCTAGGCTGCTTCACGTGGCCAGGACCAAGGAGTTCGATCCGGACGCCGCGCTGCGGGCAGCCCTGGAGCTGTTCTGGCAGCGCGGCTACGAGGCGACGTCGATGTCCGACCTCGTCACCCACCTCGGCGTCGGACGCGCCAGCCTCTACGCGACCTTCGGCAGCAAGCGCGAGCTGTACCTGAAGGCGCTGGAACACTACGAGCGGGGACTGCTCCCGCAGATGCTGGAGGACCTGTCCCGGCCGGGCCCGGCACTGCCGGGCGTGCGGGCGCTCGTACGGCGCTACGCCACCGAGGCGATCGAGGACGACCTGCGCCTGCGCGGCTGTTTCGTCACCAACACGGCGGCCGAGCTGGCCCCGCACGACGCGACGGCCGCACGGCGGGTCGAGCGCAACTGGGACCGGCTGGAGACCGTGCTGCACGCGGCGCTCGTCCGCGCCCGGGCCCAGGGTGAACTGCCCGCCGGCCGCGATCCGCTCACCCTCGCCCGCATGCTGCTCGTGCTGCTGCAGGGCCTGCGGGTGGTCGGCAAGGCCTCCGCGGACCCGGCCAGGATCAGGGACGCGGCGGAACAGGCGCTGGCACTGCTCGACGACTGAACCGGAACCACCCGACGGGCCGCCGGACGGCGGCCCTCGACCCCTGGCCTCATACTGAACCGATCGGTCAAGAATTAGGGGAGATCATGACCAGCCGTTTCACCGACCGCACCGCCCTGGTCACCGGCGCCGGCTCCGGCATCGGACGGGCCGTCGCCCTCGCCCTCGCCGCGGAGGGCGCGCACGTCGTCGTCGCCGGGCGGCGGCCGGAGCCGCTGGAGGAGACGGTGGCCCTGATCGAGCGGGCCGGCGGCAAGGCGCTGGCCGTCACCGCCGACGTCTCCCGCGCCGCGGACGTCCGGGCCGTCGTGGACGCCGCCGTGGACCGGTTCGGCTCACTGGACGTCGCGGTCAACAACGCGGGCGTCTTCCGGGGCGGGCGGCCCCTGGCCGAACTGGCCGACGACGACTGGCAGAGCCAGCTCGACACCAACGTCACCGGCGTGTTCCACGCCCTGCGCGCGGAGATCCGCCAGATGCGCACCCAGCCGGCCGGCGGCGCGATCGTGAACATCGCCTCCACGTTCGGCCTGCACAAGCGCACCCCGGGAGCCACCGCCTACGCCGCCACCAAGGCGGCCGTCTCCGTGCTCACCCGGGGCGCCGCCCTGGACCACATCGCGGAGGGGGTCCGCATCAACGCCGTCAGCCCCGGCGCCACGGCGACGGCCATGTCGCTGCGGCCGGGCGAGACGGAGGCCGGACGGGCGGAGCGCATGGAGCACGAGGTGCCGCTCGGCCGTGTGTCGGCGGTCGAGGAGGTCGCGGCGGCGGTGCTGTACCTGGCGTCGGACGACGCGGCGTCGGTGGTGGGCACCGACCTCGTGGTGGACGGCGGCCAGACCGCCTGACCCCCGCACCGGGGGCGGGCACCCCGGCTGTCGGGTTCCTGTCGGGTTCGGGCCGTTCCGCCCCGCGGGCCGGGTCCATCGGGTTGCATGTTGCGTCCCACCCGCTTCAGGCCCCACCCCCATCTGTCACGGAGGCCCGGACCATGCCCCGCAAACACACCCGCCCTTCCCGGCGCACCCTGCTCGGCGGAGCCGCCGCCACCGCGCTGGCGGTGGCGGCCGGCACCGGTACGGCGCACGCCGCCGGCCACCGGCCCGCCTGGCCGACCGAGTTCCCGCTGCCGGACGGCTGGCTGCCCGAGGGCATCG
>NZ_NCTE01000391.1:4781-6906 GCF_002114215.1 Streptomyces sp. 13-12-16 | reverse complement strand
GCGAAGGCCGAGTCCGCGCCGGCCTGCGGGGAGCGCGAGCCGCGGGTGCTCGCCGGGGTGCTGTGGAAGTCCGGATCCGGCACCTGGTACCTGCTCGCCGCCGGCAGTCGCGACCTGGCGTCCGTCGGGGCGACGGGCGGGGTCGAGGGCTCGGCGCGGGGCCGGCTGCTGGCCGTCCGCGCCGACAAGGGCGCCCGCGCCGACCTCAAGGGCACGCTCGGGAACGGGCGGTCGGTCGACGGACTGCGCTAGCCGGAGGAACACCACTGTCCGGACCGGACCGTTCGAGGCCGGAATCAATCGGTAAGGTGTTCGTATGACTACCGGGGTGCGGCGCAGAATGGGAGTCGAGGAGCGGCGGCAGCAGTTGATCGGCGTGGCCCTCGAACTGTTCAGCCGACGCTCCCCCGACGAGGTCTCCATCGACGAGATAGCGTCACGGGCGGGCATCTCCCGCCCGCTGGTCTATCACTACTTCCCCGGCAAACTCAGCCTGTACGAGGCCGCGTTGAGGCGTGCGGCGGAGGACCTGGCGTCCCGGTTCGTGGAGCCGCCCGAGGGCCCGCTGGGGTCGCGGCTGCGGCGGGTGATGGCCCGCTTCTTCGACTTCGTCGACGAGCACGGGCCCGGTTTCGCCGCCCTGATGCGCGGCGGCCCGGCGGTGTCCGCGGGCGGAGCCTGCTCGATGAGCACGGTCTCGGCCACGAACGCGCTGATCGACTCCGTACGGCAGGCCGCGTACGACCAGATGCTGTCGCACATGGGCGTGGTGGGCCCGGCGCCGGTGCGGCTGGAGCTGGTCGTACGGTCCTGGATCTCGCTCGTCGAGTCGACGGCGCTGATCTGGCTGGACGGCAGGCGCATCCCGCGCGCCGAGCTGGAGGCGCAGCTGGTGCAGGACTTCGCCGCGCTCGCCGCCGTGGCCGCCGCCCGCGACGAGGAACTGGCCGCGCTGCTGCGCGGCCTGCTCGAGAACGAGCCGGGCGACGGGCCGTTCACCGACCTCGCCGCCCGGCTGATCTCACTGGCTTCTTCCTAGCGCCCCTACTCCTCGAACTTCCGGTACGAGGCGTCGAGGTCGCGCACCTCGGCGGAGGCGTGCAGCCGCACGCCCTCGGCCGGCTTCACGTACTGGCGCAGCAGTTCCAGGGCGGTCTCGGTGAGGCGGGCCTTGGTCTCGTCGCTGCGGCCGGGCAGCAGGGCGATGTGGACGTGCACGAGGGCGTGCCCGTCGGTGTCGGGGCCGACCACGGGGTCCTCGGTCCGCCGGAACCGTGTCTTGCACGCCGGCGGCTTGGCGGCCGCGATGTCCACCACGGCGGTGTGCAGGTCCCGCGCGAAGGCGGGCCGGTCGAAACCGTCCGCCAGCCGCTCGGAGTAGTCGACGGTGATCTGCGGCATGAGCCCTCCTGATCCGGGTCGGGAGGGCTCACACTAGCCGCAGCTCCTTGCGGGGTCAGCCGGCGGTGGTGAACACCGCGACCGTGCGCGCCGGGACGGTGAACGTGCCGGACCCCTTCGCGTACGACGAGGTCTTCACGACCGCGTCCCCGCCCGCCGCCTGCACCGGGTGCAGGCGGTGGCCCGTCCCGGCGAGCGCGGCGACGCGCTGCTCCTGCCGCTCGGGCGTGGCGTTGAAGACGACGACCAGGTCACCGAGGGTCATGGTGATCACGCCGGGCGTCTCGTCCTTCCCGGAGAGCGGGAAGGAGAGCGCCGACTGCACCTGGGCGGCCGTGTCGAGGGAGAAGGCCTTCTCCGTGGTACGGATGCTCAGCAGGTCCCGGTAGGCGGCCGAGGTGCCCTGGATCTGCGGGCAGCCGACCTTCACCGTGCCCAGCAGGGGCTTGGCGTAGGGCCACTTGGCCTCGTTGTCGGCGGCCGGCGGCAGGCCCCGGCCGAAGCCGTTGCCGTCCGCGCAGTTCCAGTGGATGGCGTTGAACCAGTCGCCGCTGTCGTAGGAGTTGCGGTCCAGGGACTTGGAGCGCAGCAGGTCGGTGCCCGCCTGGGAGAGGGCCGGGCCCTGCGAGAGGGTGGCCGTCGCCATGGCGAGGACCTGCATGCGGGCCCGGTCGTCGGCGGACGTGTCCTTCGGCAGCTTGAAGGCGAGCGCGTCGAACAGCGA
>NZ_NCTE01000391.1:0-4475 GCF_002114215.1 Streptomyces sp. 13-12-16 | reverse complement strand
GAGTTGGGGTCGGTGTAGAGGCCGGAGGCGAAGCCCTGCACGCCGGGGTCGGCGTCGAAGGGGCCGCCGCCGCGCACGGCGTCGCGGGCCCGGTCGGAGAAGGTGGCGATGCCGGTACCGGCCATGTTCTTCTGCGTGGCCTGCTCGAAGCGGGCGTCGTCGGCGATCTCGCCGAAGTTCCAGCCCTCGCCGTACAGGATGATCCTCTTGCCGTCGACGCCGTCCTTCTCCGGGGTGAGGGCGTCGAGGGCCTCGCGCACGGCGAGGATGTTGGCCTTCGGGTGGTGGCCCATGAGGTCGAAGCGGAACCCGTCGACCTTGTACTCCTTGGCCCAGGTGACGACCGAGTCGACGACGAGCTTGCCCATCATGGCGTTCTCGGTGGCCGTGTTGGCGCAGCAGGTGCTGTTGGCGACCGAGCCGTCGGCCAGCAGCCGCTGGTAGTAGCCGGGGACGATCCGGTCCAGGACGGAGGTGCCGGCCTGGCCGCTCGCGGCCGTGTGGTTGTAGACCACGTCCATCACGACCCGCAGGCCGTCCTCGTTGAGCGCCTTGACCATCTTCCGGAACTCGACGGTGCGCTCGGTGCCGTCCGGGTCGGTGGCGTAGGAGCCCTCGGGGACCGTGTAGTGGTACGGGTCGTAGCCCCAGTTGTAGGCGTCCTTGGCGGCGGCCTTCGCCACGCACTCCTGCTGCTTGCCGGAGTCGGCCGGGTAGGAGGCGAGGTCGCAGTCGGCGGTCGCCTGCTCGGACTTCTCCTCGGGGATGGTGGCGATGTCGAACGCGGGCAGCAGGTGCACGTACGAGGTGCCGGCCTTCGCCAGCTCGCGCAGGTGCCTGCTGCCGTCGCTGTCCTTGTCGGTGAAGGCGAGGTAGGTGCCGGGGTTCTCCGCCGTGCGGTCCGCCACGGAGAAGTCGCGGATGTGCAGCTCCTGGATCTGGGCGTCCTTCAGCGGCACGGCCTTCGGCTTGTCGTACGTCGACCACGCACGCGGCTTCAGGGACCGGTCGGCCAGGTCGACGACGAGGCTGTGCTCGGAGTCGGTGGTCAGGGCCACCGAGTAGGGGTCGGTGACCTTGTTGGTGACGATCTCGCGGGTGCTGGGCGCCCACACCTTCACCTTGTACCGGTACTCCTCGCCCTTCCAGGAGCGCGGGCCGGTGACGGACCAGACGCCGGTGGCGTCGTCGCGCCGCATCCGGACGGTGCGGCCGCCGATCTCCAGGGAGACGTCCTGCGCGGTCGGCGCCCACACGGAGAGGGTGGGCCGGCCGTGGCGGAACACCGGGCCGAGGTCCGCCTTGGTGGCGTCGGCCGCGTAGAGGTCGTCGAGCACGCCCGCGATCTGCACGCCGGTCGCCGCGAGCACGGCGCCGTTGGCGGCGTGCTGGGAGGCGACGACCTGGCCGCGCAGCGCCTCGCGCACGCGGTCCCGGTCACGCGGGTCGACGGACCAGGCGGTGCCGTCCTTCAGGTGCGGGAACTCCGCCTTCTGGGCGTCGGTGAGCGTCGTGCTCGCCAGCCGGATCCAGCGGGCGTCCTCGCTGGTCAGCGCACCGTCCTGCACCTTGACGGAACCGGTGCGGGAGGCGAGGAGCTGGGTGGAGGCGGCGGCCTCGGAGCCGTCCCAGACGAGGGTGTCCCGGTCGATCCAGACCGCCTTGGAGGTGGTCAGGTCGAGTGCCGCCGCCGAGCCGGCCGGCTGCGGCAGCAGGTACTTCTCCTGGCCGTTCAGCAGCCACACCTCGTGGCCGCCGGCCTCGAGGTCCAGCGACTGGTCGGTGGGCAGGTCCTTCTCGTCGCCCTTGTGGAGGATGTAGCTGAGGCTGGTGGCACCCTCGGCGAGCGGCACCTCGAAGACGGCGCCGTAGGCATCGGTCCTCACCGGCTCCAGGGGCTTCGACCAGTCGGTGGGGTTCGCGGCACCGGTCCAGGTGTGCAGGCCCCAGCCGTCGTAGTTCCCGTCGGCGCGCTTGTAGTGCAGCACGGCCTTGGTGGTGTCCTGGGCCGGGTAGTCGGGCCGCTCGGCGGTGACGGTCTCCTTGCCCTGCTCGATCCAGATCTCACCGGTTCTGGTGAGGTCGATCGTGCGGTCGGTGGCGACGTCCTTGTTTCCGTCCTTGTCGATGACGAGGAAGCCGAGGTCGGACGCGCCGGGCTTGAGCTTGACGTAGGCGAAGGCGCCGTAGGCGTCGCGGCCGGTGAAGGGGTGGCTGTCCGGCCACTCGGTGGCCTCGCCGTCCGCGAGGTCGCCCCAGGCGTACAGGCCCCAGTCGTCGTAGTCGCCGTCCGTGCGCTTGTAGTGGACGATCGCGTAGTCGCGGGAGGCGGCGGTGGGCGGCTCCTCGACGGGCGGGGTGCCCGTGGTGGAGGCGGCCAGGGCGCTCGCGGTGCGGCCGGCCGAGTCGACCACGACGGCCTTGTAGCGCAGGGCGGTGCCGGCGGGGACGTCCTCGCCGATGGTGTGGGTGACCTTGTAGGGGGCGTGGTCGGCGGAGCCGAGCGTCTGCCACCTGCCGTTGCCGGTCTGGGCGGCGAAGACGACCCGGTTGAGCCGGCCGCCCTCGACGTCGGCGGTGACCTCGACGGTGCCGGTGGCGCCCGCCCCGGGGGCCTCGAGGGTGACCGTGGGCTTCGCGGCGGGCCCGGCGAGCGGGCCGGACGCCTTGAGGACGATCGCCGAGCCGGCCGGGACGGTGACGGTGATCTTCTTGTCGGCGTCGCTGGTGACGGTGGCGTCGGTGCCGTGGATGCCCTTGAACGTCATCCGGGCGGAGCCGGTCGCGAAGGTGGCCTTCTCGGCCTCTTCGGAGTTGTTGAAGGCGACGACGTACTCGGTGGTGTCCTTGCCCGTGCCGGTGCGGGAGAAGGCGTAGACGCCCGCGCCGTCGGCCGCGTACCGCTCCTGCTGGATGCCGTCGGTGAGGGCCGGGTGGGCCTTGCGGAGCTTGGCGAGAGCACTGATCTGCCGGTAGAGCGGTGCTCGCGTGTCGTAGGTGTCCTCGGCGTGGGTGCGGCCGGTGCCGATCAGGTCGTCGTCGAGGTAGTCGGCCGTACGGGAGGCGAACAGGGTCTGGCGGGCGTCCTTGTCGCCGCCGGCGCCGGTGAAGCCCTGCTCGTCGCCGTAGTAGACGACCGGGTTGCCGCGGCTGAGGAACATCAGCTCGTTGGCGAGCATGTCCTTCTTCAGCAGCTCCGCGTCGGACGCCCCCGGGTTGTCCTGCGTCAGGAACGTCCCGAAGCGGCCCATGTCGTGGTTGCCGAGGAAGGTGACCTGCTCGTAGGCGTTGGCCTTGTCGGTGGCGTACTTGTAGTCGTCGCCGAAGACCGAGGCCAGCTTCTTCGCGCTGCCGCCCTGCGAGGCGTACTGCCGTGCCGCCTCCTGGAACGGGAAGTCGAGCGTGGCGTCGAGGCGGCCCTCGGTGACGTACGGGGCGGTGACGTCCGTGTCGGCGGAGTAGACCTCGCCGAACATGAAGAAGTCGTCCCGGCCCTTCTTGGCGGCGTAGGCGTCCAGGGCGGTGGCCCACTGGGTCCAGAACTCCATGTTGACGTGCTTCACGGTGTCGATCCGGAAGCCGTCGATGTCGAAGTCCCTGACCCACCGCTGGTAGATCTTCTCCATGCCGTCGACGACCTCGGGACGCTCGGTCCACAGGTCGTCGAGGCCGGAGAAGTCGCCGTACTCGGCGGACTCGCCGGCGAAGGTGGAGTCGCCCCGGTTGTGGTACATCTCCGGGTCGTTGAGCCAGGACGGGACCTTGAGGTCCTCCTTCGCGCCGGGCACGACCGGGGTGCGCGGGAAGGAGCCGGCGTCGACGCGCGGGAACTTCCGGGAGCCGTCGGCGTAGTCGGCGTCGTCGAAGGGCTCGCCGTCCTTCGTCAGGTACGGGAAGGCGCCCTTGGACAGGTAGCCGTAGGACTTCTCCTCGTAGTCGACGACGTCGGCGGTGTGGTTGGTGATGACGTCGAAGAAGACCTTCATGCCCTTGTCGTGGGCCTCGTCGATGAGGGTCTCGAGGTCGTCGTTGGTGCCGAAGTGCGGGTCGACCTGGGTGAAGTCGGTGATCCAGTAACCGTGGTAACCGGCGGAGGCGTCCTTGCCGGTCCCCTGCACGGGCTGGTTCTTGAAGATGGGCGCCATCCAGATGGCGGTGGTGCCGAGCCCCTTGATGTAGTCGAGCCTCTTCGTCAGGCCCTTGAGGTCACCGCCCTGGTAGAAGCCCTTGTCGGTGGGGTCGTACCCGGTGCTGAGGCGGGAGCCGGTCAGTCCGCCGCGGTCGTTCCTGGTGTCGCCGTTGGCGAAACGGTCCGGCAGGACGAAGTAGAACTGCTCGCGGGTCAGGTCGTGCCGCGCGGGCGACTTGGCGAGCTTCGCGTCGGAGGGCGGCGCGGGCGGGGTCGCGGCGCCGGCGGTGACCGGCTGCACCAGGGCGGCGGCGAGCGCGGCCACGGTGACGGCGGCGACACGTCT
>NZ_NCTE01000003.1 GCF_002114215.1 Streptomyces sp. 13-12-16 | reverse complement strand
CCGGCGGCACGACACGGAGGGGAGCGGACCTCCCGGCGGAACGGTCCGTCGGCGGCGTGCCGCCGACGTGTCGCCAGGAGATCCACTCCCCTCGTGGCCCCAGGACCCGGGTCCGGGAGCGGTTCGGCGGACTCACCGGCGCCGTCGCGGGACGCGTGCGCCGGTTCCGTCCGCCGGATCAGCGGCCGGTCACTGTCCGGTGGCCGCCTTCTTCTTGCGCAGGAAGAACATCGCCGCGCCGCCCGCGGCCACGAGGGCCACCGCGATGCCCGCGATCACCGGCGTCGCGCTGGAGCCGCCGGTGTTCGCGAGGTCGCCCTCGCCGCCGGTCGTGTCCTCGGCGGAGCCGCCGGCCGGGCTGGGGGCGGAGGACGGGGTGTCACCGTCCGTGCCCGGCGTCTCGGTCCCCGGGGCCGGGGTGCCCTGGGTCTTGCAGTCCAGGACGCCCTGGAAGCGCTCCGAGAAGCCGTTCGGGCCGGTGACGGTGAAGTCGTACGACGCGTCCTCGTCGACCGGGACGGTCACCGTCTTGCTGCCGCCCGCCTCGATCGTGTGCTCGGCGCCCGCGAGTTCGAAGGTGAACGGGGTGTCGCCCTCGTTGCTCGCCGTGACGTCGACGCCGCCCTCGGCGCAGTTCTTCTCCGCCGTGACCGAGGGGATGGCGCCCTTGGTGGCCCAGTTCGCGGTCGCGTCGGCCGTGACCGTGGACTCGCTGGAGCCGGCGAGGATCTGCGTCTGGCTCTTGCTGGGGCTCGCGAACGCGCGGCCGACCGGGATCTCGGTGGTCGCCCGGACCGTCAGCGAGGCCGAACCGTCGGCCGTGCCCTCGGGAACGTCGAAGTACAGCTCGGTGCCGTCGCCGGCGGACGTGAGGGCCTTGCCGTCCTTGTCGGTCACCTTGACGCCGGCGCCGGCCGCGTCGGCGGAGGCGGCGACGGAGACCTGGCCGGCGTCGGTGCGCACGGTCACCGGGCCGAGCTTGCCGCCGGCCTTGCCGGAGACCGCGTTGGGCTCCAGCGTGAGGGAGGTCTTCGGCTCCTGGAGGTTCTGCGCCTGGGCCTCCAGCCAGTCGGCGAGCTTCTCGGCCTGCGCGTCGCGGGCCTCGACCTTCGCCCCGTCCGAGAAGCGCCAGATGGCCACCTGGGTGCCGGCCGCCGCGGTCTTGGCCGTCAGCCCCTCGGTACCCGACTTCCGGGCCAGCGCCGTCAGGTCGTCGACCTGCGGGTACGAGTTCTGCAGGATCCAGAGGATCTTGCCGGCGTTCTCGTTGGCGCCGAGCGAGGTCTGGGCCCAGGGGGTCTCCAGGTACTTCGCCTTGTTCTGGGTCGGGTTGTGGATGTCGATGCAGTACGACTGCAGACGGCCGCTGCCCTCGACGCTCATCTCGAACAGGCCGGCGGCGATGTTCTTGGTCTTGCCGTCGCCGATGTCCAGACGGGCCGAGTCGTACGTCTTCAGCCCGTCGAGAGTGGCGACCGCACCCCCCTGGTGATGGACGTCGTCCCCGTCGGCGGCGGCGTTGCCCGCGCCTGCGAGGAGGCCCATGGTGAGCAGTCCGGCCGTGGCCGCCCCCGCGGCCATACGTCGTCCGGTGGTGCGCCGCCCGGTCGTGGCGGACGCGGATTGAAGAGCAAACACAGATTTCCCCTCCGGCGGGACCCGCAACGGGACACGCGAGTTGTGTTCACACGTGATGCGTGGTGGAAGAGTCACGCCAGTTGTCTCAAGTGCTGGACAAGCACACGGTGATCCTAGGGACGGAAGCGCCGCGGATCCCCCTTCCCGGCGCCGGACGATCATTCCGAATCGGAACCGTTACTTCCGACGACCGGAGTGTCCCCATCCATCCAATCTTCACAACCCACTTGGGAAGTCTGCACACCTACTGTCCGGTAGAGGGCGGCCACCGGTATGTGCTCGGCACGCTTTCCCGTGTCCCATGTCCCGTTCCGGGAAAGGCGGTTGGGCGATCGGCCGGGAGAGGCGGTTGGGCGATCGCCAGGAAAGACGGTCAGGGCGGCCGGCGAGGCGGACGCCGGGCCCGGGGCGGACCCGGGCCACGCGGTGGCGCTCACGGCGCGGCGTCCGTGAGCGCCAGGGCGGCGAGTTCGGTCCGTGCGGTGACGCCGAGTTTGGGGAACGCCTTGTAGAGGTGGTGTCCGACGGTGCGCGGGCTGAGGAACAGCTGTGCGGCGATGTCCCGGTTGGACAGCCCCCGTGCGGCCAGCCGGACGATCTTCCGTTCCTGCGAGGTGAGCACGGACAGTACCCCGCCCGCGGCCTCGGCCCCGGGTACGGTTCCGCCGGTCGCGTCGAGCTCGGCGCGGGCCCGCTCCTCCCAGGGAGTGGCGCCGATCCTCCGGAAGGTCTCGAACGCGTCCCGGAGTTGGGTCCTGGCCTCGGACTTGCGGCGCGTGCGGCGCAGCCACTCGCCGTAGAGGAGAGCGGTTCGCGCGCGTTCGAACCGCCGGTCGTCGGGGTGCAGCCGCAAGGCGGCCCGGTACAGCTCCGCCGCGTCCGTTTCCGGCGCGAGCAGCGCGCGGCAGCGTTGGACGTGCGCGTCGATCCACGGCTGCGCGGCGTCGTGCGCCCAGGCCGTGAGCCGTGCGAGCGGCTCACGGGCGTCGGCCGGCCGGCCGAGCCGCACCGCCGCCTCGACCAGGTCGGGAACGCTGCGCAGGCCGGGAAGCTGATGGCTCACCGGTCCGGTGTGCAGGACGGCCAGGCGGGTACGGGCGGACTCCCACCGGGCGTGGCCGAGGTCGAGCAGGGCCAGCGCCCAGTGCGCCCAGGACATGCCGGGTGGGACCGCGCCGGGCTCCGGCGCGGCGAGCGCGTCGTCGGCGAAGGCGTGACAGCCTCGCTCGTCACCCGTCACCGCGGCCAGGTAGGCCAGCACGCCGCTGATCTCGGCGGTCCACTGCCGGTGCCCGAGCTCCTGGGCGATGCCCAGCGCCTCGGTCGCCTCGTCCCAGGCGTCGGTGTGACGGCCGAGGAAGGTCGACGTCCGGGCGACGCACGCCAGCACGGGCGGTGTCCGGCCGATCCATCCGCGGTCGCGGCACCGGACGAGGAGCTCGCCGGCCACCCGGTGCGCCTCGGTGTCCTGACCTGCGGCCTGAAGGCTGGTGGCCCCGACCAGGATCGTGTCGTGCGGGCCGCCGAACCCGGTCCGTGCGGCGGCCGCGATACGGCGTGCGAGGGTTCCGTGGTTGCGGTCCCCCCGGCCGATCGCGGACCGCACCGTCCAGGTCAGCAGGCGGGCCACGTGGATGAGCGGGTCGTCGGGCGGCAACGGCAGGGCGTCCAGCCGGTCCGCGGTGTCCGCGATCTCGTCCTTCCCGAGGTACCAGGCGGCGTGCACCGCGTCGAGCATCATGCGGGCGGCCAGTGCCGGATCGTCGGTCCGGGTCAGCTCGGCCGCCTCGGTCAGCGACCGGCAGGCCGTGCGGAGCAGACCGTGGTGGAACGCCGCGGCGGCGCGGACCCGGATGGCGCGCACGGTCAGGGCCGGGTCGTCGGTGCTCGCCGCGCCGTGCCGGGCGAGCTCCGCCATGCGGTCGATGTCGCCTTCCTCGGCGATCGCCTCCGCGGCCAGCACGAGCCGGCGGGCCCGGTCCGGGCCGGACTCCGTGAGCTGCGCGGCCCGTTCGTAGGCCGCCGCCGCGGCGGCGTAT
>NZ_NCTE01000038.1 GCF_002114215.1 Streptomyces sp. 13-12-16 | reverse complement strand
CGGGCGTACGGCGGCGGGAACGCGACCCGGCGCGCGAGGCCGCGCGCGGTGTCGGGGCGGGGACGGTCTCCTCCTGCCCTTCGAGCAGGTGCACCGCGGGCAGCTCACCGGTGTCGGCCGGCTCCTGGGCGGCGGGCTCCTCGTCGAAGGACTCGGCCTGCGGCTCGTAGGCGTCGGACGCGGGCGCCGGGGCGGCGGTGTCGCCGCCGTCGGAGTTCCACTGCGTGGCGTCGTAGACACCGCTGTCGAAGGTCTGCGTGCCCCAGTCCCACTGCTGGGTCCGGTCGGCGGGGTTCCCGGCCTGATCGGGCTGGAGCCACTCACCGGCGTCCCACTGACCGCTGGTCTCCGGCGAGGCGGCCTGCGTCGGGATCACCGTCATCGGGTGATGGCCGATGGTCCAGCCGGTCGTGTCGTAGCCGCCGGTGTCGTACGGGGACGCGTGCTGGGCCGCGTACACGTCGTAGTGGCCGGTGTCCTGGCCGTCCGTGGGCCAGTGTCCGGCGGTCTCGTACGCGCCGGTGTCCTGACCGCCGCCCGGGAGGTGGCCGAAGAGGGGATCCGTGGCGAAGCCCCCGGCGGTGTGGTCGCCCGTGCCGAAGTGGGTGGCGGCATAACCGGTGGCGTCGTAGCCGCCGTACGTGGTGAAGTCGCCGTACTGGGCTTCCTGGGTGCCGTACGACGACGCATGGGGCGCCGAATCGGCGTCGGAAGCCGGAGCCGGGTCCATGGTCCCCGACGGGTGACGGTCGTTCACCAACTTCTCTTTCGCCTCGACAACAGGGGCTGCCAGAGCAGTGCGGCGACTGTACCCGGCGGTATGCGGGCACGACAATCTTCCGCAGGTTTCGCGCGCGCAGGAAACGGGCAATCGGTTGTCTTTTGGCGGACGGCGGGCGCGGTCTTGGCTTTTTGTTCGAGACTTGTTCGAGGCGATGGGTGGACGACGGCGATAAGTGAGCCGTCTCGGACCGTTGTTGTTCGGATTGCCGTAGAGGGAGGGCGTGCGGTTCCGGTTGTCGTGTGGCGCCGGTGCCGGGCGTGTCGCGCTCGGACGGCGGCCGGGTCGGGGCCGGGCCTTCCGGGCGGCCGGTCGTCAAGCCACGGTCAGGCCTTCCGGGCGGCCGGTGGACGGCTCTCCGGGGTGCGCCGTGTCCAGCGCCTGCCGTATGCGGGTCGCCACGGCCGGGTGCACGGGCAGGGCGAGATGGCCCACACCGCTCACCCGTACGTTCACCGACGTCAGGTCGGGGTGCTCGACGCACGCCGACTCCAGCGGGTCCATGATGTGGTCGAGGTCGCTCCAGAAGGCGACGAAGCGCGTACGGCAGCCCGGCGCGGGCTGGGCGAGTTCCTCGAGCACCGGTGAGCCGGGGCGCATCTGGCGCACGATGGGGTGCGCGTTGGCCAGGGGGGCGACGCGCGTGCCGGAGTGCGGGGTGCCGAGCGTGACGAGCGTCCGCACGCGGGCGTCGCCGCCCAGTCGCTGCACGTAGTACCGCGCGATGAGCCCGCCGAGGCTGTGCCCGACCACGTCGACCCGGTGACTGCCCGTGCGTTCGCACACCTGCTCTATGTGTCGGCCGAGCAGTTCGGCCGCGATGCGGATGTCGCAGGTCAGCGGAGAGTAGTTGAGCGACTCGATCTGCTGCCTGCCGTGCTGGGCGAGGCTGCGGCGCAGCAGGACGAAGACCGACCGGTTGTCGATGAAGCCGTGCAGCAGCACCACCGGGGGCTTGGCCTCCGCCGGCAGTTGCGCGGTGCCGTCGGGGGAGGGCAGCGCGGGGCGCGCGCCCCGGCGCTCCTGGACGATGCCGGCGGGGTAGAGCAGGAGGTGACCCGCCAGGATCGCCAGCTCCAGGGCGGTCGCCTTCAGCAGGGTCAGGGAGAGATCCGCCAGCCGGGTCGGCAGAAGACGCCGGCAGAGCGGCAGGAAGGGAAGAGCTGCCTCGGTGACCTTCATGGCCGACCTCCTGTCGGCACGCGGGAGGACAGCCCTGTCCCCCGTGCGCCCTCTTGGGAAATCGCTACGAGAGCGGTCGACGGTGCGCGTGTGCGATGCGTGGAGGGGGCGCGGTGGTACGGCGGCCTCGGTGCGAATCCCTTGTGCGCATGTTCCCACCGCTGCCCGATCGGTGCACGGGCGTGCGGTGCGCGGGGCCCGGAGCCCGGGAACGCTGCGCGGTGAACGTGTCCCTCCGTGTGATTTGCCCCTCCCCGCGCACCGTGAAACTGCCGGTTGCGGGATGCTGGAGATAACGTTCGTTCACTTCCCCGGCCGGTTCGGGCCGGGGTGCCCGGACGATGTGTACGGCACGACGGATGTGTGCGGTACTTGTCGGCAGGGATGGATGCAGTCGCTTCATGGAGGCAGTGATGGGTGTGGCAGCCGGTCCGATCCGCGTGGTGGTGGCCAAGCCGGGGCTCGACGGCCACGATCGCGGGGCCAAGGTGATCGCGCGGGCGCTGCGCGATGCCGGTATGGAGGTGATCTACACCGGGCTCCACCAGACCCCCGAGCAGATCGTCGACACCGCGATCCAGGAGGACGCCGACGCGATCGGTCTGTCCATCCTCTCCGGGGCGCACAACACGCTTTTCGCGGCGGTGATCGAGCTGCTGGCGCAGCGGGACGCGGCGGACATCCTGGTCTTCGGCGGCGGGATCATTCCCGAGGCGGACATCGCTCCGCTGAAGGAGAAGGGCGTCGCGGAGATCTTCACGCCGGGGGCGACCACGGCGTCGATCGTGGACTGGGTGCGGGCGAACGTGCGGCAGCCCGCGGAGGCTTAGGCCGCGTTCGTGGCGCCTCGCCGGAGCCTCGGCCCCGCCGCTCCGGAGTCGGTGCGGGGCGGGGGACGTTCGCGCTGCCCGGCGCCGGCGGGGTGCCGTCGTGTCCGCCCTCCCCCACTCCCGGCTTCTCTTGAGCGGGGCGGTCCCCATGAGCGAGGTGACCCCCATCGTCCGTGGGGGCACCTCCCAGGCCCTTCGGGCACCGGGGGAGGCGCGACCGCCCGCGGAGGACGCGGTGCGGGTGTCCGCGGGCCCGGTCAGGGGGCGGGCGGGGTCAGTTCCGTGAGGATGGTCGCGCGTAGGTGCAGGGTGGTGACCAGGCGCTGGAAGGCTTCCGACCAGTAGCCGCCGGCTCCGGGTGACGCGTTCTCCGGCTCGTCCGGTATCGCCAGGAGCGCGTCGAGGCGACCGGCCTCGGACGGGTCGAGGCAGCGTTCGGCCAGGCCCATGACTCCGCTGAAACTCCATGGATAACTCCCTGCGTCACGCGCGATGTCGAGCGCGTCGACCACCGCCCGTCCGACCGGCGCCGCCCAGGGCACGGCACACACCCCGAGCAGCTGGAACGCCTCGGACAGACCGTGCGTCTCGATGAACCCGGCCACCCACTCGGCCCGTTCGGCGGCGGTCAGCGTGCCGAGCAGCTTGGCGCGTTCGGCCAGGGACACCGCCCCCGGACCACCCGCCTCCGGCGCGGAGGGCTCACCGAGCAGCGCCCGGGACCACGCCGCGTCGCACTGCCGTACCGCCGCCCGGCACCAGGCCGCGTGCAGTTCGCCCTGCCAGTCGTCCGCCACCGGCAGCGCCACGATCTCCCGCGGCGTACGCCCGCCGAGCCGCCGCGACCAGCTTCCCAGGGGTGCCGCCTCCACCAACTGGCCGAGCCACCAGGACCGTTCGCCCCGGCCCGCGGGGGCCCTGGCCACCACGCCGTCGCGTTCCATGCCCGCGTCGCATTCGTGCGGCGCCTCGACGACGATCGTCGGCGTGTCCCGCGTACGGTCGACGGCCACACACGCCCCGGCCCGGACCGCCATGCGTTCCGCCAGCGCGGAGCCGGGCAGCGCCGACAGCAGCTCCGCGGCCGTCGCCCGTACGTTGCGGCTGCGGTCGGCCAGGGCCTGCTCCAGGAAGGGCTCGTCGTCCGGGCCGAGTCCGGTGCGCAGTGAGTCCAGGAACATCAGACGGTCCTCCGCCCGCTCCGTCGCCCAGCTCGCCGCGAGGAGTTCCCGCGCGGTGGCCGGCTTGCGGGAGCGGAGGGCGGTGAGGAGGGCGACCCGTTCGGCGAAGAGGCCCTCCTGCCAGAGCCGTCGTATGCCCTCCGTGTCGTGGAGACGGGGCACGGAGGGGCCCCCGCCCGGTGTGGAACGCAGGGCGAAC
>NZ_NCTE01000390.1 GCF_002114215.1 Streptomyces sp. 13-12-16 | reverse complement strand
CCCCGCGCCCCGGTCAGGCCACGCGGGCGCGCTCCCGTACCGGGCGTGCCGGCTCGGGCCGGGTCCGGGGAGCCGGTTCGGCGCGCGTGGCGGACTGGGCGCGGGTGGCCGTCTGGGCACGGGTGGCGGTGCGGACGCGGTACGTCGTGCGGTTGGGGTCCACGACGGGCTCACCGAGGGTGATCCGCCCGGCCGCGTGCAGCGCGTCGCATTCGGCGGTGGGCAGGGCGGCGTAGCAGCCCCCGGTGCCGGTGGCCGAGTCGAGCGGGCGCCAGTAGCTGTACCTGCGGCGGCCGTTGGCGTACTCGGTGACGTACGTGGGAGTGCGGGGGTCGGAGATGATGCGCAGCACGTCGGTGCGGGGGGTGCCGGCCGGGGGGCGCGGGCGGGAAGGGGCGACCGGGAACTCGGTCGTTATCGGTCCGCCGCGGCGGTGGTCCGGTCGGCGGCGCGCGGTCGGCAGGGCGACGAGGGTGTGGGGGCGGTCGACGGTGGCGAGCATCAGCAGGACCTTTCCGGAGCCGGGATACGAGACCGTCTACCCAGCGCGGCGCCGGAGTTGATCTCCTTTTCCGATCATTGTGCAACCTCACACCGACAACGCGCGTACGCCACGCCCAAGTTCCCCGTCCGCGTGCTTGTTCCGGCCGGTCAGGCGCCCGGCCCCGGGTCCGGCCGGACCGCCGCGTCGACACCGGCGCGCGCCGCTTCGAGCTGGGCCGCGAACGCGATGCCGAGGAGGAGGGCGACGGCGGTGAGGTACGCCCACAGCAGCAGCGCGACGAACGCGGTGAGCGGCCCGTACAGGGCGCCGAACGCCCCGCTGCCCTCGACGTACAGCGCGAGCAGCCACGTCGCCGCGACCCACAGCAGCAGGTGCACGGCCGAGCCGAAGGCCAGCCAGGTGTAGCCGGGCTGGGTCCGCCGGGGCGACCAGCGAAAGATCACCGCCGAGGCGATCCACGCCAGCGCCAGCCCCGCCGGCAGTTCCAGCACGGTCCACCACCCCGTGCCGCCGCCGGGTCCCCCGGCCACCCGGACCACCGCGTCGCTCACCGCGTCACCGGCGACGAGCACGACGAACCCGAGCACCAGCGGCAGTCCCGCGGTGAGCGCGAGGAGGACGGCCCTGCCGTACTTGCGGGGGAAGGGGCGGTCGCGTTCGATCCCGTAGATGCGGTTGGCGCCCCGCTCGATCTGGGCCATGGCGGAGGCGAGGTTCAGCAGGGCGAAACTCAGGCCGAGCCAGAGCGCCAGCTCGCTGCCGAAGTCGTCGTGGGCGCTGCGCCTGGTCCCCTCGAAGGCGTCCTCGACGAGGTCGGCGCTGGCGCCGGGCACGATCCGGCCGAGGGTGAGTTCGATGACCCGTCCCACGCCCTCGGTGTGCACGGAGGTCGCCAGGCCGACCAGCGCCACGGTGAACGGCACCAGGCCGAGGACGACCTGGAAGGCGAGCGCCCGCGCGTTGGAGAAGCCGTCCGCGTAGCGGAAGCGGGCGAAGGAGTCGGTCAGCAGCCGCAGCCCCCCGTAGTGCCGCAGCGCGGCGAACGCCTCGTCTCCGGAGAGTTCCTCCCCGATCATGTCCCGGGTCTGCGGGACGTGGACGGCGGTTCCCATGCGCGGACACTCCTCGCGTCGAGTGGCTTTGCTCCCCTCATTGATGGCCCGTTTCCCCGATGCCACACCTGCGGGGCTCACATGCGGTCGGCGATGTGGTGCAGGTAGTGGGCGAGGGTCGGGTGGACCGCCTCCGTGAGGTCGTGCCCGTCCCACGAGCCGACCCGGCCCCCGGGGTCCACGAAGTACCCGGACGTGTACATCGTGCTGTCGTCGCGGGAGGTGACCGGTATCCACGCGGGGTCCCAGGCGCGCCCCCATCTGTCCGTGAAGAGGCCGTGGTTGAGGGGCAGGGTGACCATGGCGTGCATCTGCCGCGCCACGTCCAGGCAGATGAAGGCGTGGCCGTCCATGAAGTCCCACCGCAGGCCGTCGGCGCGGACGTCGTACGCGCCCTCGTGCAGTCCCCACAGGGTCCGCAGCGCCTCCGGCACCCGGGTGTCCGTCGCGTCCTCGAAGGCGCGGACCGCCGCCTCGGGGGCCGGGGGCCGCAGGGGCGGGTAGGTGTCCGGGCCGCGCAGGATCGCGGCCCGGACGCGGCTCCACGCCCGCTCCGTCGCCTCCGCCCGCCCGCTCACGCGTCCCCCTCGTGCCCGCGGTGCTCCTCGTGCACGGGCCGCCACCCGTCGAGGTCGTGGTACAGCCGGTGGCCGGGGTCGTCCCAGACGAGCAGACCGTTCCAGACGCCGGGCACGTCCCCGCCGTGCGGCCGGGGGGCCGCCTCGTACAGGGCGTCCGCCTGTTTCCTCAGGTAGCCGGCCAGGGTGGTGTCCTTCCACACCTGCGGCGGTTCGGCCTCGGTCCAGTACCCGACACGGCCGGTCTCCGCGTCGTGGAACAGACCGGAGTAGGGGTCGGTCGGGTCGTTGCAGGCGAACGGTACCCACGTCCGCTCCCAGCCCCGCTCCCGCGCGTGCTCCAGCGGGTGGCAGAAGAACGATCCGTCGATGCTCAGCGGCGCGTCGCCGTCGAGGAAGCCGGGGAACCCGAACAGGTAGGTGCCCTCGTTCGTCCCCCACAGCGTCTTCAGGTCGTCGTGCAGGGGCGTGCCGATGCGCTTCTCGTACCATGCCAGCGCCTCGGGTGTCACCGGCGGGCGCAGCCGTGCGTGGGTGGCGGGCGCGTGACGCCGCAGCCACGAGGTGAGGCGCCCCCACTGGTGCGCGACGTCCTCCCGTGGATCCACCCCCGGTCCCTCCGATGACGCGTGCCGCGCCGGTGCGTCGCTCCGCTGCCGCCGTCCGCCGCACGCGGCGGTGGTCGCCGTGGTGAGTGCGGTGAGGACAACACTGCGACGGTGCACGGTGGTTGTGTTCACCGGCCGACCCTACCGGGACGGATCCCGCACGGGTGCACGCCCCCGGGAGGTCCGTGGGCGGTGGTGTCAGGACGCGTCGTCGAGCGGGTCGTGGCCCCAGTTCATCAGCGAGTGGCGCCAGCGCGTGTCGCGCACGTCGCCGGACGGACGCTGGGCGAGATGGCGGCGGATGTAGCCGACCACCTTGCGCATGTGCGCGTAGTCGTCGTCGGAGAGGTCCTTCCTCCCGGCGCGGAGGATGCCGACGATACGGCGGCCGGACGCGTGACCGGTCGACTCGCCGCCGTCCGCGTGCTGACCCGCGCTGCGGGACTCCTCCGTGCCGAGCCACTCCTCGAGGTCGGCCGGCTTCATGTTGACCAGCTCGCGGAACTCGTCCCAGGTCTCGTCCTCGCGGTCCGCCTCCACGGCGCTCACTTCTTCTTCCTGAGCGCGGAGGGCTTGTGGACCGCCGGCCTGCCCGACTTGTCGCTGCGCACCTCGTACTGCGGTTCCTCCTCGGAGGCGGCGACCGTGCGCCCGGCCGCCTCGGTGCGCTCGGTGATCTTCTTCTCGACCTTGCCCGTCGCCTCGCCGCCGTGGCTGCTCCAGGCGACCTCGTCGCCCCGGTGGAGGTTCTTCCCGCGGTCGCTGCCCTTGCCCATCCCAGGCGCCTCCTTCAGGTGGCGGTCGGCTCGGTTCCAGCCTGGCGGCAGGGCGGCCCGCCCGCATCTCGGGGCCGGCGCACGTCCGGGCCGGCCCCGGAGGGCCGGCCCGGATCGGCGGGACGGAGGGATCAGACGAGGTCGAACCGGTCGAGGTTCATGACCTTGTCCCACGCCTTGACGAAGTCCTTCACGAACTTCTCCCTGGCGTCGTCACTCGCGTAGACCTCCGCGAGCGCGCGCAGCTCGGAGTTCGATCCGAACACGAGGTCGGCACGGGTACCGGTCCACTTGACCTCTCCGGTGGCCGCGTCGCGGCCCTCGAACGTGGTCCGGTCCTCGGACGTCGGCTTCCACGTCGTGCCCAGGTCGAGCAGGTTGACGAAGAAGTCGTTGGTCAGGGTGCCGGGGGCCGTGGTGAACACGCCGAGCGAGGACTGCTGGTGGGTCGCGCCCAGGACCCGCAGACCGCCGACGAGGACGGTCATCTCGGGGGCGCTCAGCGTCAGCAGGTTGGCCTTGTCGAGCAGCAGGAACTCGGCCGGCAGGCGGTTGCCCTTGCCGAGGTAGTTGCGGAAGCCGTCGGCGGTGGGCTCGAGCGCGGAGAAGGACTCCGTGTCCGTCTCCTCCTGCGACGCGTCCACGCGGCCCGGCGTGAACGGCACCTCGATGTCGACGCCGCCGTCCTTGGCCGCCTTCTCGACGCCCGCGGCACCGGCCAGCACGATCAGGTCGGCGAGCGAGACCTGCTTGCCGCCGGTCTGCGCGGAGTTGAAGGACTCCTGGACGCCCTCCAGGGTGCGCAGCACCGCCGCCAGCCGGTCGGGGTCGTTGGCCTCCCAGCCGCGCTGCGGCTCCAGGCGGACGCGGGCGCCGTTGGCGCCGCCGCGCTTGTCGCTGCCGCGGAAGGACGAGGCCGACGCCCACGCCGTCGACACCAGCTCGGACACCGGCAGGCCCGAGGCGAGGACCTGCTCCTTGAGGGCGGCGACGTCCGCGGCGTCGATCAGGTCGTGGGTGCGCTCCGGCAGCGGGTCCTGCCACAGCAGGGTCTCGGAGGGCACCTCCGGGCCGAGGTACAGCGACTTGGGGCCCATGTCGCGGTGGGTGAGCTTGAACCAGGCGCGGGCGAAGGCGTCCGCGAACTCGTCCGGGTTCTCCAGGAAGCGCCGCGAGATCGGTCCGTAGACCGGGTCGAAACGGAGGGCGAGGTCCGTCGTCAGCATCGTCGGCTGGTGGCTCTTCGACGGGTCGTGGGCGTCGGGCACGGTGCCGGCCCCCGCGCCGTCCTTCGGCCGCCACTGGTGGGCGCCGGCGGGGCTCTTGAACAGCTCCCACTCGTAGCCGAAGAGGATCTCGAAGAAGCTGTTGTCCCAGGTCGTCGGCGTGTTGGTCCACGTCACCTCGAGACCGCTGGTGATCGTGTCACCGCCCTTGCCGGTGCCGAAGGTGCTCTTCCAGCCCAGGCCCTGCTCCTCGAGGCCGGCGGCCTCGGGGTCGTCGCCGACGTGCTCGGCCGGGCCGGCGCCGTGGGTCTTGCCGAAGGTGTGGCCGCCCGCGATCAGGGCGACGGTCTCCTCGTCGTTCATCGCCATGCGGCGGAACGTCTCGCGTATGTCGCGGGCCGAGGCGATCGGGTCCGGATTGCCGCCCGGGCCCTCCGGGTTGACGTAGATGAGGCCCATCTGGACGGCGCCGAGCGGGCTCTCCAGCTCCCGGTCGCCGGTGTAGCGCTCGTCGCCGAGCCAGGTGGACTCGGGGCCCCAGTAGACGTCCTCCTCCGGCTCCCAGACGTCGGCGCGGCCGCCGGCGAAGCCGAAGGTCGTGAAGCCCATCGACTCCAGGGCGACGTTGCCGGAGAGGATCAGCAGGTCGGCCCAGGACAGGCTCTTGCCGTACTTCTTCTTGACCGGCCACAGCAGCCGCCGGGCCTTGTCGAGGTTGGCGTTGTCCGGCCAGCTGTTGAGCGGGGCGAAGCGCTGCTGGCCGGCCCCGGCGCCGCCGCGGCCGTCGCTGATGCGGTAGGTGCCCGCGCTGTGCCAGGCCATGCGGACGATGAGGGGGCCGTAGTGGCCGAAGTCGGCCGGCCACCAGTCCTGCGAGGTGGTCAGCACCTCGGCGATGTCCCGCTTCACCGCCGGAAGGTCGAGGGCCGAGAACGCCTCGGCGTAGTCGAAGTCCTCGCCGAGCGGGTTCGCCACGGCCGGGTTCTTGGCGAGGATCTTCAGGTTGAGCCGTTCGGGCCACCACTGGCGGTTTCCGCCGCCCTGGGTGGGGTGCGGGGCGCGCCCGTGCGCGACCGGGCAGCCACCCGCCTCCTCCGTCTTGGGTTCGGTGACGATCGCGTCATGGTTCTCGGTCATGGGAGTCCTTCCGAGCGGAAACGTTCGCGCAGTTCAGCTACTGCGGGAGGTGGAACAGCCGGGGCACAGGCCCCAGAAAACGACCTCGGCCTCGTCGATCGCGAAACCGTGACCGTCGGGCGGGGTCAGACAGGGCGCGTCACCGGCCGCGCAGTCGACGTCGGCGACGACGCCGCAGGAACGGCACACCGCGTGGTGGTGGTTGTCCCCGACCCGGCCCTCGTAGCGGGCGGGGCTGCCGGCCGGCTCGATGCGGCGCACCAGCCCCGCCCCGGCGAGCGCGTTCAGCGCCTCGTACACCGCCTGCAGGGAGACCTGCCCTATGCGCCGGCGCACTCCGGAGGCGAGCGCCTCGACTCCGAGGTGGCCGCCCTCGCGGACGGTGTCGAGGAGGGCGACGCGGGCGGCCGTCGCGCGCAGGCCCGCTCCGCGGAGCTCCTCGGCGGTGGTCGGCGGCCGGGATGCGGTCATGCGCCGAACCTATAGCCCGAGACGCGAATAATTCCAGAGAACGAACGGGTCCAGTCTTGGGTCACGTCCGGTAACGGCGGGTGGCTCCCGAGTTGCGTCCCGTCGCCGTCCCACGTGCCGCGGCTTCGGCGTCGTCGTAGACCAGCAGTCCGTCGTCCCGCAGGCGCGCGCCCGGTGTGGGGCTGTGCCGGGTGTGGCGTCCGTCGTGCATCAGGTGACGCACGGGCACGTCGCGGGCCAGGACGGCGAAGTCGGCGATGAGCCGCCGGTGGCACCGCCACCACACGGATTCGCCGCACATCACCGCGGTCGGCTCGCGGGCGGCCTGTTCCAGCAGGGTGTCCATCGCGGTGACGAAACCGGGGGTGCGGGTGTGGGCGGCGTAGCCGCGGAAGGAGTCGTTGCGCCAGACGGTGTCGGGCGAGTCGGGCGGCGGTCTGCGGAAGCCGCCCAGGTCCCGTTCCCAGCGGTAGGCGATGCCCGCCTCGGGCAGCCACGAGGCCAGCCGTGCGCGCGCCAGGTCGGGGTCGCGGCGGCTGCCGGGGCCGGTCCGGACGTCCACGACGGCGGCGATCCCCGCATCACCCAGCAGCCGGACCAGTGCGTCCCGGCCGGCGGTGCCGTGGCCGAAGGTCGACAGCTCGCGCGGGTTCATGGCACGCCTCCTCGTGACGGGTTCAGGCGGCGGGCTCCAGGCGGACGCAGCACCGGCCCGGTTCCGGCGCCAGACGGGCCTCGAACCCCGTTGCACCGAGTCCTTCGAGGACTCCGCGCATCAGGTGCAGGTTCATGCCGCACACCGTCTGCGTGTGCGCGCGGGCCAGCGCGTGGAAGGGGCAGTTGCCCAGGACGACGGACCCGCCGTCGTGGCGCGGCTCGAAACCGTACCGCTCCAGCACGCGGAGGACCTCCCTCGCGTCACCGTCCGTCCCCAGTCGTACGCCCAGCTCCCGAGCCCTGCGGTGCAGTACGTCGCGCACGGGTTCCCCGCCGGCGGCGGATTCCTCCACGGCCTGGGCCAGCAGCCGGCCGGCGAGTTCGTAGCGCCGGTCCGGGAGGCTGACGGCGATCTGCGCGGCCGAGCGGCGGTAGAGCTTGGCCGGGCGGCCCGCGCCCGGTCCGGTGCGTCCGCTGCGCCGGACGTGGAGCACGTCGAGCAGGTGCTCCGCGGCCAGCCGGTCCAGGTGGAAGGCCGCGGTCTGCCGGGCCAGTCCGAGCGCCTCGGCCGCCTCGTCCCGGCCGACCGGGTGGCGCCGGCCCACCACGTAGTCGTAGAGCCGCCGGCGGGTGGGTTCGTCGAGAGCGGCGATGGCCGAGATGGCCGAGACGTCCTTGTCGCGTACTTCTTCCGTGTCATCCACGAACACCAGTGTAAAAGCAACGGTCATTGACTAAAGAGCGGAACCGCGCTTCTATCGTTAATGAAAGTTGTCGATAGAAGAAGGGTGCAGGCCATGGCCTCCACAACCACGAGCGGCACGTCGGTCACGCCCCGGCGGGCCGCCCTCACCGACCCCGGCTACCAGGCGTTCGTCATCCTGCGCACCGGCTTCACCGTGGCGCCGGTCCTGTTCGGACTGGACAAGTTCGCGAACCTCCTCGTCGACTGGCCCGCCTACCTCGCGCCGTGGATCGACGGCATCGTCCCGGGCAGCGCGCAGGCGGCGATGTACGCGGTGGGCGTGATCGAGATCGTGGCCGGCGCCGTCGTGGGCATCGCACCGCGCTTCGGGGGCTGGCTGGTCGCCGGCTGGCTCGCGGGGATCATCGTCAACCTGCTCACGCTGTCCGGCCACTACGACGTCGCGCTGCGCGACTTCGGACTGCTGCTGGGCGCGGTGGCGCTCGCGCGGCTGGCCCGGCGCCACCACGGCGCCCGGCCCTGAGCGGCGGTCAGTACAGGACGCGCAGGGCTCCGGGCAGGACCCTGACCGTGACGGGGAGGACCGCGTCGACCTCCCCGTCGGTGCCGTAGGGGATCTCCCGGTCGGCCTCGATGCGGATCTCCTCGCCCCGCAGGATCCGCACCTGGGGCCGACGCACGTGGGTGCCGGTCCTGAGCTCGTTCATCAGGGCGAAGAACAGCCGCCGCGGTGCCTGGCGGATCATGACGACGTCCAGCAGCCCGTCGTCCACACGGGCGCCGGGGGCGATGACGCGGCCGGAGCCGTAGTAGCCGGAGTTGGCGGTCACCACCGTGTACCCGGTGTGCGGGTGCTCCTCGCCGTCGACGGTGACCCGGTAGCGGGCGGGCCGCCAGGTGGTGACGGCCCGCAGTCCGCCCGCGTAGTAGGACGCGGAGCCCCGCAGCAGCCTGGACCGGTTGGCGTGGCGGTTGGCGAGCGCGTCCACCCCGGCGTACACGCCGCCGAGGACGACGGTGCGGTCGTGGACGGCCGAGGTGACCTCGACCGTGTCGACCTGCCGTGGCTCGGCGTGGAGCAGGACGCGGGCCAGGTCCGCCGGGTCCCGGGGCAGTCCCAGCGCGCGGGCGAAGTCGTTGCCCCGGCCGGCCGGGACGAGGCCGAGGGTCGCGCCCGTTCCGCTGAGGGCGCCGCCGACACCTCCCGCGATGCCGTCCCCGCCGACGGCGAGGACGATCC
>NZ_NCTE01000389.1 GCF_002114215.1 Streptomyces sp. 13-12-16 | reverse complement strand
GCGGGCAGGCCGCGCCGGACGCCCACGCCCCGGGCGCCCGTACCGACCCCGACCGGGCCCGCGCCTTCGTCGCCGACTCCGGCGTGGACGCGCTGGCCGTCGCCGTCGGCACCACCCACGCCATGACCACCCGCACCGCCGCCCTCGACCACGCCCTCCTCGGACGGCTGGCCGCCGCCCTGGACGTCCCCCTCGTCCTGCACGGCTCCTCCGGCCTCCCCGACGACGAACTCGCGGCGGCGGTCACGGGCGGCATCGCCAAGGTCAACGTGGGGACGGCCCTGAACATCGCCATGACCGGCGCGATCAGGGAGTTCCTCACCGCCCACCCCGCGGCGGTCGACTCCCGCGGCTACCTCACGGTGGGCCGGGAGGCGATGACACGGGCGGTGACGGCGGTCATCGGGGCGCTCGATCCGGCCTCCGCGCGGTCCTGAGCTACCGCTTCACGGCCTTCAGGACCACGAACTTCGGGTCCGACGCCACCACCTCGCTGTTGCCGAACAACCGTCGCAGCTTCACGTGGTACCCCAGGTGACGGTTGCCGACCACCCACAGTTCGCCGCCCCGGCGCAGGGTGCGCCGGGCGCCGGTGAACATGCGCCAGGCCGTGGCGTCGGTGGTCGCCTGGTGGGAGTGGAAGGGCGGGTTGTTCAGGACCAGGTCGACGCTGCCGGCCGGTATGCCCGACAGGCCGTCGCCGACCCGGAACTCGGCGTGCCCGGGAACGTCGTTCTCCCGGTACGTGGCCTGCGCGGACGCCACCGCCTGGAACGACTCGTCCACGAACAGCACCTCGGCGCGCGGGTCCGCCAGCGCCATCGCCGTACCGACGACGCCGTTGCCGCAGCCCAGGTCCACCACCCGTCCGCCGTCCTTGCCGGCGGGCAGGTGCTTCAGGAAGAACCGGGTGCCGATGTCGAGGCGGTCGGCGCAGAAGACGCCGGCGTGGTTGACGACCGTCGCGCCCGACACCGGACCGATGCCGTCGGGCAGCGTGTAGCGGTACGGCCAGGGGTTCGCGGGGCGGACCGGCGCGGGGTCCGGAGTGCAGAGGATCAGCCGGGCCTTCTTCTCCGCGAGCGAGGTCCTGGTCGGGCCGAGGATCCGCTCGAAGAGGTCCAGCGTCGAGGTGTGGATCTCCTTCACCATGCCGGTGCCGACGACGACCGTGCCCTCGTGCACCGCCGGCGCCAGCCGCAGCAACTGGTCCTCCAGCAGCGCCAGGCTCTTCGGCACCCGGACGAGCAGGACGTCGATCCGGACCGGCGGGGGATCCTGCGTGGTGAGCAGCCGCACCGCGCCCGGCTCGACGCCGTTGCGGGCCAGGTTCGCGCGGGTCGCCTCCTGCCCGAGCCAGGAATCGGTGATCTGCGTCGGCCGGTGCGCGGCGAGCGCCGTCACCAGCGCGCCCCAGCGGTCGCCGACGACCACGACCGTGCCGGACAGCGGGACCCGCCGGTCGGCGAGATGCCTGAGGAGATATTCGTCGGAGGCGTCCCAGGCCCGCAGCCTGTCCCGCGGGTCCTCGGGGAACCTGGCCAGCACCGGCTCGCCCCACGCAGTCGTCATACGGTCGCTCATCGTCCGACCAGGCTAGCCCAGCCGCAGCTCAGGGCGCGTCCGGCAGGATGGAGGCATGGGAGGCATGGACGCCGGGCTGTTCCCCCGGGCACGGAGCGAGGTCGCGCCCGGCGCGGTGCACGTGCCGGACTGGCTGGACGCGCGGGCGCAGCGCGAGCTGCTCGACGCGTGCAGGGAGTGGGCCCGGCCGCCCGCCGGACTGCGCACGGTCCGCACGCCCGGCGGCGGCACCATGACCGCCCGGCAGGTGTGCCTCGGGTGGCACTGGTATCCGTACGGCTACGCCCGCACCGTCGTCGACGGTGACGGCGCCCCGGTGAAACCCTTCCCCGGCCGGCTCGGCGAGCTGGGCCGCCGCGCGGTGACCGACGCGCTGGGCGCGGACGCCGCGCGCGGTGCCGCGTACGACATCGCGCTCGTCAACTTCTACGACGGCGACGCCCGCATGGGCATGCACCGCGACGGCGACGAGGAGTCGGACGCGCCCGTGGTGTCGCTGAGCCTCGGCGACACCTGCGTCTTCCGCTTCGGCAACACGGGGACGCGGAACCGGCCCTGGACGGACGTGGAACTGCGCAGCGGCGACCTGTTCGTCTTCGGCGGACCCTCCCGGCTCGCGTACCACGGCGTTCCCCGGGTGCACGCGGGCACGGCACCGCCCGAGTTGGGACTGACCGGCCGGCTGAACATCACGCTGCGGGTCAGCGGCCTGCGGTCCGCCTCCGGGTTCGGATCATGACAGACTCGCGTCCATGAGCGGGAAGGCGGACCCCCGGCCGGCGGGGGAAGGGACCACCTCCAGGACGCGGCTGGACCGGGGGCGCGGCGCGCTCGGACCCGCGCTGGAGCTCGTGCACACCGGACGCGCGCCGACCCGCGCGGTGCTCACCGCCGAACTCGGCGTGACCCGCGCGACGGCCGGGGCGGTCGCCGCCGAACTGGAGGCGCTCGGGCTGAT
>NZ_NCTE01000388.1 GCF_002114215.1 Streptomyces sp. 13-12-16 | reverse complement strand
GGCTGGGGTCCGCCGGAGCGGTGCGCCACGGCGTCCGTGCTCCGGGTGGCCACCAAGCTGGCGGAGCCGCTGCGCGGCGCGGGCACCTGGCGCTCCACGGACCGCGACGACCTGGAGCGGGTCGCCGCGCGGGCGGGGCTGAGGCCGGACGGCTCCGGGCGGGTGGCCTGCCCGTTCGGCTACGCCGACGCGGACAGCGCGGTACGGGGCCTGAAGTCGACCGGGCTGTTCGACCCGGCGGTCACGGCCACGGACCAGGCGCAGGTCGACAAGGAACTGGCGGAGTCCCTGCATCCGTACCAGCGGCAGGACGGGACCGTGTGGATGCCGAACGTGTTCCGGTACCTCGTCGCGCGCACGCCCTGAGACACGTCACCGGGGTGCCCCTCGCGCGAGGGGCACCCCGGTGACGACGTGCCGACGTGGGTCTCAGCCCATGAACTTCTTGAACTCGTCGGGCAGCTCGAAGTCCTTGCCGCCCTGCTGCGGCAGCCCGAAGGCGCCCGCACCCTCCGCGGCGGCGGCGCGGCGCGCGGCCTCCTCCTGCTCCTGCTGCTTGCGCTTCATCGGGTTGCCGGAGCGCTGCTTGCCCTTGGCCTGCTTCTGCTTCTTCTTCTGCCGGCCGGGCCCGCCCCCCATGCCCGGCATCCCGGGCATCCCCGGCATGCCGCCGCCCTGGGCCATGCGGGACATCATCTTGCGCGCCTCGAAGAACCGCTCGACCAGGCCCTTCACGGCGCTGACCTCGACACCGGAACCCTTGGCGATACGGGCACGGCGCGAACCGTTGATGATCGTCGGCTCCTGGCGCTCGGCCGGGGTCATCGACTTGATGATCGCGGCGGTGCGGTCGACGTCCCGCTCGTCCAGGTTGTTGATCTGGTCCTTGATCTGGCCCATGCCGGGGAGCATGCCGAGCAGCTTCGAGATGCTGCCCATCTTCCGGACCTGCTCCATCTGGGCCAGGAAGTCGTCCAGGGTGAAGTCCTGGCCCTTCTTCGACGCCAGCTTGGAGGCCATTTTCTCGGCCTCTTCCTGGCTGAACGTCTTCTCCGCCTGCTCGATCAGGGTGAGCAGGTCACCCATGTCGAGGATGCGGGAGGCCATCCGGTCCGGGTGGAAGGCGTCGAACTCGTCGAGCTTCTCACCGTTGGACGCGAACATGATCGGCTTGCCGGTGACCTGCCGGATCGACAGGGCCGCACCACCGCGCGCGTCACCGTCGAGCTTGGAGAGCACCACTCCGTCGAAGCCGACACCGTCACGGAACGCCTCGGCGGTGTTGACGGCGTCCTGACCGATCATCGCGTCGACGACGAACAGGATCT
Source organism: Streptomyces sp. 13-12-16 (assembly GCF_002114215.1). Classification (GTDB taxonomy): domain Bacteria; phylum Actinomycetota; class Actinomycetes; order Streptomycetales; family Streptomycetaceae; genus Streptomyces. The sequence goes on along the minus strand of NZ_NCTE01000388.1, from coordinate 1,224 downwards.
CGTCCGGGGAGACGGCGTCACGGATGTCCGCGGCCTGCTGCATCATCTCCTGGTCGATGCCCAGGCGGCCGGCGGTGTCCACGATCACGATGTCGTGGACCTTGGTCCGCGCGAAGTCGATGGAGTCCTTGGCGACCTTCACCGGGTCGCCCACGCCGTTGCCCGGCTCGGGCGCGTAGACGGCGACGCCCGCGCGCTCGGCGACGACGCTGAGCTGGTTGACGGCGTTGGGGCGCTGGAGGTCGGCGGCGACCAGCACCGGCGAGTGGCCCTGCTCCTTAAGCCAGCGGCCGAGCTTGCCCGCGAGGGTGGTCTTACCGGCACCCTGCAGACCGGCAAGCATGATCACGGTCGGCGGCTGCTTGGCGAAGCGCAGCCGGCGGGTCTCGCCGCCGAGGATGGTGATCAGCTCGTCGTTGACGATCTTGAGCACCTGCTGCGCCGGGTTCAGCGCCTTGGAGACCTCGGCGCCGAGCGCGCGCTCCTTGACGTTCTTGATGAACGTCCGGACGACGGGCAGGGCCACGTCCGCTTCGAGGAGTGCGATGCGGATCTCACGCGCCGTGGCGTCGATGTCCGCTTCGGACAGCCTGCCCTTGCCCCGGAGGGATTTGAAAGTGGCTGACAAGCGGTCGGAGAGAGTATCGAACACGGCGGCGTAGGTCCTCGCGTCGGCGGTGGTGTGGGTCGCCCTCCAGGGTATCCGGACACGCAAGCAAATCGTCCCTGCCCGCTGCGGAGAGCGGACAGGGACGGAAGCCCCGCGGCGGCGAAGAGCGGGTCGCGTCCGTGTCGGCCTCACTCGACCGCCCTGGACCACCCCTCGCGTCGGCGGGGAGCACACCCGGTCGGCACACGGGACGACCACGGAGTCACGCCCGCAACGTCTCCTCCAGTTTCCGCGCCACCGCCACCGCCTCCTCGGCGGGGAGGGGTGTGCCGTCGGGGGCGGTGACGTAGAAGGCGTCCACGGCGTTCGCGCCGAGCGTGGAGACGTGGGCGCTGCGCACCCGTACCGCCGCGTCCTCCAGCGCCCGCCCGATCCGGAACAGCAGGCCCGGCGCGTCCTGCGCGCGGACCTCCATCACGGTGGCGTGCCGGGAGGCGGCCGGGGCGACCGTCACGCGCGGCGGCGGGGCGATCACACCCCGGCGGCGCGGGTAGGCGGCGTCCCGTTCGGCGAGGCGGGCGGCGATGTCCAGGCTGCCGTCGAGGGCGCGCACG
>NZ_NCTE01000387.1 GCF_002114215.1 Streptomyces sp. 13-12-16 | reverse complement strand
CGCCGCCAGGGCCACCGCGCGGGCGCCGGGGACGGTCAGTACGGCGCGCGGGCGGAGGACCTCGACGGCCGTGCGGGCGGCGGTCCGGAAGGCGAGCCCGTCCAGGACCGGTGCCGTGACGACGACCAGCGGGCGGCCGAGCCGGGGCAGCCGGTGCCCGAGCAGCCGCTCCAGCATCCGTGCCGTACCGGGGATGTCGACGATGGTGCCGCGCTGGACGGGGTGGATCGCGCCGGTACCAGGGAAGGTCACGGTGGGCACGTCGAGGACCATGCCCCGTCCGGCGATCCACGCGCGTGTGCGGGCGCTGCCCAGGTCGAGAGCGATCCCCGAGCAGCGCCGGCACAGCGGCCAGTGCCGGTGCCGTACCGGTGCCGGGAGGGGACTCCGGATCACGGTCACCGGCCGGCCTCCCTCACCTGCTGGCAGCGCCCGCAGTAGCGGGCCTGGGGGACGATCAGCAGGCGGTGGCGTTCGACGGCGCGGCGGCACAGGTGGCAGGTGCCGTACTGCCCGGAGTCCATCCGGGCGAGTGCCGCCTCGACGTCGGCGAGCACCATGCGGGCGGACGCCGCGAGCTTGACGCCGACCTCGATCCGGGCGGCGTCCGCCTCCCGGCGCCGGTCGTCGGCACGGTTCGAGGAGTGGACGGCGAACTGGCGTAGCTGCTCCTGCCGGAACAGCCGCTGCTCGTGCAGGTTCTCGCGCAGCGCGGCGAGGTCCTCGTCGTCGAGGACCGTGTCGCGCTCGCCGATGGTCTGGTGGGTCACCACTGCACCCCTTGGGCAGAGCGGGAGAGAAGGAGGGACGGGGAGGCCTGTCGTCGGGTCCCCGTCGTCCGCGCGGAGGGCGGGTCCGGCGGCGGCGACGGGGGCGCCCCGCGCGAGCCCGGTCCGGGCGTGCGTGCCGGGCGTCGCCTGCGGGCGGGGATC
>NZ_NCTE01000386.1 GCF_002114215.1 Streptomyces sp. 13-12-16 | reverse complement strand
TTCCTCACACCGGTGCCGCCGCGCCGTCCCTCCCTCCGCGTCCGCCGGCGCCGCCGCTCCCACCGCGCGCCGCGTCTCCTCCTCCTCGTCCACGCGATCACCTCACGCGGTCCGCCCGCCGGGGCCGCTGCCGCCTGACGGCAGCCGGTGACACCCCGGGCCGCCCCTGCGCGCCCCGGGCTTCGGCCGTGTGCCGGTACAGCCCTGTTCCGCGTACCGCCCGCGGCCGTACCCCCGCCGACCGGGTCCGCGCACGCCCGCGGTTCCCGGTTCCTCCGCGAAGGACCTCAGGTGATCACTTCCACCCTGCCCACCCCTGCCGGAAGACCCACCGACGACACGGCGACCGCCTGGGCGCTGGCCGCCCGCGGCGGTGACTCCGACGCCGTCGACCGCTTCGTCCGGGCCCTGCACCGTGACGTCATCCGCTACGTCGCCCGGCTGTGCGCCGACCCGCAGGCGGTGGACGATCTGACCCAGGACACGTTCCTGCGGGCACTCGGCAGCCTGCACCGGTTCGAGGGACGTTCCTCGGCGCGCACCTGGCTGCTGGCCATCGCCCGCCGCGCGGTCGCCGACAGCCACCGGCGCACGGCCGTACGGCCCAGGACGGCGGATGTCCCCGACTGGCAACTGGCCGTGGAACGGGCGCAGCCGCGCGGGCTGCCCGGATTCGACGACGGGATCGTGCTGCTCGATCTGCTGGACCGGCTGCCGGACGAACGGCGCGAGGCGTTCGTCCTCACGCAGTTGCTCGGACTGCCGTACACGGAGGCGGCGGCCCTCGGCGACTGCCCGGTCGGCACGGTCCGCTCCCGCGTCGCCCGTGCGCGGACGACCCTCGCCGCCCTCGTCACCGAGGCGGAGGAGGCGGACACGGTCGTACGGAGACCCGGTCCGGACCGAGGATCCAGCGGCTGGACGTATGGTCCGGGAAAGGAGGGGGAAGGGGTGCCCGTGGCAGCCGCACGGGGCCGGGACGCCGAGCGGGACGCGACTCTCGCCGGAGGCACCACGTGACGACCACCACCCCGCCGGTCACCCTCGACGACGTCCGTTCCGCCGCCGGGCGCATCGAGGGCGTCGCACACCGTACGCCCGTCCTGCGCTCCCGCACCCTGGACGCGCTCGCCGGCGCCGAGGTGCACCTCAAGTGCGAGAACTTCCAGCGCGTGGGCGCCTTCAAGTTCCGCGGCGCCTACAACGCGGCCTCCCGGCTCACCCCCGACGAGCTGTCCCGGGGCATCGCCGCCTACTCCTCCGGGAACCACGCCCAGGCCGTCGCCCTGGCCGCCCGGGAGCTGGGCACCACCGCCGTCATCGTCATGCCCGAGGACGCCCCGCCGTCGAAGCGGGCGGCCACCGAGGGGTACGGCGCCGAGATCGTCACCTACGACCGGTACACCGGCGACCGGGTCGCCGTCGCCGAGGCCCTCGCCGCCGAGCGGGGCCTGACCCTCGTCCCGCCCTACGAGCACCCGCACATCATCGCGGGGCAGGGCACGGCGGCCCTCGAACTCGTCGAGGAGGCGGGGGAGCTGGGTGCGCTGCTCGCACCGGTCGGCGGCGGGGGACTGATCGCCGGGAGCGCCACCGCCGTCAAGGGCCTGCACCCCGCGACCCGGGTGATCGGCGTGGAACCGGAGACCGGCGACGACACCAAGAGGTCCCTGGAGGCGGGCCGGCGCGTCAGCATCCCGGTCCCGCGCACCATCGCCGACGGCCAGGCCCTGCACACCCCGGGCGAGCTGACGTTCTCCCTCAACCGGCGGCTCCTGGACGGGATCGTGCTGGTCGGCGACGACGAGATCAGGGACGCGATGCGGTTCGCCTTCGAGCGGCTGAAGATCGTCCTGGAGCCGAGCGGCGCCACCCCGCTCGCCGCACTGCTCACCGGCCGCGCGGGCCCGCTCCCGCCCCGCGTCGGCCTGATCCTGTCCGGCGGCAACATCGACGCCGGCCGTTTCGCCCGGCTCTGCGGTCCGGGCGACTGACGTACCGGCTTCACCCGAATGGCGGTCCCGAGTGGACGGACGGACGATGGAGTGGTGGGGCCCGGCCCCCGCCGGTGCCGTGCGAGGCGGACGGAGACCGGACCCGGCCGTGCAGGGCGACGGTCGGAAGGGAACAGGGTCATGCTCGAGATCAAGACGCTGGACAAGCCGGACGAGAGGCGCGACTTCCCCAGGGGACACCTGGAAGCCGTCCACATGACAGGGCTGGACTTCGCCGTGGCCACCTTCGAACCGGGGTGGCGCTGGTCCGAGTCCGTCGGTCCCATCGCCGGGACGGAAAGCTGCCGGATCCACCACAACGGCTATGTCGTCCAGGGCCGTATGCACATCCGCATGGACGACGGCGCGGAGCAGGAGGTCGGCCCCGGAGACGTCTTCGTCTGCGCACCGGGCCACGACGCGTGGGTCGTCGGCGACGACCAGGTCGTGGTGTACGACTTCGCGGGCGGCATGGCCCAGGAGTACGCCAAGGCCGACTGACCGGCACCCCACCCGAGTCGGTCGTTTCCCGCGGTCGCGGGAAACGACCGAGGGGCGTCCGCCGCGGCGGACGCCCCCGGGGGGACCGGATGGGGTTCACGCGGCCGGCGCGACCGCCCGCACCGCCGGCGTGTGCAGCACGCGCCGGGCCGTGGACAGGCTCGTCCCGAAGGTCACCGCCGCCGTCACCGACACCATGACGAGCCACGTGCCGAGGAACTGCTCCGGCAGCACCCCGTCGGTGCGGACGACCGTGAACGGCACGACGCCGGCCAGCGCGGCCACCGTGCCGAGGAACACGCCCGTGACCGTGAGGATCGCGCCCTCGGCGCCCACCACGCCGAGCACCTGGCCCGGAGTCGCCCCCGCCAGGCGCTGCTGCCCGAACTCGCGGGAGCGGTAGGTCGTCGCCGCGTACAGCGAGTTGACCAGCATGACGCAGACGAAGACCGCGATGATGCCGACGACCGTGAGGTTGAGCGTCTCCAGGTTCTTCGCGTCGACCGACTTCACCAGACCCGAGGCCGCGACGGCGTCGCTCTCCACCGCCTGCATGGTGATCGTCGCCGTGGACACCGCGGTGAACATGATGAGCGGCACCAGGATCCCGGCGAGCTCACCGGACCGCTCACGGAGGTTGCGCACGGCCAGCCAGCCGCTCGCACCGCTCAGCGGCAGCCGGCGGAGCACGCCCTTCAGCAGCCGCGGCGACAGCAGCGCGAAACCGACCGACAGCAGGATCGCCCCGTACGCGGCCGGTGCCATCAGCATCTCGTCCGTCGCGGAGAGGAGGAAGGTGGCGCAGGCCCCCGCGACGCCGGTGGCCAGCGCGGCACCGGCCAGGAACCGCCGTGCCCCGGCTCGTCCCCCGCCGTGCCGCGTCACCCGCCGTACGGCCAGGAACGCGGCTCCCACCGCCGCGAGCAGCGTGATGTCCACGCCGCTCAACAGCGCGATCGGCCCGAAGGAGTACTCGACCGACCGCGCGACCTGGCCGCCGTCCTGGAACATGTCCAGCAGCGCACGCCCGCCGAGCATCGCCGGGCCGATGGCCAGCGCCGCGCCCACCAGGGCCACGACCGCCGCCTCACCCACGACCATCCGCTTGATCTGCGCCGGGGTCGCCCCCGAGCAGCGCAGCAGCTCCAGCTCGGCCGCCCGCTGCCGCACGTTCACCGTCAGCGTCGAGGCGACGGCGAAGAACACCAGCAGCGTGCCGTACCCGCCGACCACCCCGGCCGCCGTGCCCAGCGTGTCGGAGCTCACCGCGTCCACGCCCGGCTGCCCGGCCGTGTCGTGCATCGAGTTGAACGTCATGATGATCGCCGCGCCCAGGAAGGCGGACAGCAGCGTCGCGAGGAACCGTCCGGGCCGTTGCCGGATCGACCGCAGGGCCAGTACGAGCACGGCTCACACCCCCGCCATCGTGTCGTCGCCCAGGTGTGCCAGCCGCTCGGCCACCGCGTCCGCCGTCGGCGCGTCCAGCTGTCCGGCGAGACGGCCGTCCGCGAGGAACAGCACGCTGTCGGCGTAGGAGGCGGCGACCGGGTCGTGCGTCACCATCACCACGGTCCGCCCGTGCACCCGCACCGCCTCCTGGAGCAGCCGCAGCACCTCCCGGGCGCTGCGTGTGTCCAGGGCGCCGGTCGGCTCGTCCGCGAAGATCACCCGGGGTTCGGTGACCAGCGCCCGCGCGATCGCCACGCGCTGCCGCTGACCGCCGGAGAGCTGGTCGGGCCGGTGTCCGAGCCGGTCGCCGAGGCCGACGGCGGTGAGGATCTCCCGGGCCCGCCTCCGGTCCACGCGCCTGCCGGACAGCTTCAGCGGCAGCACGGTGTTCTGCGCGACGGTCAGCGTCTCCAGCAGGTTGTACTGCTGGAAGACGAACCCGATCCGCCCGCGCCGGAACTTCGTCAGCTCCGTCTCGCCGCCGCCCGTCAGCTCGGTCCCGTCGACCCGTACGATCCCGCTGTCGGGCCGGTCCAGACCCGCCGCGCACTGCAGCAGCGTCGACTTGCCCGAGCCGGACGGTCCCATCACCGCGGTGAACGTGCCCCGCGCCAGGCCGAGCGTCACCCCGTCGAGGGCGGTCACGGCGCTGTCCGCCGTCCCGTAGGACTTGGTGACCTTGACCAGGCGCAGTGCCTCGGGGGCGGGTCCCGAGTCGTGGTCGCGTCGTGCGCCGTTGCGAAACATCGTCATCTCCTCCGTCCGGCACGTCCTGTGCCATGTCCAAGACGCTACGGAGGAGACGGCCGCACCACATTGGGCGCAGAGCCCGTATCGGGGGGTGTACTCAGGGACACCCCCCCGAGGGGGTTCACCCGACCAGCACGACCTCCAGGGTGCGCGGTCCGTGCACGCCCTCCACCCGGTCGAGTTCGATGTCGCTGGTCGCCGAGGGGCCGGAGATCCAGGTGAGCGGGCGGGCCGCGTCGAGGCGGCCGAGCGCCTGGGGGACGGAGGAGACGACCTGGTCCGGGACGCGGACCACACAGATGTGGTGGTCGGGGACGAGGGTGATCCGGCGCCGGCCCTGGTCGGGGGAGCCGTCCAGCACGATCGTGCCCGTCTCGGCGACGGCGACCGCGCAGGCGGTGACCACGCTGTCGACCCGGTCCAGCTCCTGCGGGGTGCTCTCCGCCCGGTCCGCCACCCGCGTCACCTCGGTCGAGGCGAGCCAGCCCTCGTCGAGGCCGGGCGGCACCAGTACCGACGACGCGCCGCGCGCCGCGAGCAGCCCGGCGACGACACCGGCCAGCCCCGCCTCGTCCGTACGGTGCACGACCGCCCGGTAGTCGGCCAGGTTCTCCGCGAGGAGGTCCACCGTCTGCTCGACGGTGCGCTCACCGTGCTCGCGCAGATAGTC
>NZ_NCTE01000385.1 GCF_002114215.1 Streptomyces sp. 13-12-16 | reverse complement strand
GGCGCCCCGGGCGGCCCCCGCCGTGGCGGCGCCTTCGGGCCCCGGAGCCGGAACGGGGAGCACCACCGCCGCCACCGCCACCGGTGACCACCGGGCGACCCACCGGGCGATGGAGGCCGCGGTCGCCGCGGGCGTGCCCGGTGTGACGGCGACGGCGCGGGACGGGAGGGGCACCTGGGCGGCGACCGCCGGGGTGGGCGACCTCCGCACGGAACGGAAGCGTTCCCCGCAGGACCGCTACCGGGTCGGCAGCATCACCAAGACCTTCGTGGCGACGGTACTGCTGCAACTGGAGGCCGAGGGGAAGCTGTCCCTGGACGACACCGTCGACACCTGGCTGCCCGGCCTGGTGACCGGCAACGGCCACGACGGCACCCGGATCACCCTCAGGCAACTGCTGAACCACACCAGCGGCGTCTTCGACTACACGGCGGACGAGGACTTCGGCCGCATGTACTTCACGAAGGAGGGCGGCTTCTTCGAGCACCGCTACGACACCCTGGCCCCGGAGGAACTCGTACGGATCGCCCTGGCCCACGAGCCGGACTTCGAGCCCGGCACCTCCTGGAACTACTCCAACACCAACTACGTCCTGGCCGGCATGGTGATCGAGAAGGCCACCGGCCGCCCCTACGGCGAGGAGGTCCGCCGGCGCGTCATCGACCCCCTGCACCTGACCGCCACCTCGGTCCCCGGCACCCGTTCCTCCCTGCCCCGCCCCAGCAGCCGCGCCTACTCCAAGCTGGCACCGACCGCGACCGGCCCCACGTACGACGTCACGCGCATCAACCCGTCCCTCGCCCACTCGGCGGGCGAGATGATCTCCGACTCCAAGGACCTGAACCGCTTCTACCGCGCCCTGCTGACGGGCCGGCTGCTCCCCCGGGAGCAACTGGAGGAGATGACCACCATGGTCCCCGTGGACGCCACCCGCGCCTACGGCCTGGGCCTGATGAGGACCACGCTGAGCTGCGGCGTGGCCGTCTGGGGCCACGGCGGCGGCATCCACGGCTCCGTGTCCGAGGCCGTCACGACGGAGGACGGCCGGCACTCCCTGGCGTTCAACCTCAACGGTGACTGGGCGGGGGACACCGAGGCGGTGATCGAGGCGGAGTTCTGCGGCGGCTGACGCCCGCGGCCCGGACACACGGGAGGGGCCACCGGGCGACGGCTCCCGGCGGCCCCTCCGGCCCCCTCCCGACGGTGCTGCCCCGGCCCCCTACCGGGGCAGCACCACGACGTACGCCGACGGGTCGCGGTCGGCCGAGGCGATCAGCGCCGTACGGACCACCGCCGCCTGCTGCTCCATCGCGTCCCGGAGCTTGCGCGGGGTGATGTGGACGACCGTGATGCCGAGGCGTTCCAGGTGTTCGCGCTTGCGGGCGTACTCCGACCACTCGGCCTCGTCGCCGGGCCGCCGGCCCGGGCGCGGCGCGCGGGTGTCCAGCTCCACCGCCACCGCGTGCTCCGGCCAGTACGCGTCCAGGCCGCCGAGGTGGGGTCCGCCCGGCAGCCGCAGGTCGACGTTCCAGCACGGGTCGGGCAGGCCGTGCTCGCGCACCATCCGGTACAGCCGGGACTCCGCCAGCGTCCGTCCCTCGGCCAGCAGCGAGTCCACCGCGTCCACCACGTGCGGCCGGTTCAGCAGCTTCGCGGCGGTCAGCTCGCGCACCACCGCCGCCGGGTCGCAGAAGCCGCCGCGCACCGCCTCCGTGAGCAGCCCGCGCACCGTGCCCGCGTCCTGGAGGCCGGCCACG
>NZ_NCTE01000384.1 GCF_002114215.1 Streptomyces sp. 13-12-16 | reverse complement strand
GGGGGTGCGGCGGGGTTGACCGGGTTCGGGGCGGGGCTGCCGGGGCCGGGGTGGTCGCGCGGCCCGGCGCTTGCGGGGTGCCTCCCCCATCGCCCACCCGTGCCGCCCTGGGGGCATCTCCCAGGCCCTTGAGGCACTGGGGGAGGCGCGACTGCCTGAAGGGGGCGGGAACGGGGGTGGGGGCGTGTGTGTCAGCGGCGTTTGCGGTGGAGGGCGATGGCGGCCGCTGTGCCGCCGGCCACCGCGCCGACGCCCGCCGCCGCCGGGATGCCGACCTTGGCCGCCTTGCGGCCGGTGCGGTAGTCGCGCAGGCGCCAGTCCATGCGGCGGGCGTGTTTGCGGAGCTTGGAGTCCGGGTTGATCGCGTAGGGGTGGCCGACCAGGGACAGCATCGGGATGTCGTTGTGCGAGTCGCTGTACGCCGCGCAGCGGCCGAGGTCCAGTTCCTCCGCCAGGGCGAGGGCGCGTACCGCCTCCGCCTTCGCCGGGCCGTGCAGCGGTTCGCCCACCAGTTTGCCCGTGTACACGCCGTCGACCGACTCCGCCACCGTGCCGAGCGCGCCCGTCAGCCCCAGCCGGCGCGCGATCACCTGGGCGATCTCCACCGGCGCCGCCGTCACCAGCCACACCCGCTGCCCCGCGTCCAGGTGCGCCTGTGCCAGTGCCCGGGTGCCCGGCCAGATCCGCTCGGCCATGTACTCGTCGTAGATCTCCTCGCCGATGGACTGCAGCTCGGCGACGCGGTGGCCCTGGACGATGGAGAGCGCCGAGTCGCGGGCCTCCTGCATGTGCTCGGGGTCCTCGACCCCGGCCAGCCGGAACCACGCCTGCTGCCAGGCGAACCGTGCCAGCTCGCGCGTCTCGAAGAACTTCCGCTTGTACAGTCCCCGCCCGAAGTGGAACAGGGCGGCGCCCTGCATCACCGTGTTGTCCAGGTCGAAGAACGCGGCGGCCCGTTCGTCCCCGACGACCGGGAACTCCGGTTCGCGTTCGGAAACCTCCTGGGTGGACTTGCGCGCTGCCTCCGCCGAGGCCTCGCCTGCCAGCACACTTCGTGCCGTGGCGGAGCGCCTACGGGGGGTGAGCCATCCGAGAGCGGCCATGGCGTGAGCATAGCCAGTCGGCGCGGATGTTCCGGAGCCGAGAGGTTCGAGCCTCGTGAACTCTCCGGGGCCGGGGCGTCGGGGCGCGCGGGACAATGACCCGTATGAGCCCACTCTTCCGCCGCAACACCCCGGCCGCCCCGCAGGACCGGCTCGTCACCCTCGTGCGCAAGCCCGGCTGCCATCTGTGCGACGACGCGCAGGTGGTGGTGGAGAAGGTGTGCGCGGAGCTCGGCGTGCCGTGGGAGCACAAGGACATCACCCAGGACCGGGAGCTGCACGACCGGTACTGGGAGCAGATCCCGGTCGTCCTCGTCGACGGCCGTCAGCACACCTTCTGGCGTGTGGACGAGGACCGTCTCCGCAGGGCCCTCACCGACTGACCGGCCAGTCCAAACCGGCCGGAAAGTCGCTTAGGATCGATGGTGGCTTGGTCTCGGGGGCGGGATTCACAGAGGAGAGTGTGCGGTTTTGCCCCCAGAAGGAAAGGAACGGTGGCGCTCGTGCGCCGGTTCCTCACGAGTGCGCCGGGGGCGCGTGACCCCGGTCACGTTGGCCGGGCAAATCGGACACAATCTTTGTGCACGCGTTCACAAAGACATAGCCTGCATTCGACGGGGCGGTCCGGGGACGTATGACCTGACGTATGACCGCCTGAAGCCCCGCTCTACCCGCAGGAGCACCGTGGCAACTGGCCGAACTCACCGACCGGCGACCCGTAGCCGAGGGATTCCCGAGGCCACCGTCGCCCGCCTTCCGCTGTACCTCCGCGCCCTCACCGCGCTCTCCGAGCGCTCGGTGCCCACGGTCTCCTCGGAGGAGCTGGCGGCCGCCGCGGGGGTCAACTCCGCGAAGCTGCGCAAGGACTTCTCCTACCTGGGCTCGTACGGGACCAGGGGCGTCGGCTACGACGTCGAGTATCTCGTGTACCAGATCTCCCGCGAACTCGGTCTGACCCAGGACTGGCCGGTCGTGATCGTGGGAATCGGTAACCTCGGCGCCGCCCTCGCCAACTACGGCGGGTTCGCCTCCCGCGGTTTCCGGGTCGCCGCGCTGATCGACGCCGACCCCGCGATGGCCGGGAAGCCCGTCGCCGGCATCCCGGTGCAGCACACCGACGAGCTCGAGTCGATCATCACGGACAACGGCGTGTCGATCGGCGTGATCGCGACCCCCGCCGGCGCCGCCCAGCAGGTCTGCGACCGTCTCGTGGCCGCCGGTGTCACCTCCATCCTGAACTTCGCGCCGACCGTGCTGACCGTCCCGGACGGTGTCGACGTGCGCAAGGTGGACCTCTCCATCGAGCTGCAGATCCTCGCCTTCCACGAGCAGCGCAAGGCCGGCGAGGAGGCCACGGCCGAGCCCGTCGCCGCCCCGGCCGCTCCCCGCAAGCAGTCCGCCGCCGACCAGGGGCCCGACGGGGACGTACCCGCCGTGATGCCGGCATGAGTCTCCTCGTCGTCGGACTGAGCCACCGCAGCGCGCCGGTCAGCGTGCTGGAGCGGGCCTCGCTGAGCGTGGACGCGCAGGTCAAGCTGTTGCAGGACACGGTCGCCGCGGAGCCCGCCGCCGAGGCCGCGGTCCTCGCCACCTGCAACCGCATCGAGCTCTACGCCGACGTGGACAAGTTCCACGCCGGTGTCGCCGAGCTGTCCACGCTGCTCGCCCAGCACAGCGGGGTCGGCCTGGAGGAGCTCACTCCTTATCTCTATGTGCACTACGAGGACCGGGCCGTCCACCACCTGTTCTCGGTGGCCTGCGGGCTGGACTCGATGGTCGTGGGCGAGGGCCAGATCCTCGGCCAGATCAAGGACGCGCTCGCCCGCGCGCAGGAACTGCACACCGCCGGGCGGCTGCTGAACGACCTGTTCCAGCAGGCACTGCGGGTCGGCAAGCGGGCCCACTCCGAGACCGGCATCGACCGCGCCGGGCAGTCCCTGGTCACCTTCGGCCTGGAGCAGCTCGCCGTCGGAGCGCCCGTCGAGGCGTGGGCGCGGGGCAAGAAGGCGCTGGTCATCGGCGCCGGTTCGATGTCCTCGCTGGCCGCGGCCACGCTCGCCCGGGCCGGTGTCGGCGAGATCGTGATCGCCAACCGCACGCCCGAGCGCGCCGAGCGCCTCGCGCGGATCCTCGGTGAAGGCGACGACACGGACGTGCTGGCCCGCGCGGTCCCGATGGGATCGGTGCCGTTCGAGCTGACACGTGCCGACGTCGTCGTCTCCTGCACCGGCGCGACGGGACTGGTCCTCACGGCCGACGCGATCGCCGCGGGCGTCGAGGACCGGGTCGGCGAACGGCCGGCCGTCGGGGCCGCCCCGGTCGAGGAGGCTCCGGTCGAGGAGGCTCCGCTCCCGCCCACCTCCGTGGGCGCGGAGGAGGGCTGCCCGCTGGACCTGTCCGCCGTACGGCCCGGCTTCTCCGTGATGGGTGAGGCCGCCGTCGCCGGAATGGACGCGGCGACGCTGGAGCAGCACGCCGCGTGGGCCGCGGGGACGACCGTCGACCGCGGCCGGACCGGTCGGACCGGCCGCAGCGGTCCGGAGACCGACGCCGAGCTGATCGGCGCGCTCGCCGCGACCGTGTCCACCGTCGGCCGGATCCCCGAGCGGCGCCGCCCGGAGCCGGTGGCCGAGCCGCCGCGTCCCGAGCCCGTGCTGTTCCTGCTGGACCTGGCGATGCCGCGCGACATCGACGCGGCGGCGCACCGGCTGGCCGGCGTGCGTCTCGTCGACATCGAATCGCTCGCGGAAGCCTCCGCGGACGCTCCGATGGCTGCCGATGTGGACCAGGTGCGGCGTATCGTCTCCGACGAGGTCGCCGCGTTCGGGGCGGCACAGCGGGCGGCGCACATCACGCCGACCGTCGTCGCCCTGCGCACCATGGCGGCCGATGTGGTGGCCGGCGAGATCGCCCGTCTGGAGGGGCGGCTTCCCGGCCTGGACGACAAGCACCGCGCGGAGATCACCCAGACCGTGCGGCGGGTGGTCGACAAGCTGCTCCACGCGCCGACGGTACGGGTCAAGCAGCTCGCGGCCGAGCCCGGCGGCGCCGGGTACGCGGACGCGCTGCGCACCCTGTTCGACCTCGACCCCGAGACGGTGGCCTCCGTCTCCCGAGCCGAGGAAAGCACCGAGAAGAACGCAAGGAACCGAGGGCCGGCATGACTGAGAAGGCACTGAGGCTGGGGACCAGGCGGAGCAAGCTCGCCATGGCCCAGTCCGGGCAGGTGGCGGAAGCCGTGAGCCAGGTGACCGGACGGCCCGTCGAGCTCGTCGAGATCACCACGTACGGTGACGTCTCGCGCGAGCACCTCGCGCAGATCGGCGGCACGGGTGTGTTCGTGGCCGCGCTGCGCGAGGCACTGGCGCGGGGCGAGGTGGACTTCGCGGTGCACTCGCTGAAGGACCTGCCGACCACACAGCCCGACGAACTGGTCGTGGCGGCCATCCCGGTGCGCGAGGACCCGCGCGACGTGATGGTCACGCGCGACGCGCTGAAGCTCGCCGACCTGCCGCGCGGCGCCCGCATCGGTACGGGTTCGCCGCGCCGCATGGCGCAGCTGAACGCGTACGCGCGCAGCCACGGCATGGACATCGAGACGGTTCCGATCCGGGGCAACGTCGACACCCGCATCGGGTACGTCCGCAAGGGCGAACTCGATGCCGTGGTGCTGGCCGCCGCCGGGATGAACCGGATCGGACGCAGTGACGAGGTGACCGACTTCCTGTCGGTCGACACGGTGCTGCCCGCTCCCGGCCAGGGGGCACTGGCGGTCGAATGCGCCGCGGACGACGCGGAGCTGATCGCCGCGCTCGCCGAACTCGACGACCCGCTCACGCGGGCCGCCGTGACGGCCGAGCGTTCCCTGCTCGCCGCCCTGGAGGCCGGCTGTTCCGCCCCTGTGGGCGCGCTGGCCGACCTTCCCCCACTTTCGGCTCCGCTGGAGCGGGGGGACTTCCGGGCCGACAGGCAGATTGTCAAGGAAATGCGCCTGCGCGGCGTCGTCGGTTCGACCGACGGCTCGACGCTGGTGCAGCTGTCCACCACCGGTCCCGTGCCCGAGACGCACGAGGCGGCGATGGCGCTCGGTCGCGAACTCGCCGCCGAGATGCTCACGCAGGGCGCGGCCGGTCTGATGGGGGAGCGAGCACAGTGAGCCCCACCACCCTTCCCGCCCCTCCGGAACACGGGCACGTCACCTTCCTCGGTGCCGGACCCGGGGATCCGGGACTGCTGACCCTGCGCGCCGTGGAGGCGCTGGCGAACGCGGACGTCCTCGTCGCCGAGCACGAGGTGCTCGACGTCGTACGCACGCACGCGAGGCAGGGCGTCGCCGAAGTGCACACGGACTCCGACACGTCGGATCCGGGCACGGGCACGCCCCAGCTGACGGTCGTTGACGGCGCGTCAACAACCACCAGTGCCCCCGCGATGCGGGATGCGGCACATCTTGTCATGGAGGCCGCGCGGGGCGGCAGGCGGGTCGTGCGTGCGGTGTCCGGTGATCCCGGGCTCGACGCGTACGCCGCCGAGGAGATGCTGGCGTGCGCCTCGGCCGGGGTGCCGTTCGAGGTCGTCCCCGGTGTCGCGGCGGCGGTCGGCGTACCCGCGTACGCCGGTGTGCCGCTGCGTGACGCCCAGGGTGCGGACGTCCGCTTCGTGGACGCGCGTACGGCCTCGGACCGTTGCTGGACGGAGGTCGGGGCGTCGGACGGCACGGTGGTCGTCTCCACCACGCTCGACTCCGTGGCCGCCGCGGCGGGCGAACTGGTGTCCGCCGGACGCAAGCCCGACACCCCGCTGACGGTGACCGTCGCCGGTACGACGACCCGGCAGCGCACCTGGGCGGCGACGCTCGGCACGATCGCGCAGACGCTGAAGCAGGCGAAGGTGCTGCCGTCCCCGGACGGCGGCCGGCCGGTGATAGCCGTGGTCGGTGAGCGCAGCGCCCCCGCCCGGCGCGACCAGCTGTCGTGGTTCGAGTCCAAGCCGTTGTTCGGCTGGAAGGTGCTCGTCCCGCGGACGAAGGAGCAGGCGGCGTCGCTCTCCGACCAGCTCCGCTCGTACGGCGCCGTGCCGCACGAGGTCCCGACGATCGCGGTGGAGCCCCCGCGCACCCCGCAGCAGATGGAGCGGGCGGTCAAGGGCCTGGTGACGGGCCGCTACGAGTGGATCGCGTTCACGTCGGTCAACGCGGTGAAGGCGGTCCGCGAGAAGTTCGAGGAGTACGGCCTCGACGCGCGTGCCTTCGCGGGCATCAAGGTCGCGGCGGTGGGCGAGCAGACGGCCAACGCGCTGATCGCCTTCGGCGTGAAGCCCGACCTGGTGCCGAGCGGTGAGCAGTCGGCGGCGGGCCTGCTGGAGGACTGGCCCCCGTACGACCCGGTCTTCGACCCGATCGACCGCGTCTTCCTGCCGCGCGCCGACATCGCCACGGAGACGCTGGTCGCGGGCCTGATCGAGCTGGGCTGGGAGGTCGACGACGTGACCGCCTACCGCACGGTCCGCGCGTCGCCGCCCCCGGCGGACACCCGTGAGGCGATCAAGGGCGGCGGTTTCGACGCGGTCCTGTTCACGTCGTCCTCGACGGTCCGGAACCTGGTCGGCATCGCGGGCAAGCCGCACAACGTGACGGTGATCGCCTGCATCGGCCCGGCGACGGCGAAGACGGCCGAGGAACACGGCCTGCGCGTCGACGTGATGGCCCCGGAGCCGTCGGTCCACAAGCTGGCGGAGGCCCTGGCCGACTTCGGCACGCGGCGCCGGCTGGCCGCGCTGGACGCCGGCGACCCGGTGACCCGGCCGAGCGAGCGGCGGCCGGGGGCGCGCAGGC
>NZ_NCTE01000383.1 GCF_002114215.1 Streptomyces sp. 13-12-16 | reverse complement strand
GGGGGGCGTGAACGGGGCGCCCGGTGCAGGCACGGGCGGAGTGAAGGGCGCCCCCGGCGCGGGCGCGGGCGGCTGCGCCGGAAGGGACGACGGTCCCGCGGCCCCCACCGCGTGCGGCGGCGGAGTCAGCCCCGGCAGCGGCGGAACGGGCCCATTGGGGGAAGGAGCAGAAGGAGCCGAAGCGGGCGAGGGCCCGGAGGACGACGAAGCGGACGACGCCCCCGACTCCGAACTCCCCGAAGCGTTCTGCGTGTACCAGGCCGGCGGCGCGTAGTCGATGGTGAACTCGCCCGTCGTCTCGATGGCGGACTCCGCGTCGGGCTGGCCATCGCCGGGTGTCGCCCAGCCCCCGCGCGTCCCGTCCCGATCGCTGCTCACAGTTCCTCCTGGTGTGGTCGAGCACCCTCGTGCGTGCTGGGGGCGACCATGTGCCCTCCCCGTAGGACGCCGGGGCCCGGTTCACGGGTTCTGGCGTCGCGCCGGGTACCAGCCTAATCACCAGTAGCCCCACCCCGTCAGCCCCGCCCGCCCCTCGGCACGGGTTGTTCCGCCCCACGTGCCGCGGCCAAAGGCCGTACAAATTTCGCTACTTATGTGGGCGAACTCGCTCAACACTCATGCAACGGTCAACAGGCGGCCCATTTGATCCATCACATGCGTGACACCACCAACCCGCCCCGGGCGTACGCTCGTTGACGCGCACGGCAACGGGCGGCACGCACGCGTACCGCCCGTCGTCCTGTCTCCGCATCACTCGGAGGCCGCGGTGGACCCTCCGTCGCCCGGCGTCGACTCCAGGTCGAACTCGCCGTCCCGCGCCCCCAGTACGAAGGCCCGCCACTCCGCCTCCGTGTACCGCAGCACCGTGTCCGGGTCGAGCGAGGACCGCATGGCCACGGCACCGCCGGGCAGGTACGCGATCTCGACCCGCTCCTCGTGCTCCTCGGTGCCCGGCGCGCTGTGCCACTCGACACCGGAGATGTCGAGGGCGTAGAGCTCGTCCCTCTCCCGCTCCTTGCGTGCCTTGATCTCCTCAGCCGTCTCCGCCATGCCGCAGCGACCCCTTCCCGACGTGCGAACCGATCCGAGCGCTCACCCTAGTGGCCTGCGGCGTCCGGCCCGGCCGGTTCGGCGGACCGGGGGAAAGACCCCCGCTACAGCCTGGTACGCTGAGTGACGGCCGTTTGTGTACGCACCCCCGGAGCGGGCTCGCTCCGGAGGCCGCGCCCAGCGGATCCCCGCCTTCCGAGTCATGGAAGACCCCCCGAGAAGAAGACCGGGGGCGCTCGGTGGCCACTCACAGACTATGAGGAGTACGCGTGTCGCTCGACGCCGCAGTGAAGAAGCAGATCATCTCCGAGTTCGGTACCAAGGAGGGTGACACCGGCTCCCCCGAGGTCCAGGTCGCTCTGCTCTCCCGTCGGATCTCCGACCTGACGGAGCACCTCAAGACCCACAAGCACGACCACCACTCCCGCCGTGGTCTGCTCATCCTGGTCGGTCAGCGCCGCCGGCTGCTGCAGTACCTCGCCAAGAAGGACATCCAGCGCTTCCGTGCGCTGGTCGACCGCCTCGGCATCCGCCGCGGTGCGGCGGGCGCCAAGTAAGACGCCGTGAAGGGAGCGGTTCCCGAGGAAAGGGGACCGCTCCCTTTGCTGTACGTGCGGACTGTCACCGCACCTTTGTAGTGTGGTAGCACAACGCAATAGGTACGAACGACGCACGAGGAGAAGCGCACCTCGCCGCCGCCGGTCCTCGGTAGTGGCCCCCGGGAGAGTGATCCCCGGGAGCTTCGATCGAAGACCGGCCCGCACCAGTGGAGCGCTTCTCCACCCCCGTCCCCCCGCCACACGGGCGAGGCGGGACGTAAAGACGACAAAGTAACGGAGAAAACGCTAGTGGAGAACGAGACCCACTACGCCGAGGCCGTCATCGACAACGGTTCCTTCGGCACCCGCACCATCCGCTTCGAGACGGGCCGCCTGGCCCGCCAGGCCGCCGGCTCCGCCGTGGCCTACCTGGACGACGACACCATGGTGCTGTCGGCCACCACCGCCTCCAAGAACCCCAAGGACCAGCTCGACTTCTTCCCCCTCACGGTGGACGTCGAGGAGCGGATGTACGCCGCGGGCCGCATCCCCGGGTCCTTCTTCCGCCGCGAGGGCCGGCCCTCCGAGGACGCCATCCTCACCTGCCGCCTCATCGACCGCCCGCTGCGCCCGTCCTTCAAGAAGGGCCTGCGCAACGAGATCCAGGTCGTCGCCACGATCATGGCGCTCAACCCCGACCACCTGTACGACGTCGTGGCGATCAACGCCGCCTCCGCGTCCACGCAGCTGGCCGGTCTGCCCTTCTCCGGCCCGATCGGCGGCGTCCGCGTCGCGCTGATCAACGGCCAGTGGGTGGCGTTCCCGACGCACTCCGAGCTCGAGGACGCCGTCTTCGACATGGTCGTCGCGGGCCGCACCCTGGAGGACGGCGACGTCGCGATCATGATGGTCGAGGCCGAGGCCACCGAGAAGACCATCAAGCTGGTCGAGGGCGGCGCCGAGGCGCCGACCGAGGAGGTCGTCGCCGCCGGTCTGGAGGCCGCGAAGCCCTTCATCAAGGTGCTCTGCCGGGCCCAGGCCGACCTCGCCGCCAAGGCCGCCAAGCCGACCGGCGAGTTCCCGATCTTCCTGGACTACCAGGACGACGTCCTCGAGGCGCTCACCGGTGCCGTCAAGCCGGAGCTCGCCTCCGCGCTGACCATCGCCGGCAAGCAGGAGCGCGAGGCCGAGCTGGACCGCGTCAAGGCGCTCGCCGCCGAGAAGCTCCTGCCGGAGTTCGAGGGCCGCGAGAAGGAGATCTCCGCCGCGTACCGCTCGCTGACCAAGTCCCTGGTCCGTGAGCGCGTCATCAAGGAGAAGAAGCGCATCGACGGCCGCGGTGTCACCGACATCCGCACCCTGGCCGCCGAGGTCGAGGCCATCCCGCGCGTGCACGGCTCGGCGCTGTTCGAGCGTGGCGAGACCCAGATCCTGGGCGTCACCACCCTCAACATGCTCCGCATGGAGCAGCAGCTGGACACCCTCTCCCCGGTGACCCGCAAGCGCTACATGCACAACTACAACTTCCCGCCGTACTCCACCGGCGAGACCGGCCGCGTCGGCTCCCCGAAGCGCCGCGAGATCGGCCACGGCGCCCTCGCCGAGCGCGCGCTCGTGCCGGTGCTGCCGACGCGCGAGGAGTTCCCCTACGCGATCCGCCAGGTGTCCGAGGCCCTCGGCTCCAACGGCTCGACGTCCATGGGCTCCGTGTGCGCCTCCACCATGTCGCTGCTGAACGCCGGTGTGCCGCTGAAGGCCCCGGTCGCCGGTATCGCCATGGGTCTGATCTCCCAGGAGATCGAGGGCGAGACGCACTACGTCACCCTCACCGACATCCTCGGTGCGGAGGACGCCTTCGGCGACATGGACTTCAAGGTCGCCGGCACCAAGGAGTTCGTGACCGCCCTCCAGCTCGACACCAAGCTGGACGGCATTCCGGCCTCCGTCCTGGCCGCCGCCCTCAAGCAGGCCCGTGACGCCCGCCTCCACATCCTCGACGTGATGATGGAAGCGATCGACACGCCGGACGAGATGTCCCCGAACGCGCCGCGGATCATCACCGTGAAGATCCCGGTCGACAAGATCGGCGAGGTCATCGGCCCCAAGGGCAAGATGATCAACCAGATCCAGGAGGACACCGGCGCCGAGATCACCATCGAGGACGACGGCACCATCTACATCGGCGCCGCCGACGGCCCCTCCGCCGAGGCCGCCCGTACGACCATCAACGGCATCGCCAACCCGACGATGCCCGAGGTCGGCGAGCGCTACCTGGGCACGGTCGTGAAGACGACGACGTTCGGCGCCTTCGTCTCCCTGCTCCCCGGCAAGGACGGCCTGCTGCACATCTCGCAGATCCGCAAGCTGGCCGGCGGCAAGCGCGTGGAGAACGTCGAGGACGTCCTCGGCGTGGGCCAGAAGGTCCAGGTCGAGATCGCCGAGATCGACTCCCGCGGCAAGCTCTCCCTGATCCCCGTGATCGAGGGTGAAGAGGGCGCCTCCGACAACGACAAGAAGGACGACGCCGACCAGTGACGTCCCGTAGCGCCAAGACGACGGCCCGCACCTCCTCGGAGGCGCGGGCCGTCGCCCGTACCCAAACCCTGATCAAGGGCGAGAACGGCATCGGTACGGTCCGCAGGACCACCCTCCCCGGCGGCCTGCGCATCGTCACCGAGACGCTGCCCTCGGTCCGCTCGGCGACCTTCGGCATCTGGGCCCACGTCGGCTCCCGCGACGAGACCCCGGCCCTGAACGGCGCCACCCACTACCTGGAGCACCTGCTCTTCAAGGGCACCTCCCGCCGGTCCGCCCTGGACATCTCCTCCGCCATCGACGCCGTCGGCGGCGAGATGAACGCGTTCACGGCCAAGGAGTACACGTGCTACTACGCGCGCGTGCTCGACACCGACCTGCCGCTCGCCATCGACGTGGTGTGCGACATGCTGACCGGCTCGCTGATCCAGGAGGAGGACGTCGACGTCGAACGCGGCGCCATCCTCGAAGAGATCGCGATGACCGAGGACGACCCGGGCGACTGCGTGCACGACCTGTTCGCGCACACCATGTTCGGCGACAACCCCCTCGGCCGCCCCGTCCTCGGCACGGTCGACACGGTCAACGCCCTCACCGCCGACCGCATCCGCCGCTTCTACAAGAAGCACTACGACCCGACCCACCTCGTGGTCGCCTGCGCCGGCAACATCGACCACAACAAGGTCGTACGCCAGGTCCGCGCCGCCTTCGAGAAGGCCGGCGCCCTCAAGAACGCCGCCGCCGAACCGATCGCCCCGCGCGGCGGCTCGCGCGCGCTGCGCACCGCCGGCCGGGTCGAGCTCATCGGCCGCAAGACGGAACAGGCGCACATCGTCCTCGGCATGCCGGGCCTGTCCCGCACCGACGAGCGGCGCTGGGCCCTGGGCGTGCTGAACACCGCCCTCGGCGGCGGCATGTCGTCCCGCCTCTTCCAGGAGGTCAGGGAGAAGCGCGGACTGGCCTACAGCGTGTACTCGTACACCTCCGGCTTCGCCGACTGCGGCCTGTTCGGCGTGTACGCGGGCTGCAGGCCCTCCCAGGTGCACGACGTGCTGAAGATCTGCCGCGACGAACTCGACCACGTCGCCGAACACGGACTCCCCGACGACGAGATCGAGCGCGCCGTCGGCCAGCTCAGGGGCTCCACCGTCCTCGGCCTCGAGGACACCGGCGCGCTGATGAACCGTATCGGCAAGAGCGAACTGTGCTGGGGCGAGCAGATGTCGGTCGACGACATGCTGGCCCGGATAGCCTCGGTGACCCCGGACGACGTCCGCTCGGTCGCCCGCGACGTCCTGGGACGGCGACCCTCCCTGTCGGTCATCGGCCCGCTCAAGGACAAGCAGGCGTCCCGCCTGCACGACGCCGTCGCCTGACCCATCCCGGTAAGGAAACAAGGAACATGAGCAAGCTGCGCGTGGCGGTCCTCGGTGCGAAGGGCCGGATCGGTTCCGAGGCGGTACGGGCCATCGAGGCCGCCGACGACATGGAGCTGGTGGCCGCCCTCGGCCGGGACGACAAGCTGGAGACCCTGGCCGAGAACGGCGCCCAGGTCGCCGTGGAGCTGACCACCCCCGCCTCGGTCATGGGCAACCTCGACTTCTGCGTGCGCCACGGCATCCACGCCGTCGTCGGCACCACCGGCTGGACCGACGACCGCCTCGCGCAGCTGAGGGGCTGGCTCGAC
>NZ_NCTE01000382.1 GCF_002114215.1 Streptomyces sp. 13-12-16 | reverse complement strand
GGCCTCCTCCTCGACCAGCATCACCGTCGGCCGCAGCGTGCTCTCCAGGGCGGCGAGGACGACGACACGCGTCCCGGCCGCCACGGCCGCGGCGGCCATCGGCCGGTCGACACGCAGAACCGGAACGCCGGCCCCGGCGGCGGCCGCCTCGGCGACCCCGCCGATGGTCGAGCAGGTGCACAACACGGCCCGGGCGCCCTTGTCGACGGCCTCGCGCACCCTCGCCCGTACGTCGTCGGCGACCGTCGCGGGGCCGTGGACGCGGGCACGCTCCAGCAGGTCCTCGGCGACGAGGTGCCGCGCCTCCAGTCCGGGATGGTCCTGGTCGCGCAGCGCGTCGAAGACGGGCACGTGGACGGGTGAGGTGTGCAGCAGTGCGAGCACGTGGACTTCAGAACCGTCCGGGATGCGCCGCCAGCCACTCCTTCGCCGCCCGGATCAGCTCCGGCCCGGCCGCCGGAGCGTCGTCGGCGTGACGCTCGGCCCACTTGGCGACGTACGGGCAGAGCGGGGCGACGGCACTGTCCTCGCGGGCGGCGACGGCATAGAGCTCGCGGGCGAGGGAGCCCGCGATGCCCTTGCCCTCGTGGGCGGGCTCGACGACGGTGTGCACCGGCACGAGCGCGCGTTCGGGTGCGTCGAGGACGAAGTACTCGATCCGCCCGACGACCCCGCCGTCCGCCACCGCCTCGAGCCGGCCCGCCGCCCGGTCGTCACGGATCCCGATGTCACCCATGGCCACTTCACGCTCCTGCCTCGGTCTGCGCCGGTCAGGCCGTGGTGACGGCCCCCGGGCTGCGCTCCTGGTCCGACCCCGGCACCGGCTCGGACGGGTCGGCCCCCAGGGACACGATGCGGTTGTCGCCGTCCACGTGCACCACCCGGGGCTCCAGCGCCCGCGCCTCGGCGTCGGTCACCTGAGCGTAACTGATGATGATCACCAGATCACCGGGCTGGACGAGATGGGCGGCGGCCCCGTTGATCCCGATCACCCCGGATCCGCGTTCCCCCTCGATGACGTACGTCTCCAGCCGTGCCCCGTTGGTGATGTCCACGATGTGCACGAGCTCGCCGGGCAGCAGATCGGCGGCATCGAGCAGCTCGGCGTCGATCGTCACGGATCCCACGTAGTGCAGGTCGGCCTGGGTGACGGTGGCGCGATGGATCTTGGACTTGATCAAAGTTCGCAGCACTTTAGACTCCTAGAAGACGGCTCCCCGCCAACTTTCTGCAGGTCAGGGGCGTCCCTCACTGTACATCGGCATGCCTTCGGCTCGAAGACCTCCAGGAAAATCGTGCGTTGCTGTGACCAGGCTTGCCGCCTGCGTATTTCTGCGCCAGCAGGCTGCCGCGAAGCCACCGACCGGGCGCACGCGCGAGGAGCCGTACGGGACTGATGCTGAGTGGATGCTGACTTACCTGACGTCTCATCAGTCATGTCGAGAGTCGGCGGCATTGGGATACCGTCCCCTACCCACCCTGTGGCAAGACCGTCTGGGCGGTGCTGACGACGCCGGTCGAAGCATGACGCACATGGCTTCGCGCTCGCCCCGTCGCGGGAGCCGGAAGGGCTACCCACTCACCGCCGGTAACGCCAGATCTGCCGCAACCGCAGAGCCTCCACGGCTCGATGAGTCTCGAGCTCCGTATCAGGGACGGGCTCCCGACCGAGACCGAGGCGCACCTGGCGGTAGAGCCGGTGCGGGGCGGCTACGGAATTGTCGACCAGTGTGGACAGGAGCGGCTCGTCAGCCGGTGTGCCCCGATCCACCACGACAAGCAACGCGACCTGGTCGTCGGGGTGCAGGAACGGGAGCTGCCCACCCGCCCGAAGCCGGAGGTCGCCCCAGCTCAGAGGAGTGCCGTCGGCGCGGGCCAGTTCTTCGAGGATGTCGCGGACCGTGGGGGCCAGCTTCTCGATCCTCTCGGCCGGCAGGCGGTCGTCTTGCGGTGGCTCGGCGGTGCGTCCCGTCCGCGCCGATGTGTTCCGCGAGGCGGCGGCCGCCTGGGCGGAGCGCTCGGCGGACCTTCGGTCCTCCAGCCTGCTCTGCCACCGCTCGACGAGCTTGGTTTCCGCGGCGGGCAGTGGTCGGGCGAGCTGATCGCGATGTTTCCCGATCTCGTCGAGCAGCCGCAGCAGGTCCTGGGTGGGCCGGTGCCCATGGGTCCGGTCCAGTTCACCGAGCAGGCGTCGGATCTTCCTGAGGTTCGGATCCTTCTTCTCGACCGGCTTCGGTTCAAGAGCCTTGGCCGGTTTCAGGTCGGGAGCGACGGCCCGACGCTCCACCCTGGCCGGGGTGACGGTAATGGGGCGGCCGATCAGACCGATGAGGAGGTCCAGGACGCGGTCGCCCTCTCCTAGCCAGTCACGGAGGGCCCTCCTCTGGGAGCGGACTTCTTCGTACCGGCGCAGATGCTCTTCTCCTTGCCGAATCGCCTGTGCCAGGCGCTGGGCTCGCGTCCCCTTCGTCCGGGCCCGGGTCCTCGACGCCTCCTCCAGCTTCTCCCTCATCTCCGCGCGTCTTCGGTGTGCCTGGTCCACGTCGCTCCCGAACGGTGCCCGCTCCCCGGCGGCCGGCCGCTTCGCAGCGGACGGCGGAGCGACCGACGCGCGTGCCCTCCGGTGTCTGTACGCCTCGTGCGTCTTCCTGGTCTCGGCCGCCGCCCACTGCTGCAGGGCGAACTCCGAGGCCGGTTCGGCGGCTCCGAGGCGGCTCAGCACCTGGCCCAGATACCAAAGGGGCCTGCCCATGTGGGTGACGACAAGGACGCTCAGCAGCGGGTGATCGGGCACCCGCGGCCTGTCCACCTCGACCAGCAGTTCCTGGCGCCCGGTGTTCGGCAGGTCGTGGACCCACCTGCCTAGCCTCTTGGCCAGATCGCTCCACGTGATCGTGGCACCCTTCGCCGCGACCTCCTCCAGCACCTTCCTGAGCTCGTCGGCCGCCTTCCCCTGTGCGGTCTCCGGCGCCTTGGGCCCGCCGGGCGCGCATTCGGTGAGGGGGGTCCGCTCACAAGCACTGGAGGCGCGGGCCGCCGGGACGTACTTCTCGTCGAGCGCGACGCTGGGACGCCACAACCCGGTGCGTTCCGCCTCCAGGCCGTTGAGCCGTACCAGGGCGTCGGCTCGGACCGCCCACGAGGAGCCGTTTTCCTCGACGACGTCCGTGACCAGCAGCCGGACCGAACCCGCGAGCTGGTAGACGTACTGGTCCGTGGGAGGAGGCACCGTGTCGGGCAGGGACAGGTGGGCCCGGACGATGCGGCTTCCCGCCGGCTTGACGAAGCCAGGAATTAGACGCCTGCCAAGCATGGCCAACGGTGACGAGGCCAGGGGTGCCGCTTCCGTGTCCACCGCGAACACGACTTGTCCGCGGGGAAGGGCCACGCTGCCGGGAAACGGCTCGCGGCCGATGCCGGCGGCGCGGAGCACCCCCTCGGCACGCAGCTCCTCGAGCGCGGGTGTGACGAGGCCGCTCTCGGTCATCCGGCAGTGCTCCAGCGGAACCCAGGGCGTTTTCTTCCCGTCGGTCGCGGTGCCGATGAACACGCGACGGTCATTGCCCTCGGTCTCGCACCGCACGAGGAGGGCATACCCGCGACGCGCCATCATGTCGCGAGCGAGCGCGTCGTCCCGGCCGAAGACCCACTCGATGCGGCCTTCCTTCGCGCCCAGACTGTCCGCCGCCTTGCGCCAGCTCCGGTAGTCGTCCGAGTGGAGCTCGAAGCGGAGATGCGTTCTAGTGCGAGGCAGCCGGAAGTCCACGGCATCGCCGTGGCAGTGCCCGAAGCTGCGCAGTTCACCCTGGGCCGCGTACCCCTGTCCGGCCAACCAGCGAGTGACATGGGTTTTGACGAACAGGTGGTCGGCGCCGTCCGCGCTGTGGCTGGTTCGGTGGCACTCCCCGCGGGCGGGGTCGGCTTCGTGGGCGAAGTGACAGACCCTCGTCACATACCGTTTGGGACGCAGCGGTTCTCCGCAGCCGCCGAGCAGCGTGCCGCACCAGAAGTCGTCCCTCCCGAACTGCCGGATGAACTCATCTAAGTTATGCGGTTGTTCAGGAAGAATCACCGGCTGGTCCGAGTCGCGGCCTCCGATGACCGCGGTCTGGATGAGGCGGGTGTCGATCTGCCCCAACTCGGGATCCTCCGATGAAGACGTGAGACGACCATCTCGAGAGACAAAGGGGGTGAGACAAATTCTGACACGCGTCCAGCGACAGCACCACATGCCCTGCAAGCGAAAAAACCTGGTCCGGGCAGAAGCTCAAGCACTCGGAAGTCCCCCGCCCCTGAACACCGCGCGCCCGCTCGGCGCGGAGCCGTTCACAGCTGGAGCGGTGGTGCCGGTGATCATCCGATGAGGGTGCGCAGGGCCGGAAGGCTGCCGCCGGTGCTGAACACACGCGCGATGGCAGCCGCCGCGACCGGGGTGAGCGGTCCACCGGAGACCTCGCCCACGGCAGCGCCTTCGCCCCGCTACGCCCTCGCCTACGCGCCGCCGGTGCACACGGGCCCGGTCGTGTCGGCGGAGTTCTCCCGGGACGGCCGGCTGCTGGCCACGGCCAGCCGGGACAGGACCGTGCGGCTGTGGCATCCCGCGACCGGGCTGCCGGTCGGCGAACCGCTCGACGGGCACACCGATCAGGTCTGGTCGGTCGCCTTCTCCCCCGACGGGGGCCTGCTCGCCACCGCCGGTCACGACAACACCATGCGCGTCCACGGCCATGGTGGGCCTCGCACACCGGCACCCTCCACCGTGGCCAGCTCCGCTCTACGGGCAGTCGAGCACGTCCTCTCGCAGGGGCACCACGTGCCGCTGCCCGCCCTCCGCCGCCAGCAAGCGAGCCACTTTCTGGCGCCCGTCGTCAGCGACATGAAGGGGCCCCACGCGGACCACTGGAGCCGGGGGAAAAACGTTGGTTTCCGGGGATGGGTCGCTGACTGGCTGTGCCAACGGCCCGGCGTGCGCGTCAGTAGTCGCTCTCCAGTGCCGCGCGCACCCCGTCGAGCGTCGTGTGCAGATCGGGCATCGACAGTCCTACCCGGGGCCCGTGGGATTCGGACGACGTGAACAGGTTCTGCCCCTCGATGAAGCCGTTGGCCTCGTACCACTGCCGCTTCCGTTCCCAGCCGGCCCGGTAATCGTCGCGGTCGAGCATCCCGAGGTGCTCCCACACTATGGTGTCCCCGTCATCAGTGGTGAAGGTGAAATCGGGAAGCCGGTAACCGCCGGTGAACTCTCCCGGAAGTTTGCGCTCGTACGCAAAGGGGACCCCTTCGTGCTCCAGCAAGTTTGCGATGATCAGCTCGCTCTTGCTCCGCACGTACAGTCCGCCGCTCGTGCGGTGGATGAGGTGGTCGGCGAACGGCACGCCGAGGTCGGCTCGGCGGACCGCATCGGAGAAGACGTTGGTGTTGCGCCGTGCGGTCTCCGAGCGGTCCGGAGCGGCGAGGGAGAGCAGACCTGCTGTGTCGGTCCCCTCGACGAGGAGCACGAGCCGGGTCTTGGCACGGGTCAGCGCCGTGTAGAGCAGTTCCCGGCTCATCAAGCGGCCCGTGGCGGGGATCACGACAATCACTGTGTCGAACTCGCTGCCTTGCGCCTTGTGGACGGTCAGGGCATAGGCGAGTTCGAGAGCGCCGCCACCGGACCTCGGCACGTCCTTCGAGCTGAAGTCGAACCGCACCTGCTCACGGTCGGCGAACGCGACCGACAGGCTTCGCGGCCCTCTCCTCGGGCTGACCAGCCCAACCTCTCCGTTGGCCAGGTAAGTCGGCCGTGTGCGCTGGTTGCGGCCGTGGTCGTAGCCGGTGCGTTCGCCGTTCTGCAGCAGGATGACCTTGTCCCTGTCCACGATCTCTTCGGGGCCGAGCGTGCGACCCCATCGGCGGGCCCGGTCGAGTTCCGATCCTCTGAACGTCCGTTGCAACAGCCGGTTGAGTTCGTGCACTCCGTGCGGCCCCATACGTACTGGCGACAACACCTGGAACTTGTGGGCGCCACTATGGTCGTCGAAGGGCACCCAGCCCTCGGAGGTCAGGCCGAGTGCCTTGTTGAACCCTTCGATGTCCCGCGGCCCGCTGAGGTCGAGGGCGTCCACGAGGGTCTCCAAGACCGCCGTATCCAGCTCCTCGGCCGTGTTCCAGTACCGGATGACCAGATCGCTACCCGCTCCTGCGCCGCCGCCGACCGTCGTGTCCGCCGGTGCCGAGACGGTCCCGTACCCCGCTGGGCCGGTGCCCCCCGGAGCAAGCTCGGACAGGATGTCGTCGGCGTCCACGCGCTGTTGCTCGGCCGTGTACCAAGAGGCAAGCCGCAGTGCAGCGCTCGGCGCACCCGCCGCCGTGCGCAGCTCGACCGTCAGTCGGGCCAGCGCACCGGCCCGCGCGGCCACCGCCCGGTCAGGGTCGCTTCCGCGCTCTTCGCACGCGCGCACCGTCTCGTCGGCCGCCTCAAGGTAGGAAACCAAATCGGCGAACGGGCGACCTGGACCAATGGGTGGCAGCTGGTTCGGGTCCCCCACCAGAATGAGCCGTTTGGTGACACCCAGATCGAGCGCCTCCAGACACGCGCGCAAGTCGTCCTCGCTCAGCATCGAGCACTCGTCGATGACGACTGTCCCGTACCCGGTGGCCACACCTGCCGTGGGCACTGCGGCTGTACCCTTCGGCGGGGAGAACAACGGCCGCTGTCGCAAGCCGTCGAACCGGTTGTGCTGGTGAAGGAACTGCGCCACTGTGTAGGCCCTGGTGCCGGTCTTCTGTCCCAGGCGGACCGTGGCCTTGCCCGTCGGAGCGAGGAAGAGCATGCCGCCGGATTGCAGGTACCGGCTCCGCTGGAGAGCACCGAGCACGGTGGTCTTACCCGTACCGGCGCGTCCGACCAGCACAGCGAGACGCCGCGTCGTGATCCTTTCGAGCGCGGCGGCCTGCTCCGCCAACGCCGTCCGAGCCCGCTCGTCGCCATCGGCGACGGTGACCTCTTGCTCCGCAAGCCGAGCCCGGAGCAGCGCAGTCCAGTCCTCTCCGGTGCTGGGCACAGGTTTGCCCGCCCGTTTTCCGAGGACCCTCGCTAAGTACTTCGCGGTCTCACCGCGGTTGGTCAGCTGCACTGCCGGCAACACTGCCCCACCGTCTGGATCGGCGAGGAGGTCCAGGACCTGCACCTCCTCGGCGAGGACATCCCTGTTGCCCTCAAGCCAGTGGACGGGGACTACTGGCGGCCGCCCCACCCGCAGACCGGCGAGGCGGGTGACCGCTTCATCGGCGGACATAAGCGTGTCGCCGTCCTCCGCGGCCCGGCGCAGAACGTCGACCAGACCCGCGCGAACCCGCCGTGGGTCCAGAGTGTCACCGAAGGCCGATGTGCACGTCGGCAACGGGTGCTTGACGCTGATGGTGTCGTCCGGGAAGACACCGAGATCGATGGTGCTGAGCGGCACCGGCGGATCATTCTGATCTCCGAGGTCTGCTTCGCTGATCCGGTAGGGGTTGGCCAGGAGAGTGGGGTCATCGATAGGAGTGAGCGTCGCTCGGTTCCGCTCTTCCGACCTGAACCAGCGAGCAGCGGCCTCCAGCGTAAGGTCGAATCGGGACAGAAGATGAAGGAGGTCCCGCTTGGCCGGGTTTGATGCCACGTGGCGCCATGTGCCGCTGGCATTGCGGAGTGGCGCGTCGTAGGCCGGGCTGGGCGACTTCGCGCGGCCCTCGAGGAGCGCCCCGAGCAGTGGCCACGGGTTTTCGTCCGATGCCAGCGTCCCCGAGGCCCGAAGCTCCCGTACCAGGCTGCTTCCCAACCGCAGACCCAGCGCTTCCAGCGCCGCGCCGGCGCCCGGGAAGGCACCTCGATCGGTCCACGCCTCGGCGATGCGCTCGTTCAGCCAGTCCTCGCGTGCCTCCCATGGGCCCAGCGCGATGCCATGGGCGCGGATCGCCCGGACCGCTTCCTGGCAGCGAACAAGCGTGGCGAGCGCGACATCCGGACCTGCCAGCTCGGCGCCATACGAGAAGGCGTTGACATGCGCGTTGTCGACCCCCACGGCGACTTCGGAGAGCAGCGCACGCCGCCGGGCGTCCTCGGCCGGATCACCCGTCGAAGCCAGGTAGGCATGGTAAGGCAGCAGCAGGCCCTTTTCGCCTTGGGGACGGATGGAGTGACTGACCAGCCTGTCCCAGGCCGGGTAAGGGCTGTCGACAAGCCGACCGTCAACTCCGCGTTGCGGGAACGGCAGCAGGCGACCGACGTCTGTCACCCTGCCCACGCCAACTACCAGTCGAGGGATGTGGTCACCGAGGGGATGGCCGGACTTCGTATAGAACAACGCGAGTGACCTGCCACGCGTGACCTGACCGAAGACATGATCGAGCAGCGCCTGCTGACGCGGACCGGAGAAAACCCAGGGTGTGGGAAAGGGCGCATGGCCCTCCGGCGGCAGCAAGCCTTCCGGTAGACGCTCATCGATGCGGCTCTGCCGCTCCTTCAACATCCACGAGAACGGCGTGGCGAACGTCGAGAACGGCGGCACAAGCACCTTGGCCGTCCGGAGCGCGCCGTGTGTGCCCTTGGCCTGCTCCACGGTGGTGTACGGATGGTCGATGTACCGGGTCCATGGCCGCGGGTTCATGAAGAGGCCGGACTCTGCCTGACATGGGGGCATCGCCTCCGCCGACAGAGTGGACACGTCCCTCCCGGCGTGCGCATCCTCAGCGGCGTCGTCGCGCTCGACCCGGATCCGCTGCAGGTCGGTGCAGTAGCCATTACGACTCGGCGCAGCGCAGACCCTCCCGTCCCACGCGGTGTCGTGCCAAGCCACACGAATGGTCAAATGCCTCAATGGCCCACCCCCTGAATCTGTTTGACGATACCTTCCGCAGCGGCTTGCTTGGCGGCCTTCTCCTGGGTGCGCGCTTTGACGGCGGTCTCCGCGGCGAGCGCCTCGACCGTCTCCCCGAGCTTGACGCGGCTCCGTTCGACCTCCTCGCGCAGTGCCTCGGGGCTGGTGGCGGTGGGCTCGACGCGGGGTGGGCGGCTATCGGCAGCAGCAGGCGCGCGATGATGACCACGGTGTCGGGCCCTCTCTGGGAAGACGGGTGCCCGGGACCGCATCCTGCTACCAACACGCTCGTATGAAGGTCCCGTGGCCATACACGCCTTACAAGGAGCGGCGTCCGACGACCACCCCACCTGGGTCATTGAGCAGGGCGATGCGGACGGACGGTTCTCGCCCGAAGCCTCACCGACGAACCATCAGCCATTACAGACCGGGCACGGTTACGTCCAACGAAGTGGTGTACAGGTTCGACCTGATCCGCGGAGGTTAGTTGTCGGTCAGGCGTCACGCCGGCATTTCAACTACGCTCGACAACCGGCGTGACCCACCGTAGAGGTCGGGGGACATCGCAGATCTGGGGGCGGGAGACCGATGGCGACGATCAGCAGAGATCACTACAACCACTTCCAGGTGCTGTACCGCGATGCCTTGGGGCGTGCCATAGCGGCTCGTCAAGCAGGAGACGGCAAAGCCGAGCAGAAGGCCCTGAAGGAAGCCCGTTCGTGGCGTCGACGGTTCCGCAATCGCAGAGTTGAGGCCCCGGAGCAGCGAGCGGAGCGGCTGGCGCACGAGCAGGCTGAGCGCGATGCGTCGGAGAAACTGCGCGTCAGGCGAGCGATGCAGCATACCGAGCGTGCCGAGGAACTCGCGAACCAGCGGGCCGCGCAGGTCGAACGCTGGAAGAGTGAGCGAGACAAACTTGTCGTCCGCGCAGTGGTTTCGGGTGGCCTTCCAGAGCTAGGCAAACGCCGTTGATCCGATTCGACTGACGGACAGCGTTACCTGAGACGGGACCGGCAATCCCACATGGAACCAGATGCCAATCCACTAAGATCAGGTGAGGCAGCGGCAACATTAGATCACCCGCCTGCCACTGTCGCTGCAACTTGCGACTCAGGGGTTCGGGTCGACTCTCAGGCCGGAGGGACGCGGACCGCACCGCGACCGACAGCAAGGTCGTCTCGCCCTCCACGCGCACCAGCATCCCCGGTGCCGTCGCCGGCCGATGTCGTCGACCACACCTACCGCCAGAGCATCAGGGCCGCTGGCGGTGGCCGCCAGGTCGCACTCGACGCAGAGCGGTACCTCGCCGCGCTTGCCGACAGCAGGACCAAGAAGGCGCTGATCGTCGCACCGTCCTTACGGACTCGGGCCCCCGGGGCGGCCTCGCTCGTACATCTAGCCGCCCCGGTCATCCCGACTTGACGGTTAGGTGAGATACGTAAATCCCGCGCACTAGGGTCCGTCTTCAAACGGATCTTGCCCAGAGCAGGAGCGACGCGAGACTGACCGCTGCCTCGTATGAGGTGGCGGTCTTGTCGTATCTGGTCGCGATGCCGCGGAAGCCCTTGAGCCGGTTGAAGCAGCGCTCGACGAGGTTGCGCCGGCGGTAGGTCTCCCGGTCGAATCCTGGCGGTCGACCGCCGCGGCTCCCGCGCCGCAGTCGGTGCCGCCGCTGGTCGGCCTTCTCGGGAATGGTGTGCGCGATGCCGCGTCGCCGCAGGTAGGCGCGGAAACCGCGGGA